>CAZKRC010000091.1:0-9590 GCA_964555105.1 uncultured Bifidobacterium sp. | reverse complement strand
GGTACTGGCGCGCCACGTCGAACAGCGAACGGATCACGCGCGCCGACAGGTCGGAGTCCTTGAACTTGAGGTGCGCGGTCTGCACGGCGAACGGCGAGCCGTAGATGTCGTGCATTTCCTTGCGGATGGTGCCCGAACCGAAGCACGAGACGTACTCCACGTCCTTGCCGGCGAGGCCGACCATCGGACCGACGCAGTGGGTCGCGTACCACATCGGCGGCAAACCGGGCCAGTAACCGGGCCAACCGTCCATGTCCTGCTGGTGCGAGCCCTGCAGGTACTGCAGCTTGCCCAGTTCACCCTTGTCGAGCTTTTCCTTCATGAACAGGTACTCGCGCGAGAACACCACCGTCTCGGCCATCGTGTACTTGAGGCCGGTGGACTTCACCAGCTCGACGATTTCCTTGCACTCTTCCAGCGTGGTGGCCATGGGCACTGTGCAGGAGACGTTCTTGCCGGCCTTGAGCGCGGCGATCGACATCCAGCCGTGGTCGGGAATGGGGCTGTTGATGTGCACCAGGTCGATGTTCGGGTCCTTCAGCATGTCCTCGAAGGCCGTGTAGCGCTTCTCGATCTCGAACGCGTCCGCGATCTCCTTCATCTTCGCTTCATTGCGCTGGCACACCGCGTACATGTTGGCGTTGGGGTGCTTCTTGTAAATCGGAATGAACTCGGCGCCGAAACCGAGGCCGACGATGGCGACGTTGATTTTCTTTTGGCTCATGATGGCTCCTGGTGAATACTGAAAACACGAGATTGGGAAACTAACAAATACCGGGCGCATTCTACCAGAAAACCCGCCCCGGAACGCCAATTCCTGCCGGATTTTACCCCCTTTCGGCCTCGGAACGGCACTTCCCCCCGTCTTTCGGGAGCCCATTCCGGGTCCATTTCCAGAGCAGGAAAAGACGTATGGGGGGGAACGCCCCCGGGCGCGGAAAGCGCGTCCGGGGACGCGACGCCGGCACCGCGACCGGGGGCGGGCGTCAGGCTGCGGGCCTCCGGGAGCGGGCCGCGCGCGCGCTTCGTCAGCTACTTTTCTCGTCCATGAAATCCCTGTCTTCCCGCGCGCGCGGCATCTCTCCGTCTCCCACCGTGGCCGTCGACGCCCGTTACAAGGACCTTTTGGCCGCCGGCCGGGATGTCGTCAGCCTGGGGGCCGGCGAACCCGATCTTCCCTTGCCCGCCGTCGCCGCCGCCGCGATTGAAAAAGCCGTGAAGGACGGCAAGACGCGCTACGCCCACATGGCCGGACTGCCCGAACTGCGCGCGGCGTTGAGCCGCAAGTTCGCGGACGAAAACGGCATCCGCCACACGGCCGACGAGCTCCTCGTCACCTCCGGCGCCAAGCAGGCCGTATTCACCGCGCTCACCGCCGTGCTCGACCCCGGCGACGAAGTCATCGTGCCCTCACCCTACTGGGTCACCTACCCCGAAGCCGTGCGGCTCCTCGGCGGCGTGCCGGTGGAGATCGCCACGCGTTTCGACAACGGCTTCAAGATGACCGTGGATGAACTGCGCGCCGCCATCACGCCGCGCACCAAACTCGTGTTGCTGAATTCGCCGGGGAACCCGACCGGGGCCGTGTACACGCGCGCCGAACTGGAAGCGCTCGCGGCCGTGATCGTGGAACACGACCTGTTCGTGCTGTCCGACGAGATCTACGAACACATCACCTACGACGGTGCGACGCACGTGAGCCCGGCCGCGCTCTCGCCGGCGATGGCCGCGCGCACCGCCACCATCAACGGGTTCTCCAAGGCCTTCGCCATGCAGGGCCTCCGCCTGGGTTACGTGGGCGCGCCCGCCGCGTGGGCCAAGGCCATGGTCGCGGTGCAAAGCCACGCGGCGCACCACCCTTCGACCATCGGCCAGCATGCCGCGCTCGCCTGTCTCAACGCCTCCGCGGACATCTTCCCGGACATGCGCGCCCACTACGCCGAGGCGCGCGCCTATGCCCTGTCGCGCCTTGAGGCGATGCGCGCTGCGGGCGTGGAGCTCCGCTGGAACTCACCCGATGGCGCGTTCTACGTGTTCCTCGCGATCGACGGGTTGCTCCCCGCGCGCGTCGCGCACGGTGAAGGCTCTGGTGTCGGTCCCGGTGAGGGTCCCGCTGAAGGCCGCCCCGCCGGGAGCCCTCAAGGCGGCCAAACCCTCACCACGTCCGTGGAACTGGCGGAATACCTGCTGGACGAATGCGGCCTCGTCACCGTGCCCGGGCTCGGGTTCGGCCGCGAGGGCTACCTGCGCCTCTCGTTCGCGAACTCCGTAAGCGTTCTCACCGAAGGCTTCGATCGTCTGGAACGGGGATTGCGTGCGCTTGCGCACGCATGACCCACGCGCATCCCGAACCGTCCTCCGCCCCGCCCGCCGTTCCCCCCTCGTTCCCCGCCGCGCGGCCGGATCCTGCATCCCCGCAGGCCCCGGACGCGCCTTCACCCCCTGATCCCGCAACTGCTGCTCCGGAAACTCCTCAGGATCACCGCATTCCGCTGGGACGATCAGGTGAAGATCTGGCCCTCACCTGGCTGCTCACTCACGGCTATCGATTGCTCGAGCGCAACTACCGGTTCGGCCGTCACGGCGAGCTCGACCTGATCGTTGAGTCGCCCGAGGGCGATCTCGCGTTTGTGGAGGTGAAAACCGGACTGAGCGACGCGGCCGGGGATCCGCTGGGCTGGGTGAATGGCCGCAAGCAGCACAAGATCCAGCGCATCGCCCAGGCGTGGTGTCTGGAGCGCGGCATCGGCATGGATCGCCCCATGCGGTTCGATGCCGTGGGCGTGCACGCGAACCCGGGTGGCGAGCCCATCATCGTCCATGTGCCCCATGCGTTCATCCCCGATGGAGGGGGATATTGGCGGGGATGAACACAAAATCAGAAATCTGAAATCTGAAATCAGAAAGGGCGAAGGCCGCCCCTGTAGGCCAAGAAACCCTTTCTGGCATCTGAAGCCACTCTGTAATCACCCCTCTAGTCGTGGAGATGGTCCGTGCAAAGAGAACACCCAAGCTATGCCCAAGGAACCCTGTCCGATCGCAGTCGGCGCTTCGCTCTCGACGTTATCCGTCTTTACGTCTCTCTCCCGAAAGGGGACGTCGAGCATTGTCTCGGCAGGCAGTTGCTTCGTTCAGCAACATCCGTCGGAGCCCATTTGAGCGAAGGAAAACGAAGCCGCTCCAGGGCCGAAATCACGAGCAAATCCGAAGTCGCGCTCCAGGAGCTCGAAGAATCCACCTACTGGATGAAACTGATGCAAGAGGCAGGCATCGTATCCTCCCCTCGCCTGATGCCTCTTCAAAAAGAAGCGAATGAACTCACGGCCATGTTGGTCACCGGAATCAGGCGTCTAAAAGGATATGCACCTTCCTACAACCATCCGCCCCGAACACCCTGATCACTCTGTGGGGCCTCTGCGTTCATTTCTGATTGATTCGTTCCGCCTCCGGCGGACCTCATGCCTTCGGCACAGATTTCTGATTTCAGATTTCTGATTTCTGGTTTCTGATTTCCGATTTCTGATTTCCGATTTCTGATTTCATATCTTCCTCCCATGCTCCTCTCCCTTCACCCCGTGACGCCGGAAGCACGGCACATGCGCCGCGCCCTCGAGACCTTCGAGAAGGGCGGCATCTGCGTGTACCCCACCGACTCGGGCTATTCCCTGGGTTGCGACGCGCGCAACCGCGTGGCGGTGAACAAGCTTTACCACCTCAAGCGGGCCATCAAGAAATACGTGATGGCCCTGATGGTGCGCGACTTCTCCACCGTCACCGACTTCGCGCGCATGGACAACATGGCCTACCGGTACATGAAAAAGCTGGTGCCGGGGCCGTACACCTTCATCCTTCCCGCCACCGCGCACGGCAAGAAAATTCTCGACGTGAAACGGCCCGAGGTGGGCGTGCGCATGCCGGCCCACCCCTTCGCCGATGCGTTGTTCGCACTCAAGCCGGACCTGATCCTGTTGACCACCGCCGCCAAGGTGCATGAGGACGACGTTTTCGTCGACGCGGAAGACATCGATGACGCGTTCGGGCACCAGGTCGACCTCGTACTGGGCATGGGCTCGGTGGCGGTCAACCCCACCACCGTGATCAGCCTGGTCAGCGGGGAGCCGGACATCGTCCGCGAAGGCCAGGGCCCGCTGCCCACCTAGGCGTCCAGACCACACGCTCCCTCCGACCGCCACGCCACCCGCCGCAACATCCGTCCTCGCGCCGGGCGGAACGCCCCTCCCCCCCCAAAAAAAAGAAGACGGGAGCAAGGTCCTGCCCCCGTCTTCCCCCGAGACGCTTCTCCATCCATCCTCTCCGCGGCCCTCCCCGTGCACGGCCGAAGCCAAGACGGGTTTGGCGGGTTCGAGGCGGGCATCGAAGCGCCTGATGTCGAACACGGTGCCGGACAATGTGCCGGACACGGGTGGTATGCCGTGTCGCGGCATGAATCCGAACCCTGAGCCCGGCATGATCCGGATACCTTCAGGCCGATGCTTCAGGCCGCTATGCGTCCGTTACCACTTCGCCTTGGCCGCGATGGTGGCGCTGCCGCTGGCGGTCTGCGAGGTCACGGCAGTGATCCGCAGCAGGACATGGCGGTCCTCGTTGGTACGGACCACCACCGTGGTGCCTTCGCGCACGAAGACGCGCCCCGGCGTGCTGCCGGCGGCCCCTTGATCGAACAGGGCCTTGATGTCGGCGGAGGTCATCACGTTCTCCCAGTCGGCCACATCCACGAGGCGGATCTCGGTGTTGTTGGCCGACGGCCAGTCCGCCATGAAGTCGAATCCGGACGATCCGCCCACACCGTTCTTCGCGACCAGCGGTGAATACAACGCGAGGCTGTCGTTCCCCGTGGCGGTGGAATAGGCGAACACCATGTCGATGAGGTTGGAATAGTTGTCAGCCTCGGACGCCGTGTACGGTTCCCATTCATCCAGATCCATGGAAGAGGGAAGCAGGCTGGACTGCGCGCCCAGCACCATTTGCTCGCTGGACACGCGGATGCGCAGCCAGGCAGGCTGGCTGGTGGTGCTGCCGTTGTCATCGGTGACGCGCACGCGGATTTCCGCATTGTCGTCGCTGTCGTTGGCGGTGAAACTCAGGTTCGAGAAGGTGCGCCCCTCCATGTCCTCACCGTTGCGGATCCACTGGTACCGGAGATCACCGGATCCGCTGGCCGTGACGCTGAACGTGGCGAGCGAACCTTCCGCCACGACTTCATCGGACGGTCCCGCCGAGATGGTCGGACCGTTGCCTTCCTGCCCCTTGTCGTCGGTCAGGCATCCCGCCAGAAGCAGTGCCAGCACGGCGCAGCTTCCGAACATCAGGCGGTTATGACTTTGTGTCCCATACGTTTTCATGATGACCTCCTTGAATCTGAATGGGGAATTCCTCCCTATTGCAGATACAAGGCGTCGACGGAAGAACGCGTTGAAAACCGGCCTTGCGACCAATTGCGACGCTGCCGTAACGGATCGTCATATTACACCGGGGATTTTCCGCATCCAGGGGCGCTCTGGGGGAGCAGCGGGAATCGCGGAATCACGAAGCCGCGGGGGTGGCCAGGCCTCCCACACAGGGAGGCCTTCACTCACTTCCTCAAGCCTTCCAACAACTTTTTACCCTGCTTCTTCGCCTCGGCGGCGGCCTTGTCCTCCAGTTTTTTCCTCTCCGCGGCCGCGGCCTCCTGGAGCCGCGCCTTCTCCGCATCCACCCGCGCGCGCGCGGCGGCCTCCAGCCTGGCCTTCTCTTCCGCCGCCCTGGCCGCGAGCGCGGCCTTCGCCGCATTCGCGGCGGCACCTCCCGCGCCTTCGGCCGCCATGCGCGTGACATCCAGCGCGAACGCGGGACTGTCGACCGTACCGCGCACGGTGTAGTACATCAGGGCGCGGCCCTGTTGGTCCGTGGGGACGAGAGAGCCGTCCGGAACACCCGGCGCGACCTTGCGCAACTGGCCGAGGACCGCGTTCCCGGCGCCGCCGACCAAGGCCGAGGCGCTTTTCGGCAACGCCTGCGTCAGTTGCAGGTTCAGGGCGTTGTCGAATCCGATCGTCCCTGTGGCGCGCCCCGCCCCCACCCGGGGCGAATCGAAACTGAGATCGCGCACCACCAGGTTGCCATTCTCCGCCAGCAAGTCACCCTTGAGTTCGGAGAACGTCAGTTGTTCAAACCCCAGTGACGAGTGCGCCTTCGCCAGCGAGGCCGAAAGGCTTTTGGTCCACTCCACGCCCACGATGCGGCCGTCCGTCACCGAGAACGAAATGGGCCCGGAGAGGTTTGCGGCGAAGGCGTCGGGCAACCCGAACGTCCTCAGGTCGGCGTTCATGCTGAACTTGCCGTAGAGCGCGCTATCCGTCCCCGCCAGCGAGCGCAACAAGGCGTTCTGCACGGGAATCTCGTCGTTCAGGCGCGAGATGAAATCGTTGGCCTCGACCTTGTTCACGTTCAGCTTGAACCCGAAGGCCCAGTCCGTGGACGTGCGCGGCAGCACGGTCACCGACGAGTTGAAGGCACCGGAGTACAGCACGCCCTTCAGATCCGTCACCGCGGACGCTTCGCGCAGCACGGCCTTGAGCGTGAACGCGGTCATGTCGAGGTTCATCAGGCGCGTGCGCTCCAGCGACACGTTGACGTCCGCATCCACGGGAGGCCAGTCGGGGTACGCCGTCAACGGCGCGGACGAGTCCGCGTCGTCCGATCCTTCGGGCATCAACTCGTCCAGGTCGAGCAATTTCGACCGGACGTCGACCCCGACGTGGGTGCGGCGTCCTGCCGCCTGCTCCGGGAATACCGCCGCGAGATAGTTGCGTACCAACACGCCCACGGTGGCATCGGAGTTTCCGATTTTCACCGTCAGGTTCTGACGGATGCTTTCGTTGGTGATGGTGGTGATGCCGTGCGCCTGCACCGGAGGAAGATCGGGGAGCTGTGCCTTGATGCCGATCAATTCCGAGCGGCCGTCGGCGACCAGTCCCTGCGGGTTGGCGGCATCAAGCGGCCCCGACGCCGCGAGACGGAACGTCTGCCGTCCCGAAACCTTGATGTCGGAATCCACCACCTCCATTGTGTGTGCCAGGGCGATGAGGTTGCCGTAATCCAGTTCGCCGCTCACCGCCAGCAAGCGCAGGTGGGGCACCGGGTTCAACGCTTCCGTGACCAGCAGCTTCATGCCGAAGGGGTTGGGGCCGCTGCGGAACGACAGCGTGTCGAGGCTGACGGAATCGCCGCGCACGGCGAGCCTGACGGTAAAGTCCGTGACGCCCTGCGGGACGTCCTTGTGGCCGAAGGCGCCATCGCGCACGCCGATGTCGGCCCGCACGGCCTTGACCGCCACCGCGGGATTGGTGTCGAGTACCCCTTGGACGCGGACGTCGAGGGAGGCCGTGCCCGCGACGGTGAGCCGGGAGAGCGCGGGAGAGATTTCAGAGGGGATTTCCGCGAACAGGGAAGCGAGGGATATTTCGGGGGCGGAGACGCGGATGTCAACGGTGGGGGTCGGGGTACTGAAGTCCCTCAGGAGCCCGGCGACGTGCACCTTCACGTCCTGGAAGGCGAGGTCGATGCCGTGGATGCGCACGCTGTCGCCGGGCAGATCGACGCGCAGGTCGTGGGCGACGGTGATGCGGACACCGCCCTTGCGCAAACCGGAGGCCGCGTCCGCGACGGAGATTTCCGATATGGTCAGCGAACCCGCGGTGCGCACGTCCGTCAGCCGCGGATCGAGCGACAGCGAGGCGCGCTGGTCGATGCGGCCGAGCGTCACCTCCTGGCCGGCCGCGGCGTCGCGGTAACGCACCCGACCGTTGTCCAGAATGAAAGCCTTGAGTTCCACGCTGGCGGGAAGCTCCGGAAGCGCCGTGGCGGTGTCGACCTCCGCCGGATCGGATGAGCCCAGCGATGCCAGATTGTTCCTGCCGTTCGCGTCCACCTCGTAGAGGATGTCCGGCTCGACCAGACGGATCTCGTGGATGCGCGGCGAGAAGGTCAGCAGTGACAACCAGCTGACCGAGAGATCGAGACTTTTCAGCGTCAGCGCAGGCTCGTCCGAGAATCCCGAGTCGTTGGCCAGACTCACATCGCGCACCGCCACCTTCAGGCGCGGGAAAATACCCACGCCCACGCGGCCCACCCCGACCTCACGTCCCAGAATCGCCGTCCCCTGCATGCGCACGATCTCTCCGATCTTTTCGGGGGGAAAAGCCACGCGCACGGTCACGTAAGCGGCGACGAACACGAAGGCGACAACGGCGACAACGATGATGAGGGCGGTTTTGAGGCGTTTCATGGCGGCTCCGGAAACGGCGCGGGGATGCGCCAACAAAGAATTTACCAAGACGCACGCTCGGGATGGGCGACTCCCGCGCATCCTGCGGCTCCCGTAATTCCGGGTGCGCCCCGTCGAGAACCGTTCGGAAAACCGGTTCCCCATCCCACCATCCGCGTCCGTTCGCCCTCCGTCCGCCCGCAGTTCCGACGACAGTATGGGGGAATAGGGAAGGCATGACGACCCGCCATAAAACCAGGCATAAAAAAACCGCCCCCGAAGGAGGCGGTCTTGACAACCAAGGCGGTCGGCCGCCGCGCACGGGGCGCGCCGGGACTCCGTTTCCGTTACTCGGCGGCCGGAGCGACAACCTGCTTCAGGTTGACCGTCAGCGTGCCCGAACCCGTGTTGTCGGTGCCCGTGATGGAGGAAACCGTGAGCAACACATAGTTTTCTTCGGTGGTCTTCACGACGAACATGTCGTTCGCAGCGATGGCCGAATAGCTCACTTTCGTGCCCGCGTCAAACGCCGCCACGCCGGCTTCCCAGTTCGCGGGTTCCGCGTCGACCTTCACGAACTGCGTGTACTGCACCTTGGTGATGTCGTAGTTGTTCGCCACGCTGATACCCGAATCCTTGGCGGTGCGCGGGGCGATCAGCACGAAGGCCGAACCATGGTGCGCGAACAGCACGTCGATCGAATCCTGGGCGACGTTGGCGGCGGCAGACAACAGCACGCGACGGTTGTCCAGATCCACGGCCGTGCCGAGGGTGAGATGTCCCTGCGCACCCACGGTCAGAACCGAGTCCGTGGTCCACGGCGTGGTCACGACGGGGTCCTTGTCGTCGTCCTTGCTATCGGTCAAACAGCCGGTGAGACCGAGGCTGAGGGCGATCAGCGAGGCGGCAAGGGTTTTGGTGGCGAACTGGATCTTCATGGGAAACTCCTGGTGGTGAATGGGGTCCTGACAAAGACGTCGAAAGGCATCGGGTGCCCTCCGGTTTGACCAAAACTTATCAAGAACGACGCTTGCGCGCAGGGGCATTTTTCAAATCCCCCGACTTTTTCGCCGAAAGGCGGGACGAGGCCTTGCGCCCCCCGCCACCCCCTTCGAGTTCGAGGATCCGGTCGCGGAGGAAGGCCGCCCGTTCAAAGTCGAGGGACGCCGCCGCCGCCTCCATCTCGCGCCGCAGTTCCGCGACGTTTTCCGTGCCGTACTCCAGGGTCTGCTCCGCCAGCAACAGCGCCCGCGCGTCGGCCGCCGCATCCCCCATGTCAGGCAGCATCTGCAGGTCGCCGTGAATTTCACGGATCACCGACTGC
>CAZKRC010000090.1:0-9627 GCA_964555105.1 uncultured Bifidobacterium sp. | reverse complement strand
TGGCCATCCCGGTTTCGCTCACCAAGAGCTACCCGATCTACGCCGGCGTGCAGGATGCGATGGTGCAATGGTGGTACGGCCATAACGCGGTGGGTTTCTTCCTCACCACTCCGTTCCTCGGCCTGATGTACTACTTCGTTCCCAAGGCGGCGGGACGGCCCGTGTACTCCTACCGCCTCTCGATTCTGCACTTCTGGGCGCTGGTGTTCCTCTACATCTGGGCCGGACCGCACCACCTGCATTACACGGCGCTGCCGGACTGGGCCCAGTCGCTGGGCATGGTGTTCTCCATCATGCTGCTGGCACCGTCGTGGGGCGGCATGATCAACGGTTTGCTGACCCTGCGCGGCGCGTGGGACCGCCTGCGCATCGATCCGGTTCTCAAGTTCTTCGCGGCCGCCATCACCTTCTACGGGATGTCGACCTTCGAAGGTCCGCTGATGTCCATCAAGAGCGTCAACGCGCTTTCGCACTATACGGACTGGACCGTCGGTCACGTGCACAGCGGTGCGCTGGGCTGGGTGGCGTTGCTGATCTTCGGCATGTGTTACTGGGTGATTCCGCGCATGTGGAAGACCCCGCTTTACAGCGTGGCCATGGCCAACGCGCACTTCTGGCTGGCGCTGGTGGGCATCCTGTTCTACGTGGTGACCATGTGGGCCGCGGGCGTGACCCAAGGCCTGATGTGGAAGGAATTCACCGCCGACGCGATGCTGGCCTATCCGGGATTCGTCGAGACGGTCACCAAGCAGGTGCCCTACTACTGGGGACGCGCCTTGGGTGGGGCCTTGTTCCTCGCCGGTGCCGTGCTCGCGGTGATCAACCTCTGGAAGACCGCGAAAAGCGGTGGCCCCCTCGTCGACGAGGAGGTCACCTTGCCGGGCGAGGAGCCCGCGCACGCCCCTTCGGGGATCAAGATGCACTGGCACTCCGTCGTGGAGCGCAAGCCCCTCGCGCTGACGCTGTTGACGGTGGTGGTGATTTCGATCGGCGGTGCCGTGGAAATGCTTCCCACCTTCCTGGTGAAGAGCAACATCCCCACCATCTCCACGGTGAAGCCCTGGACGCCTCTCGAACTGGAAGGCCGCGACATGTACGTGCGGGAAGGCTGTTACACCTGTCACTCGCAGATGGTGCGTCCCTTCCGCGACGAGATCGCCCGCTATGGCGAATACTCGCGTCCCGGGGAATTCATCTACGACCGTCCCTTCCAGTGGGGCTCCAAGCGGACGGGTCCCGACCTGCACCGCGTGGGAGGCAAGTACAGCCATCTGTGGCACCTGCGCCATATGGAGGATCCGCGCCTGACGTCGCCGGGCTCGCTGATGCCTTCGTACGCGTTCATGCTTGAAGACGAACTCGATCTTTCCGTCACGCAGCGCAAGATCAAGGTGCAGCGCATGATGGGCGCGCCGTACTCCGACGAGGAGGAACTGAATGCAGTGGCGCTGGCGCGCGAACAGGCCGAAGAAATCGCGGCGGAACTGGAGCGCGACGGGGCGCCCGGCCTGGCCGATCGTGAAATCGTGGCGCTGATCGCCTACCTGCAGAGATTGGGAACCGACATCAAAAAGGGAGGCATCTGATGCTGCGCCTTGTCATGGAGAACGCGGGATTGTCCCTGTGGCCCGCGTTGTCGCTCCTGATTTTTTTCGGCTCGACGCTCGGAGTCTTGCTGTGGATCTTCCGTCCCGGCTCCTCCGACTTCTATCGCCACCTGGGGGCCCTGGCCCTTCAGGACAACCGGGATGACGAAAAACCCGATGCCGCGGCGGGAGGCAAACCCCGTGCGGCGGCATCGTTCACCCCCAAGATTTCTTCGGAGAACTGATCATGCAAAAGAAGGATGAGATCCTCGATCACGGGCAGGATTTCGACGGAATCAAGGAGTATGACAATCCGCTGCCGCGCTGGTTCCTGTTGATGTTCTACGGCAGCATCGTGTTTTCATTCCTCTACATGGGGTATTACACCGCCAAGGGACATGCGATCTCGCAGTATTCGGGCAAGGGCGCGGCGCTGGCGTGGTCCGGGGCGCTGCTCGCCGCACAGGTGAAGGAAGCCGAGGCCGCCCGGGGCGAGTTCATCGCTCCCACGGGAGACGGACTGCTCCAGTACCTCCGCGGTCCGCAGAACATTTCACGGGGCGAGGCCTTGTTCAAGGCGAACTGCGTGGCGTGTCACGGCGAGCAGGGGCAGGGCATCATCGGCCCCAACCTGACGGACCGTTTCTGGATTCACGGCGGTTCGCCGGAGAAGGTCCTTTATTCGGTCGCCACCGGCTGGCCGGAAAAGGGGATGCCGGGTTGGGACCTGTCCCTGGGGGCTGAAAAGGTCCACTGGCTGACGGCTTACGTGCTCAGCATTCAGGGACGCAACGTGTCCAACCCCAAGGAACCGCAAGGGACGGAGGAATGACGATGACCGGGAGGCGCGGATGACGACCACCGACACCGCGCGCCCCAGCGTGGATGACGCGCTGCGGCTCGGCGAAAACGAGACGCAGCCGACCATCGGGGAAGGCGGCAAGCGCAACTGGATTTACGCCCGCGAAATCACGGGCTTCTTCACGAGGCGGCGCCATGGGGTCGCCTGGTTGCTGCTGTTCGTGTACCTCGGGGTTCCGTGGTTGCGGTGGGACGGCGTCCCGCTGTTTCAGGTGGACGTTTTCTCCCAGCGTCTGCTGCTTCTCGGCAACTACTACTATGCGCAGGATATCCGTTTATTCCTGCCGGGCTTCCTCGCCTTCATCGTGTTCGTCTTTTTGTTCACCGCCAAATGGGGCCGCGTCTGGTGCGGGTGGGCCTGTCCGCAAACGGTGTTCCTGCAGTTCGTGTTCGCCCCCGTGGAAGAATGGGTGGAGGGGCGCTCCTTCGTCCGGAAAGCCCGCGACCGCCAGGGTTTCTCCTGGGACTGGGCCTGGCGCAAGGTGGTCAAGCACGCCCTGTTTCTCCTGATCTCGGCCGTGATCGGCAATACGGCGCTGGCGTACTTCTGGGGTGTCAACAACGTGCTGTGGGCCCTGAGCAACCCGCCATGGGTGAACCCGGCCGGCTTTGCGTTCGTCGCTTCGTTCTCGCTGGTTTTTTACTGGGTCTTCGCGTTCTTCAAGGAACAGGCATGCGTGATCGTCTGCCCTTACGCCAAGCTCCAGAGTGTTTTGCTGGACGAGAAAAGCCTCATCGTGGGGTACGACGCCACACGTGGCGAGCCTCGAGGCAAGGCCGTGGGCGGCAAGCGTCCCGGTCTGGGGGATTGCGTGGATTGCCGTCAGTGCATCGCGGTGTGCCCGACAGGCATCGACATTCGTAAAGGCGTTCAGCTGGAATGCCTGCATTGCACGCGTTGCATTGACGCCTGCGACGATATCATGAAGGCCTGGAAGAAGCCCCCCGGGTTGATCCGTTACACCTCGCTTTCGGAATTGGCCGGTAAGGCCGTGGAGGGCGTGCGCAAGCGTCTGGTTGTATACGGGATTCTCATGGTGGCCCTGGCCTCGTTGTCGGCGTGGCTGGTGCTGACGCGTCCCGATGTGACGGTCGAGGCCTTGCGGCAAGGCCGCGAGCCGTATGCAATGATCGCGGCGGATACGGTGGTCAACACCTTCACGCTCCATTTCCGCAACTTGGGGCGGTCCCGCCGCGAATTGTCCGTGGCGTTGCCTCCGGGTACGGAATTTTCAGGACGGCATGATTGGGAAGGGCGGCGCTATGCCATTGGCTCGGGAGAGCGGCGCAGCCTGCCGTTAAAGGTCATAGCGCCCCGCCATGAATTTACGCGTGGTCGTCGTGAGATGGAATTCGCGTTGAGCGACGGCATGAAAACATGGACATTCAAGGTGATGTTGGCCGGCCCCCTGGGAAACCAGGGCGGAAACCCGGCGGAAGGAACGCCATGAGCCAAAAACAATCGGTGCCCGCCTGGATGCTCTTTTTGGGAGGCATCGCGGCCCTCGGCGTGAGTGCCGGGATTTTCCTGGTGGTCGTGTCGAGCAAGAACCGGCATGTGCTCGTCCAGGACGATTACTATGCGGCGGGTTTGAAGCTGGATGAGCATCGCGCCGCGGAGGCCGCGTTCGACACGTTGGGGTTCTCGCTCTCGCTCCGCTGGGAGTCCGGCGCGCTGGTGCTGGAGGCCCAGGCACCGGGTGGCGGGGAGGCGGAACACCGGGAACTTCTGACGGCGCATGAGCTGCTCTTGCAATTGCGGCGGCCCGACGACGGTTCGGCGGATCGCGATGTGCCCATGACCTTGGCGGCCGATAATCCTCCCCTGTGGGTTTCCGACGCGCCCCGCCTGCGCCGGGGACGCTGGAACGTCAAGGCCGTTTTTCTGCGGGACGGAGTGGCGGTCAGGGAGCACCCCTTCATTCATGACGCGAGATGACATGCGGGCCGACGCTCCTGACGGGCCCCGGCGGCGGAATCATTTGAGAGCGGCTGCGAACGCGACCGTGTACGCGGCCGTGAGCACCATGGCGCATCGTCGCCGCCGTGCTTTCCCCCGCACGTGTCAGCGTACCTTCCCCTCTGCCGCCTTGGACCATCAACTCCGGACGTCATGATGATCGCCCAGAACCCGACCCTTCCGGCCACGACGTGTGCGCATTGCGGTGCGGACCTTCTGGGAGCCGGTCTTCCCGTCTTGAAGCCGGAGGCTGCCGCGGGCGAGGCGTTGCGTTTTTGCTGCGAGGGCTGCCGGGTCGTTCACGGGATCCTCGCGGGCGAGGAAGGCGGAGTGTACTACGACCTTCTCGACCAGTCGGGCGTCAAGGCACCGCGCGCCGGCCTTTCGCCGGAGTATCGGGAGTATCTCGAAGGACTCAAGGATCCTGAAACCTTGCGCCGCATCGGACGCTGGGAGGCGGGCAGTCACGCCCTGACCCTCGAATGCGCCGACATGTCCTGTGCGGCCTGCGGATGGTTGATGGAGCGGGTCCTGGGGGAAACCCCGGGAGTGCTCGACTACGACGTTGATTTCGTCCATGGGGAAATGCACGTGCGTTACGACGCGGGCGTGACCATGCTGCCTCAGGTTCTGGAAAGCGTGGGACGTTACGGCTACGCCTTCAAACCGAAAAGCACGGCGGCTCCGCGTCCGGTGCTGGACCGGTCGGCGTGGATGCGGTTGGCCGTGGCCGCCGCCTGTTTCATGAATGCCATGGCCTTCGCGTTCGGTCCCTACATCGGCTTCGGCCGCGGGATGAGCGACGAGTGGATCCGGGCCTTGGGCGTGTGGACCTTCATCAGCGCCCTGCCCGCGGTATTCTATTCGGCCTTTCCGTTTTACCAAGGCGCCTGGAGGGCCTTGCGCGGTCGCGCGTTCACCATCGACATCACCGTCACGATCGGCATCGTTCTCGCCTTCTCGGTCTCGCTGGCGTCGGTGTTCGACGTCGTGCCGTCCGCGAATGCCTTGGGGCATTTCAACTACGGCGATACGTTGGCGGGACTGGTGTTCTTCCTGCTGCTGGGGCGTTACGCGGTCCGGCGTTTCGAGGGAGGCCTCATGCTGCGCAACCGCTGGCATGAAGCGCTCAGCCCGGACGTGGTGCGCGTGCGGGATCCGGAGGCTCCGGAAGGAGTACGCTGGACGCCCCTCGAGCAGGTGGAAGCGGGTGACCTGGTGGAGATCGCCGCCGGGGACTACCTCCCGGTGGACGGGACGGTGGAAGCGGGCGATGGCTCCGTGGACACGGCGTTCCTCACCGGTGAAGATCGCCCGCGTCCGTTCACGAAGGGGGATTTCCTGTTCGCGGGCTGGCGGTTCCTGGGGGTGTCGGGCGAAGGCGGTCTCTCGCTCCGCGTGGTGAATCCGCACGCGCGTACGCGCGCGGCCGGATTGCGCCGCTCCCTGGAGTCGCTGGTGGCGCGCAAGCGCCGCCGCAACGTGCGGCGCGAGCGCGTGGCGCTGGGGTTCACGCTGGTGGTGGCGGCGTCGGCATTGATCGCCCTGGCCGTGCACTGGTCGTCGGGCTGGGAAAAGGCGTTGGTGACGGCGGCGGCGGTGTTCATCGTGTCCTGTTCCTGCGCGCTCGCCCTGGCGGTTCCCGTCAGTCGCGGCGTGGGGCTACTCCGCGCGCATCGCCTGGGCTTCCATTTCCGCGACCAGGAAACGCTGGAAAGGCTGGGGGAAACGCGCGCGCTGCTTTTCGACAAAACCGGAACGCTCACCTTCACGCGGCGGCGTCTGGAACGCTGGGACTGGTCCCCCGCATTCGCGGGAGGCGCGGAGGAGCGGGAGCATGCGCTGGGCGCCGTCTCGAGCCTGACCGGGATGAGTTCGCATCCCGTGGCGATGGCGTTGCACGCGGCCTTGACCGAAAATCGGGGGACCACGCACGAGGGACGGATCACCGGCTTTGCCGAGCGTCCGCATTTCGGTCTGGTGGGAACGTGGACGCCGCGGGAGGGTGCCCCCTTGCGCCTGTGCGTCTGCCGCCATGAGGCCTGGAAGCGCAACCCGGAGGAGTTTCACGCGCAAGGGTTGATCGAACCGGGACCCGGGGAAGCGGCCCCCGAAGGCGTCACCCCCCAATCCTGCCTGTTCGTGAATGAGCGACTGGCCGCCTTCATCGTGTTGGGTGAGGAAATCAAGCCCGGTGCCCGTGCGTTGCTTTCCGGGTTGGCGGCGCACTCCCGCCCCGTGCTGCTGCTTTCGGGGGATCATCCGGAGCGCGTGGAGGCCTTTGCTCGACAGGCGGGTTTCGCCGCATGGCGGGGCGGACTGTCGCCGGAGCAAAAACAGGCGGAAGCACAGGCTTTCCAGAAGAAGCATGGTCCTGCTTTGGCCGTGGGTGACGGCTACAACGACAGCCTTCTCTTTGGAGAAGCGGCGGTTTCGCTTGCGGTTCAGGGCGCGGCCGGGCCGGTGGCGGCCGAAGCCGACGCGTTCATGACGACCTCGGATCCGGAGGCCATCCTCTCCCTGCTGCGCATCGCCGCAGGAACGCGCCGCAGTCTGCGCAACTGTTACATCGTGTCGGGTGTATACAACGCCGTGGCGTTGTCTTTGGCGGTGGCGGGATTCGTATCGCCGTTGATGGCGGCGATCCTCATGCCCATCGCGAGCCTTTCCCTGTGCGTCACCGCGTGGGTGACGATCCCGCGCGCCTGATTTCGCGCCTGATTTACCGGGCCCCGGCCTTGGCGGCCTTTTCCAGTTTCTTCAGGAACGCCGCACGATCGGTGATCGAGGAGGTTTTCTCCACGATGCGCCCCTGCGTGTCGAGGATGATGATCACGCCGTCGTGATCGATCTGGCCGTCCTGCTTCTTCGGCATGTAGGTCACGCCCACCAGGTTCGCCAGTTGACGCGTGTCGTCGGGTTTGCCCCGCAGCAGGATCCAGTTGTCCCGCGAGTATCCCATGCGGCGACGATGATCCGCCAGCGATTCGGCATCGTCCGCTTCCGGGTCGAGTGTCACGAGCACGAACCCCGTGCGGGCGCGTAAAGCGGGGGACATCTCGCGCTCAAGCAGCTTGAGTTGGCCGGTGAGCATCGGACAGATCTCGTCGCAGCGGCTGAAGAACATCGTCAGGATACGCGTTTTTCCCCGCAGCTCTTCAAGGCGGAAGGATTGGTGGTCATCCGTCGTCCACAGCGATTCCAGATGGTAAAGCGAGTTGTCGGGCAGGGACGACGGGGCGGAAGCGGCACCGGCGGCCGAAGCCAGGAAGGGAAGGGCCAGCGTCACGAGTGCACGGAGAACGGCGCGCCGGGGGTGTGGCGTTGCGGGTTTGTGCCGGAGAGCCGCCGGGTGCGCCACGCTGTCGTGGCGGGGCGCAAAGGCCCCATGCGGTTCATGGGGGTCATGTGTGCACGCGGGTGTGAAGACGTGTCCTGTCATCCTCTGGATCCTTTCAGTCATCACGTGCGCAGCGGAAACCCAGCGCCGTGACGGTGTAATCCGGTTTGAGGCTTGCCCGGAAGGCCCAGCGCATGTAGGTCGCGTAGGGGGTGCCCGGGATCATGCGCGAGGCGCCGGCGCCGCAAAACAGCGCGTCATCCGGCTCGTCGATACGGCCGCGGCTGTTCGCGCCGGCGGTGGCCCAGGCGTTGTAGTCGGAGGTCCACTCCCAGATGACGCCGTGCAGGTCGCGGACGCCGCGCGCGTGCGAAGAGCCCGTTCCGAAGGCGGGTGTGCCCTCGGACGCGGGACGGGCGTACCATGCGAGGATGAGACGTTCGTGCTCCGCGGTTCCGGAGCCGTCCCCCGTGGTGGCGGCGACGCGTTCCCACTCCGCCGTCGTCGGCAGGCGCTTGCCTTGCGCGGCGCAGTACGCCTTCGCCGCATGCCATGACACCATGGTCACGGGCGCACCCTGCGTGGGACCGGGATCGAAATCGCCCGTCCAGTACCGCAGGTAGGAGTCGTTCGCCAGGATCCTGGGGATGCGGGACCGTGTGTAACGGGGGTTGGCCTTCACGAAGGCGAGGAATTCCGTGGCACTGACCGCGCGCGTGTCGATCCGGAACGCGGATGTTTCCAGGATCCTGGGGGTGCTGTCGGCAGAGTCCGCACGGAACGGGAAGGTCGCATTCCCGGCGGGGAAGCGCGCCATGTCCTTCGCCACGCCCGCAGGCGCGAGACAGGAGAGGACGAGGAGAACGAGAGGGAAGGAAAGGAAGCGGGCCCGGGGGGAACGAGGCGTGGCCCGCTGAGGCCGGTAGGGGGCCCGCCTTTCAGCGGGCCCTTTCCCTTGCTTCCCTCTCAGGGAGAGAGTCTTCACGGCGGCTACTTGTCGTACCCCGCCCGCCGGGTCTTGACCTCTTCGACCGTGACGGGATCGCCGGTGTTTCCGAAGCTGTTGCGGATGTAGGTCAGCACGGAGGCGACATCGGGGTCACCGAGCCTGACCGCGGGCATGATCCCGTCGTACTTGACGCCGTTCACCGTGATGGGCCCGCTCAGGCCCTGCAGGACGACGTCGATCGAACGGTGCTTGTCGGCCATCAGGTAATCGGAAGAGGCCAGCGGCGGGAAAGCGTGCGGAATTCCCTTGCCGTCCACCTGGTGACAGGCGGCGCAGTTGCGTTCATACACGCGGGCGCCGCGCTCCATGAGTTCCGCACGGGTCAGCGAGGTGGGCGCCGCGGCGACGGCCTCGACGTCGGGCATCGTCTGGATGGCACCGCCTTCGGGGAGATAGGTCAGGTCGCCCTGCTTCCCGGAGTAGATGCGCTCGTTCTCGGGGCCCGTGACCTTGAGCATGCCGATGGCGCCCTTGTTGAAGGCCCGGAAGATCGAGTGGTCTACAAGCACATAGGTGCCGGGCACGTCGAGCCCGAACTCTACCATGGAGGCACCGCCTGCGGGGATGAGCGTCGTCTGCACATCCTTCTGGTTCACGGTGCTGCCGCCCTCGCCGTAGACCCGGTCGAAAATCTCGCCGATCAGGTGGAAGGAGGAAATCAGGTTGGGGCCGCCGTTGCCGAGGTACATGCGCACGCTTTCACCGACTTCGGCCGTAAGCGAGTTGTCGTCGAGGAGTGCGCCCACGGAGCCGTTGAATACGACGTAGTCGGGTTGCTCCATGATCGCCTTTTCCATGTCGAAAGGCTGGTGGCCCTCCTTGCCGTGGCGTCCGCGCGTGTAGAACTCGGACTGCATCACGTAGAACTCCT
>CAZKRC010000089.1:0-9639 GCA_964555105.1 uncultured Bifidobacterium sp. | reverse complement strand
GCGAGCACGGCCTCGGCGTCGCGGCGCGAGGCGCGGTAATGGACGAAGGTGAAGTGACCGGACGCGGCGAGGCGCAGGGCGATCGCGCGGCCCAAACGCCGCGCGGAGCCGGTGACGAGAGCGGTCGGCATCTTGTTTGCAATTCGCTTCGAGGTCTCAATCGTCGAGGTCTCTGTCTCCGTCTTGTAGGCTGCCTTGCTGGATGCCTTGATGATAGTCCGGGGGGGCGTTCCCCCCGACTGCCGACTCCCGACTCCCAACTTTTTCTTCATGCCCGCTCCTGTTCCACCGTCACCACCGCGCCCTGCGCGTGCGGAACGGCGGCGGGCTTGCGGATGACGAGACGGCATCGTGTGAGAAGAGGATGACGTTCGAGAATGCGGGCGCAAGCGCGTTGCGCCAACGTCTCGATGATCTGGAAACGTTCGGCCCTCACGTATTCGGCAAGATCCGTGGCGACCTCGGTGTAGTCGACCGTGTCGGAAAGCTGGTCGGAGGCGGTCACCCGGGAAAAATCGAAGCCCATGTCCACGTCGACGAACAGGTCCTGCTCGCGTTTGCGCTCATCGGGATACACTCCCACGATGCAGGAGATCCTCAGTTCGCGAATGCTCAGCGTGCCCACTCCGCGCCTCCCGCTTCCCCGTCTCCACGTGCGGCCCCGACTTTTTCCAGCAGGGCCCGGGTGGGCCCGTTCAGCGGCAGGGTCGCCGCGTCGCGCGGCGTCACCCACCGCCACTCCTGCGCTTCGTCATTCAACGTCACGGGAGGGCGCACGCCGCCCTGCGCCACATCGGCCACATAGTTGAAGAGGATGAAGTGTCTTTTCTCATGAAACTCGGGGTGCTCGATCGCTTCCTGTACCATTACCATGCGGGGGTTTTCGAGTTCCAGTCCGGTTTCCTCGCGCGTTTCGCGCCGGAAGCCGTCTTCAAGGGATTCGCCGTATTCGACCTTGCCGCCGGGAATGCCCCACAGGTTGGACCATTTGCGCGTGCGCACCAGCAGGAGGTTGCCCTCTTCGTCGCGTAGCAGGCCACCGACGGTGGTCACCGGATAATTTTGCGTCATGTCTGAAAAGATACTTTGCGGCCTTTGCCACATGCCGCGATCCCGCGGAAGCCCCCCGCCTCTTTCACGGTTTCGATGTCCTCCAGGGCCGTCCGTCTTTGTAGTTTAGCCCCCCGATGCCCGCCCTTCGTCCCCTTTATCGCAAGGCCCGGATCGCGGTGCGTTCCGGTGCCCCCGCCTGCGCGCTCGCGTGGTCCGTCGCCTGGTCCGTGTTGTCCGCCGCGCCGGTCCACGCCTTCGACCAGGCCGCCGACGTCAACCTGACCGCAAGCGAAGGTTTCGGGGCCCGGCACCACGGCATGGCGCTCCTGCGCGCGGGTTTCGCCCAAGGTGCCGATGCCGTGGTGAACGCGCCCGCGTCCATGAACGACGTGAACGACTTCACCTTCATGGCCGCGCACACCGAACGCTTCGGGTTGGCCCGCTTCGACAACGCCGCCTTGCTGATCCCTCTGGACGCGCGCAGCACCTTGGGCATCGCGGTGGCGACCTATGCCGTCAGCGACGTGGAGCTCCACCTGACCAACACGCCGACCGCCCCCGACGGCTATTTCAACACCTCCGACTGGATGGTGACGGGCTCCTTCGCAAAACGCTACGGTCCCGCGGATGGTGCCCTGGACATCGGCGGTTCGCTGCATCTGCTCCGTCGCCAGCTCGACCAAAGCGGCCTCGGCATGCGCGGCGACGCCATGATCCAGTACACGCACGATCGGCGCCTGCGGGCGGGCGCGTACGTCCGCAGCCTGGTTCCCTCCACGGCGGCATGGAGCGAGGGGCATACCGAATACGAATTGCCTGAAGCGGCTTTGTTCGTGGCCATGCGCAAACCCATTCCCTACTTCTACGGCACGCTCGAGGCAGGGTTTGAAACGCCCGGACTGTTGCAGCGCGGGGCCCGTTCGGCGTCGCGCCTGGAAGGAGAGCGCGGCATTACCGATCCCGTCTCAGCACTCAAAACCTCCAAGATCGGCGCGGAGTTCAATTTCGATTTCGGGCTGAGCCTGCGCGCGGGTTTCGACGAACTCGCGCCCTCCTCGTGGGCATCTTCGACGCGATTGGGCATGGGCTACAACTGGCGCGGCATCGTCGCGCTCGATTACGCCTTCGCCGCCCACCCCTATCTCGACGAAAGCCACCGCGTGGCCTTGCGCTTCACGCCCGCTTTCCCCAACTTCGAAGGCCGCAACTTCCGCCCCGGGGGCCCTGCCCGCGTGACCGTGCCTCCGGAGCGCCTCCGTCCGACCTACCCTTCGCCGCGCACGCCGGTCCCCGGGGCCGGGTACGATCCCGAGGCGGGAGAGATTCTCGACCTCCCGGCGGCCCCGCACCAACCCCCGGCGACGCCGCCGGCGGTCACACCCGATGCGGCGCCGGCTTCCCCCCCCGCATCCGTTCCTGCGGAAACCCCCGCCGTCCAGGAAGAGTGGGAAGAGCTCGAAGAAGGAGAATTCTTCGAGCCCTGAATACAGGGTGACGCCAGGGTGCGTCCTGGAGCACGTCCGGGCCGCGCCCTCGCAGCGCCCGTCCGACGCCGTATTCGTCATGATTCGTGACGAGGCGTCACGATGATGCGGGAACTTTTGAAACCGCCCCCCGGCTTCACCGATTCCATCTACTTTTGCCGGTGTGGGAATCAAGCACACCGATTTTCGCCCTTCGAAACGACCGCGCCACGTGCCGTCAGGCCGTCCCCCGCGCAAGTTTCCGTTGATCCGCATCCTGCTGCTGATCGCCTTGGGTGCGTTCGTGTACACCCGCTTCGACACCCTGTGGTCGATGGCGTCAGGGAGTCTCAACCCTGCCACGGTATGGAACAAAATCACCGGTACGATGTTCGGAGGGAGCGATAAGCCCGGGCGTTTGACCTTGGCATGGAGCAGCGACTCCAGCCGGGTGACGCTCCACTGTCCGCGTGGGCTGGATGCATCCTGCTGTGAAAGCCTGGCCACGGTCGACCACACGCTGTGCGGAGCGGCGGGTGCCTTGCTGGAGAAGGCGCGCTGGCAAGGGACCCTGTCCCGGACGCGCGAGGCGGAGCGTCCGCTCCAACTGGAAGCGCGCGCGGTGGTGTCGGATCTCGGCATCTGGAGCCATGAGCTTGCAGGGGTACGCGGCGAGGATCCTTCGGGTGCGTTTGCCTACCGCCGCAACCCGGCCGGCGTCTGGTGCGATGGCCGGCGTGGGTGCCTGACGCGCGCGCGCGCGCGCGCGCCGCTCGCGGAAGGACGGCTGCTTTCCTCTCTTTCCTCCGGAGGTGCGGACCCGATCCGCGGGGGCGCCACGCTCGTGCACTGGGTCGCTCCTTCGCCCCGCGTGCGTGCCATCCTGCCGGGCCGCGTCACGGAGGTGGACTCCGCAGGCGGCGGCTCCGCCGGCGCGATCGTCCGCGTGTATCACGGGACCGAACTGTACGCGGACTACGGCCCGATCGCGCCGGCGACCGGCGTCACGCCGGGGGCGCTGGTCAAAACGGGATCCTACCTGGGTGACGCGCCCGCCGCCGCCGGAGGCTACCGGCTGACCATGGGCCTGCGACAAGGCGGTCAGCCGCTGGACCCGGCCGCATTGTGGGAACAGGCCGCACACCGCGCGCGCGCCTCCCTCGCGGGGACTCCGTGACGGTGCCGCACGGGGGACACATGCCCGACTCCTTTCCGGACCGGTGGAAAGAGGCTTATGCGCGCCTGTACCATGCGGGGCGCGCGGATTTCCCGCCGGCCTGCCTCCACTACGTCGAAACCGTGGTGAGGCAGGCGGCCATACCCCCCACCGTCGACTCCCCCGTAAGGAGTGATGCCAGAGACGATGGCAGCCACGAGGGGGGAACGCCACCCGACGACGATCCGGACTCCCGTGACTCCACGGAGCGCGGCACGGAGCACGCCACGGGAACGGCCCGGTCGCTTCCGCCCGCGGCGGTGATTGCGGCGTTCCGGAACGCTGTGCGGCAAGACTTCGGCGCTCTGCGCGCCCAGGTTCTCCGGGAGTGGGGATTGCTCACACCCTTCGATCTGGGGCGTGCGATCGGGCTGCTGGGACATGTCGACCGCCTGATCCTGGATGACGGCGACGCGCCGGCATTCTATGCCCACGACCCCGTACCGCTTGCGGAAGATGCGCGTCCCCCGCTTTCCCCGCGTTCAAGAGGGACTTCGCCATGACGAAACGCACGGGAACGATCACGCGCGGTATTTTCTTCTTCTCCGCCTGCGCGCTCGCAACAGGATTGGGGGCGTGCCTGCAGACCGGGGAAGCGACCGTGCTGAGCAACCCGCCCGCGGACTCGGTGGTGTTCTGGCCGCCGTCGGTGCAATACGCACGGTATGGCGACACCCTGCACCTCGTCATTCACGGACTGAAGCGCCGCAAGGTCTGCGCGGTTCCCCAGGTCGGCTGGAAATTCCTCCGTGATTCCACCGGCTTTGAATCCTATCAGGTCCACTCGGAATTCGAGCTTCCCGCCACGGGATGCCGCAAGGATGAGGCGGGACTCGATACGTCGTTTCGCGTGCGTTTTTTCACGGTACCCGGCAATCGGCTGTACCTCCTGACGCCCGACGGGAAGGCGACGGACTCCGTGCTGTTCGTGGCGTCCGAAACCGGCGGTGCGGTGAGCGTGATCACCCTGCGACACCCGGCGGAAAGCGGCGACACCACCCGCAGCGGACGGGCCTTGTACCGCGACTCCACCGCGTCCCACCCGCGCCGCATGTTGCGGCTCGACACGCTGGCGGCCTGCGAGATCCTGCAAACCGCCACGTATGAATATCGTGGCGACACCACGCTCGTGAAGGTACGTTTGATCACGGCGTCGCTCCCGCCCGAATCGTTCGCGCCGTGCTCCGGTGCGCGCGCGGATTCGGTGGAGGTCGTGTTCAACCGCTATAATTTCCTTCCCTGAAACACTTCGCGCGCATGTCTTCACCCTGTACCCCCACGACTTCGAACGCTTTCCGCGGAACCGGATCCGCATTCCGCGGCCTTCGCAGCGTCAAGCGCTCCCTGCTGCTGCTGACGGTGGCCTGCTTCGCCGCCTGCAACGACACCGGCTGGCCCGATCGCGATCCGGTGATCGTGGAGGACCCCGGTGCCGACGCTCTCCTCTTCCACCCGCCTGTGGATCACGCCCTGCCCGGGGACGTTCTCCCCATCGCCGTGCAGGGCCTGAAGACGGCGTATGCCTGCGCGGAACTTCTCGCGTTCCGGGACACGATGACGGATTCCCTGGAACGCACCTACGTCAGCGTGACCGCGCGGGTACGGTGGCCGGGCATTCCCGAATGTCCGCTCGTCACCGGAAAGGATACGGTGCTCAGGATCACCGCACCCGCCGCCGGCCGCACGGTCGTGGTGCGCACACCGGGCGGCATCCCCACCGACTCCCTGACCGTGTTCGCCGGGACCGGGATGGTGGACGGATTCTCGCATGATGGTGGAGACACCCTCAGCGTTCACGGCCGCTTCACCTTCCGGGACTCGACCGCCGCCCACCCGCGCCGCGTCTTGTACGCGGATACGCTCGCCGCCTGCGCAGTGATCCAGGCCGCCGTTTTCACCCGTCTCAACGGCGGCGACACGCTCCAGATCGCCTATCGCACCCTGATCGCCACGCCCGCCTTGCCGAACACCGTGCTTCCCGCCTGCGCCGGCCCGCATGGAGATACCGTCCCGGTCGTTGAAAACGCGTACGGGCTTCCCGGCCCGGCGTTTTCCGTCAGGGGCCCATCCCCGCGGCCACGATAACCGCGATGATCACGATGAGGGGTAACCCGCCACGTGTCGACGCCTGATACCAACCCCTTGACCCGAACCATGCCCACCTATTACACCGCGTCGCTGTTGTACCCCGGCGAGGGTCCTCCCGTACGGAACGGTTGGATATGTGTGGAGGGGGAATGGATCACGGCCACCGGGTGTGCGGCGGACTTTCCCCCGGATGTTCCCGCCGAAGCGGTCCGCCGCTGGGACGACGGGGTTCTCATGCCCGGCCTGGTCAACCTGCATTGTCATCTCGAGCTGACCGGCCTGCACGAAATGCTCGCTCCCGGTCGGCTTTTTCCCGAGTGGGTGGGAGAGCTGCGGACCACGACCTCCGGATTCACCAGCGCCGACTATCGCGAGGCCGCCCGCCAGGGTGTACGGCTTTTGACGGCGGGCGGATGCACCACCGTGCTCGATGTCGGCAACACGGGCGAAGCGCTCTCCGCATTGATCGACTCGCCCCTGCGCGCCTTCGCCTGCGTTGAACTGCTGGGGCTTGACCCTGCATCGGCCGCGGCGCGCCACCGGACAGCCACGGACATTGCGGGGCATTACGAAGCCGCCGCGACCGGACATGACGGGAGCGCGCGCTTCCACCCCGGTATTGCGCCGCATGCGGCGTACTCGCTGTCACCAGCGCTGTTGCGCCGCGCGATCGACCATCAGCGCGCACGCGGACTCCCCGTGACCATCCACGCGGCGGAAAGCCGCGAGGAGGCGGAACTGTTCGCGCGGGGCACGGGGCCGCTCGCCGACTTCTGTCGCGCCATTCATCCCGATGCGCCGCACCACCGCGACACGACGCCGGTGCGTTGGCTCGAAGCCGAGGGCCTGTTGCCCGACGGGCTGATCCTCGTGCACGGCAACACGCTGGACGCCGCGGACATGGACATTCTTGCGCGGCGCGGGGCCACCGTGGTTCACTGTCCTTCGAGCCACGCGTTCTTCGGTCATCCGCGTTTTCCTTACGAAGAACTGCGCGCGCGCGGCGTCAACGTGGCGCTCGGCACCGACAGCCTCGCCTCCGGGGATTCGTTGTCGATGCTGGAACAGATGCGGCTGTTCGCGGAAAGCCATCCGGACGTGCCGAGGGAGGAGATCGTCGCGCTCGCGACGATCAACGGCGCGCGCGCGTTGGGCCTGCAACGGGTTGGATTATTGAAACGCGGCTGGAAGGCCGAATTCATCGTACGCAGCCTCACGCCTGACGGCAAGGCCACGCTCCGACACTACGCACCCGGCCGCTAAAACCCGATGCGGACCGCCATGCGACCGCCGCACACCCGCGCGCCGCGCGTTACCGCGCGTCGACGATCGTCGGGGTCAGGGGGTCGGGCGTCGGCGCGCCCTTCACCACCCGCTGCTCCCAGCCTTCCTGGATCAGCACGTGATAATGTTCCCGCACGAAGAGGATGCCGAGACCACCGAAGAGTCCCGCACCCACGAGTGCGCCCGTGCCCGTCGCGCCCAGATCGCCCCCGGACCCGCTGACCCATTGCAGGCCGTCGATGACCAGGCCGACGCTACCGAACATCAAGGCGCCGCCCACCGCCAGGTCGGTCACCGTACGCCAGCGTGGCCACGTGGTGCGCAGTGCCAAAGCGTCGATTTCCTTGGGACGCACGGTGTCGCCCCCGATGAGGAGGACGTTGTCCCTGACCTTGAAGCGTCGTGACGTCAACGTGGTGCCGGAGACGAGTGTGGCGGAGATGCGGGCGGCCGGAAAACGGTTCAGTGTACGCTCCAGCTCCGTGAAGTCGAGCACGCGCCCGTAGGGATGGGCGGGATGACAGGAGTAAACCTCGACCGTGGCGTCGCAGAGAACGTCATACACCGGACCGGGAGCGTCGTGGACCGATGCGCCCTGGACCGGTAGATGCCCGGCGTAGGCTGCGCCCCTACCGCCGCTACAGACTCCGCCGACAACGAGGCATGGTAGCATCACGGCCAGCAGCCGGAAGAACGCGTTCATGAAAACAAGTTAACCTCGTGGGCGACGCGGACACGGGCGACGCGCGAACGCACAGGGACACCGGTCAGTGCGCACAACGCGCCCCGTGCGCAACAGTGCACAATCGTGCGCGACAGTGCGCAACCGTGCTCAACCGTGCGCGGTCACCTCCTGCAGGAATTCAGTCCCAGCACCTGGTAGATGGGACAAAACCTGATCAGCGCCGTCAGGATCAACACGATGCCGATGATCAGCAGTACCGCTCCCCACGTGCCGATCACGAAGCTGTTGAGATACAGCAGCACCAGCACGGCACCGAGGACGGCGCGCACCACGCGATCGAAGGTTCCGACGTTCACATTCATGAAAACCTCCCGGGTTACATCATGAAGATACGGTCAATCGCATCATTATGCACGACGTCCCGGGTCCAGGATGCGACGGGCACAGGGGGGGTACCTCCGGCCGATCCGTCAGCGCGAACAGGAACACGCGCCGAAGAGGCGGTAGAGCGGACAGAACTTCAGGAGCGCGGTGAGAACCAGCACGATGCCGACCACGAGCGCGGCCACGCCTGCGGTACCCGACAGCGTACCGGTGAAATACAGAACAGCGAGCACGATGCCCGCGACAAGGCGCAGTATGCGATCGACGGGTCGGATGTTTGCCTTCATGATGAACCTCTTGGGGATGGGGATGTTGTCATCCCGCGCAAAGTTATGCGAGCCGGAGGAACGCGTCCGTGACGAATGTCACCGAACGGGAATTCGGACCGGCCCGTCACAATCATCGCCCCGGCCCGTCCCCCGTCCACGCCTTCCCGTACGGACAAGTCCGCACATGAAAAGTCCGCAAAAAAAAAGCGGCCCTTGTACGGGCCGCTTTTTGCGATGACATGTTCAGGGGACGTGCGTTACTCCGCCAACTTCTTGTCGATGTACGCCACGAGCGACTTGACGGCCTCCATGGAGGCTTCAAACGCCTTCCTTTCCTCGGCGTCAAGTTCGACTTCGATCACCTTTTCAAGGCCGTTCCCGCCCAGGATCACCGGCACGCCGGCATAGAGCCCGGAGTACCCGAACTCACCGTTCAGCATCGCGGCGGCGGTGATCACGCTCTTCTTGTCCTTGAGGTAGGCCTCGGCCATGTGAATGGCCGACAAGGCCGGGCTGTAGAATGCCGAACCGGTCTTGAGCAACGCCACGACCTCGCCTCCCGCGTTGGCGGTACGCTTGGAGATGGCGTCGAGCTTGTCTTTATCGAGGAAGTGCGTCACGGGGATGCCGCCCACGGAGCAGTAGCGGATCAGCGGCACCATGGTGTCGCCGTGACCGCCCATCACGAGGGCCTGCACGTCCTCGGCGGAGACGCCGATGGCCTCGGCCACCAGCGCGGCGAAGCGGCCCGAGTCGAGCACACCGGCCATGCCCACCACGCGATTGGTCGGGAATCCCGTGACCTTCTGCATGGCATAGACCATGGCGTCGAGGGGGTTGGTCACCACCAGCACGAAAGCGTTCGGTGCGTTCTTCTTGATGGCCTCGCCCACGGTCTTGATGATGCCGAAGTTGACGTCCAGCAGGTCGTCACGGCTCATGCCGGGCTTGCGGGGCAAGCCGGCGGTGACGATGACGACGTCGGAGTCCTTGAGGTCGGCGTAGTCGTTGGAGCCGCTGAGCGCCGACGAGGTGGGGATGGTCGGGCCGCCGTGCAGCAGGTCGAGGGCCTTGCCTTGCGGCACGCCTTCGGAGACGTCGATCAGGACGACGTCGCCGAGTTGCTTCTGGGCCGCGAGCAGGGCCATGGTACCGCCGATTTGTCCGGCGCCGACGAGGGAGATTTTGGTGCGCTTC
>CAZKRC010000088.1:0-9694 GCA_964555105.1 uncultured Bifidobacterium sp. | reverse complement strand
ATTGTCGCGGTACCATGTGCCGTCATGGCGTTCTATTGCTGTGATGTTGTGATGCTGTGATGTGAATCGCCAAAGGCGCCATCCGCCGCGTTCCTCACGAAGTCCATTTCCTTCGCGATCGCCTCCGCCAGCCCCGCGTCATCCTTCGGGCGATGGGCCTCCGGCAGCACGCTCCACGTATAGGTCTCCACCTCGAAGTGGCGGCACAGGTCGTGCTTGAGGGCGTAGCGCATGGCCTTCAACATTTCGTCGCGCGTCGTGCGGATGGCCCCGTCGAGCAACGTGTCGGCATGCACGGGAACGTGGTAATGCACGCGCCACGGGTGGGCCAGCAGTCCGGGCCCGGCGTTCAGCGCTTGCGGCAAGTCGTCGAGGTCCCACACGCCGTCGGGCGTCTGCACGCGGGTCTGGTGCAGGAACTTCGGCTCCACGAATTGCTCGCGCAACGTGCGCGCGCCGGGCTGACCGGGCGATTCCGCGGGGAACTCCGGCGCGCTGGACAGCTGCATCTTGTGGATGCGGATGCCGGCCTCCGCCAGGGCCGCGAGCGACGCCTCCGCGTCCTCGAACTGCACGGCCTGATGGCACGTGTCGTAACACACGCCGATATGTTCCTCCAACGCTTCCGCCGCGCCGGCCTCTGCGGCCGCGGGACGCAGCACATCGTTCCAGAACGCGATCACCTGGGGCGTGCGCTCAAGCACGCATCCCGGCTCGGGCTCGATGGCCAGCGCGATGTGCTTGCCCGTGCGCGCCTTCAGCTCCGCCAGGAAAATCGCCAGTGCGCAAAACGCCGCGGCGGATTTCGCCGTATGGTCCGGCGTCCAGTCCACGCGCCACCCCAGCGGAAGCGTCGAGATCGAGCCGAAGGTTTCCTCCTCGGGCAACAGCGCGGCCAGCAGCGTCGCGCAGCGCTTGGTGTACTCCAGGCGGGCGGGGTCGGTCCAGTCGGGGCGGTACACCGCGTGTTTGACCACCGGCTGATGGAAGTTCATGTAGGGAAAAGCGTTCAACGTGAAGGTCGTGGCACCCCATGCCTCCAGCTGGTCCCGCAACTCTCCGGGAGCCTCCCCGAGCACCGACACCACCTCGTCATTCAGCCATAATCCCAGCGGAAACGGCTTGATTCCCGTAATTTCCGCCAGTTTCGACCCAAAAAACCCTATTTTTTCGCGCCAGACATGCTCGTCCTGCAACGGGTGGACATTGGTGCAGTACGTCAGGCGCGGTCGCACCGATTGGCTAAGTTTGTGTTTTTTCAAGACTTAAACCCGCTTGACTGAATTTTGACGCCCCGAGAAAGAGTTTCTGGGGTATTTTAATCTACAAAGAGGAACCCAGTCCGATCCGGCCGAGTGACCGGCATCCTGGACTCCCGAGCCGCGGATTCACAGTCATGGTCTTACAGCAAACATCCTTCAAGGATGCTCATCACGCATCTTCCGCGGTCGAACCGCTGACGCTGGAAACGTGGACCTCGCCCCTGAACGGAGCCATGCCCATCCACTTCGGCGACGGGGCGGTCGATCGTCTCCCCGCGCTTCTGCGCGAACTCGGGGCCGACCGTATCTTCGTGGTCTCCGATCCCCACGTCTTCAATCTTTATGGCCCTTTCCTCATGCAGTTGCTGGGACCCTCGCTCGCGCCCGAAGTGATCCTGACGCCCGAAGGCGAAAACGAGAAGAAGCTTTCCAACCTCGAAGCCTTGTGCGAACAACTGTTTGAAAGGGGGGCAACCCGCTCGTCCGTAGTGGTGAACTTCGGCGGGGGTGTGGTTTTGAACCTGGGGGGCTTGGCCGCCAGCCTGGTGTATCGTGGCATCCGCTTCGTACATGTGCCCACCACGATGATGTCGCAAAGCGACGTGATCGTCTCCAACAAGCAGGGCATCAATTTCGGCGGTGGCAAGAACCGCCTCGGCGCCTTCTCCACGCCGGTTTCCGCCCTGTGCGACCCGCGCTTCTTCGCGACGGAGTCCAGGCGTTCCTTGCGCGCGGCCCTGGTGGAGTACGCCAAGAACGCGATCCTGCTGGGGGGAGCGCACTACGACGACGCCCTGGCCATTTTCCGCGGTACCCTCAACGGCCGGGAAGGCGTGGACATGCTCGGCCCGGACGGTCTGCGCGCGGTCTTGCGCTCCAGCCTGGAACAGAAGTTCGAGATCGCGCGCCTCGACCCCACCGAGCGCGCGTACGGCCTCGTGCTGGAGTACGGACATACGGTCGGCCATGCGGCCGAGTTCCTCTCGCAAGGCCGCTTGCTGCACGGCGAAGCCGTGTACCACGGCATGATGGTCGCCGGCCGCATCGCGAACACGATGGGCATCCTGCCCGATGCGGAGCACGCGAAACAGCGCACCCTGCTGGACCTGATGACCGGGATTGCGCCCATCCCCGCCGACATTTCGGTGGGGCAGATCATCCAGAGCGCCCGCCGCGACAACAAGAAGCGTGACCAGAGCCTGTCGTTCATCTTGATGGATGCCGTCGGCCGTCCGCACGTCGTGGAAGGCCCTCGCGGCCAGACCGTACTGACGCCCGTGGGCGAAGACGTCCTGCGCACCGCGTTGACGGAGTATCGGGATGCTCTGCTATAGCACGGCTTCGCTCCCGGATCATTTCACCGCTTCCGACATCGCCCGCGCCCTGCTCCCCTCGCCTTTTCGCGGTGTGGAGTACGTGGTCAAGCCGCAGGATTTGCCACGTGCGGGCGACGCGTCGTACTGGAGCGGCTTCCGCACCGAGCTGGAAACGCGCGGCCTGAGCGTCACCAACGTCCAGTTGGGCCATCCCTTTCTGCTCGGCCCCATCGCGCATGCTCCCGGACTCTCGACACTCGTGCCCGCAGGCCCCATGGGCCGTGCCCGCCGCGTGGACGCCGCCCTGGCGGCCGCGCGCATCGCGGTGTCGCTCGGCAGCCCGTACCTCACGGTGACGACGGGGTTGCCGGAGCGGGAGGGAGACTTCAAGGTTCAAGAGACACTATTCCTCGACTCATTGACGCGCCTCGTGAACGAGCGGCCGCAAGGGCTGAAGATCGCGATCGAGCAGGAGCCCGAGCACGTGATCCACCGCGCCGACCAATTGCGCGCGCTGTGTCGCGCGTTCGAGGGGACGGTGTTCGCGAACTACGACGTAGGCCATGGCGTGGTGGCGGGCGAGGATCCTTCGGCCGCCGTGCGCCTGTTGGATCCGTACGTTTCGAACCTGCACCTGGAGGACATCAAGGGGTGCGCGCACAAGCACCTGATGCTCGGCGAAGGCGACATCGATTTCCGCACACTGTTCCGCACGCTGAAGGACATCGGCTACGCGGGGAACGTGACGATGGACCTGTATCCGTTCAAGGATGAGTGGGAGTGGGCGGTGAGGACGTCAGCGGGGTTTTTGTCGTTGATGAATGGATTTGACGCTTGAAAGGCAATCGATGACTATCCCGACGTACGACAAATTCATAGAACCGATCATTCGATATCTTGCAGCTCATCCTGAGGGAACTGCCGCTAAAAATGTTCACGAGGCTACGTCTGACATGCTCGGGATTACCGTGGAAGAACGCCAGAGGATGCTTCCGAGTGGAGTCCAGCCCATCTATAAGAACCGAGCAGGATGGGCCCACGACCGGTTGAAGCGCGCAGGACTATCCGGTAGCCCCCGACGTGGATTCTGGCAGCTCACTGATAAAGGGCTGCTTTATGCGAAAGAAAAATCTGCGCCTCTTTCTGATTCCGACTTGGCGAAACTGATCGACGATTTCGTAGGCGTCAGACTGAGACCAGAAGCGGAATCAACCACAGTCGTCGACTCGAATCGTTCCGAAGCGACAAATGGCCCTGTCAGCCCTGACGAAAGAATGGGACAAGCGCTTGATGAAATCCGTTCCGCTGTAACCACTGAGATACTTGAAGCTTTGAGTACTGCTTCCCCGCAGTTCTTCGAAACCATCGTTCTTGATCTACTCCATAAAATGGGATACGGCACCAGCCGAGCCGACCTTCAAAGAGTCGGCCGTTCAGGCGATGCCGGAATTGACGGTGTGATTTCCCTAGATAAGCTCGGTCTTGAAAAAGTGTACGTACAGGCTAAGCGCTGGCAGAACGTAATAGGCCGTCCTGAAATTCACTCCTTTCATGGAGCATTGGCAGGGCAAAGGGCGAACAAAGGCGTGTTCATCACCACATCCGCATTCAGTTCACACGCTGTCGAGTTCGCTCAATCTGTGGGAAACATCGTCCTTGTGGACGGCCCGAAAATGGCGCAACTGATGATAGATCATGAAGTAGGTGTGTCTTCCAGAACGATCAAAATTCCCAAGCTGGATACCGATTATTTCGATGAGGAATCCGTATAGACGGGACTGTCATCCCGGCCCCGGCCTACGCCGGGACAGGCTCCGACCAGAATCCAGGCTGAACGGTAACGACACAAGCAAGACTCTTCGCTAACCTCTCCCTGCTGACTGGAGCCCCGGCCTCCTCCGGGGTGACGGTGTGAGGCCACAAAGCTGCCAATACCTACAAGGCCAACGGACACATCAGTCTCGGGCTGCAGTTGATTTTACTCAGCTCGCAGTTCACGCGCTTGCCGACGCATCATAACAGTTGCCTCCACGAAGGTACGAGGATGACGGCTTGGGACAACAGCTCCCACCTGAGGCCCACTCACCCGGGAGTTGTGGCGACCGCCATGGAACGGTGTCCCGAAAGCGCGGGGGCGCGGTCGCCACAACCCCCGTTCCCCCCCCGATCCTGCCCGCTTATCCCAACCGATCGTCCACGACCTTGTAAGTCGGGTCCTCGAAGTAATTCACGTCGATGAGTGCCGCGGCGTTGTCGAGCAGTCGACGGCAGTCTTCGCTGAGGTGGCGCAGACGGAGCTTTTTGCCTACGCGCGCATAGCGATCGGTGAGCTTGTGCACGGCTTCGATCGCGGAATGATCCACGACGCGGGATTCCTTGAAGTCGACAACGACTTCATCGGGATCGTCGTGCGGCTTGAACTTTTCCTGGAACGCGGCGGTGGAACCGAAGAACAACGGACCGAAGATCTCGTAGTGTTTCACCCCGTGCTCATCCACATGCTTGCGCGCGCGGATGCGTTTGGCGTTCTCCCAGGCGAACGCCAGTGCCGAGATGACCACGCCGATGAGTACGGCGACGGCGAGATTGTGGAAGACCACGGTGATGACGGAGACGGCGACCATGACGAAGACGTCGGTGGCGGGAACCTTGCGGAAGATCTTGAGGCTGGCCCACGCGAAGGTGCCGATGGAGACCATGAACATCAGGCCCACCAGCGCCGCCATGGGGATGCGCTCGATGAGCGGGCCGCCGAAGAGGATGAAGAGCAAAAGTGCGACGGCCGCGACGATGCCGGAGAGACGGTTGCGACCGCCCGAGCTGACGTTGATGATGCTTTGGCCGATCATGGCGCAACCGCCCATGCCGCCGAAGAATCCCGTGGCAAGGTTGGCCGCGCCTTGTGCCACGCACTCCTTGTTGCCGCGACCGCGCGTCTCGGTCATTTCATCGACCACGGTCAATGTGAGCAGGCTTTCGATGAGGCCGACGGCGGCCATGATCACCGAGTACGGCAGGATGATCATCAGCGTGTCCCAGTTGAAGGGGACCATGGGAATGTGGAATTGCGGCAAGCCTCCCGAGATGGAGGCGATGTCGCCCACAGTGCGCATGGGAATGCCGGCGAAGATCACGACGGCGGAGACGGCGAGGATGGCGACCAGCGCCGAAGGCACGGCCTTGGTGAACTTCGGCAGGAAGTGGATGATGAGCATGGTCGCCGCCACGAACGCCAGCATCGTCCAGAGGGGTGTTCCGGTGATCCATGTCGTGCCGCCCTCGGGCGTCGTAGTCTTGAAATGCGCGAGCTGCGCCATGCCGATCACCAGCGCGAGGCCGTTGACGAAGCCGAAGATCACGGGATGCGGCACGAGGCGAATGAATTTGCCGAGGCGGAACAATCCGGCGGCGACTTGCAATGCGCCCATGAGCAGTACGGCGGCGAAGAGGTATTCCACGCCGTGGCGCGCGACGAGGGCGACCACAACGACGGCGATGGCGCCGGTGGCGCCCGAGATCATGCCCGGCCGGCCGCCGAACAGCGATGTGATCAGGCCGATGATGAATGCCGTGTAGAGGCCGATGAGCGGGCTCACGCCGGCGATGAGGGAAAAGGCTACGGCCTCGGGCACGAGCGCAAGCGCGACGGTGAGGCCGGAGAGGATTTCATTCTTGGGGCTGGAGCCCTTCGTCTGGAAAAGGTCGATCACGGTGCTCCTCGGAAAAACGGGTGACGGGAGGGAATGGCGAAGACGGGAAACGCGACGGCAGGAGTGGACCCGCCCCCGGATTCCGCAAACGCGGGGTGTCGTGCCCGCGCCGCGAGTCCGCAGGATCGGATGCCCGATGTTCCGGGATCCGCCGGCGGGTGCCAGGGCGGCGCAAACCGCAAAACAACGTGCTGAACAACGTGCCAAACAATGTGCGAAGTGCGCGAAAACGCACGGCACGGGGGTGGAAAAGTAACTCCGGCCCTCACTCCGGTCAGGCCGGCGTTTCGTACGTTTGCGACATGAATCCCCCTCCTGTCCCGAAGCGCGGTGCGGTCGCGCGCGCGTTCCTCGTCCTCGCCTGCGCACTCGCCACGCTCACCGTCCTGAACGGCTGTGCATTTCTGCGCCTGCTGCGCTCCGAACGTCTGAAGGCCCCCGAGGTCACGTACCTGCGCACGGTGGTCAAGACCGTCGCAGGTGACCGCGCCGAAGTCGATTTCGTCATCAATGCCACCAACCCCAACAAAATCGGGATCAGGAACGTCACGGTGGACTACGAACTCTTCCACGAAGGCCGCGCCTTCCTGAAGGGGAGCGGCCTCGATGTGAACCTCGCACCGGCCGGCGACACCGAGATCCGCATTCCCGTCGTCATCACGTACTCCAGCGTCTTCAGCACGGCGTACGCGCTCACGCAACGCATCCTCGCGGGCGACAGCACCGTGCCCGTGCGCCTCGAAGCCCTTGTTGCGGGCAAACCCACCGTGTACAACGACGTGGAGGAAGGCGCGCTGTTTTCCTTTTCGCGCCGACTCAGCCGCACCGAGAACATCCCCCTTCCCGCGCAAGCAGATCGACGACGCGACCGACGCCGTCAGGCGCCGCGGCATGGAGGAAATCCGCAAGAGGTTCTAAGTCACAACAGGTCTCTCCTGTTGCGCGACCCAGTCCAGGACCTTGCGTGCCACGGCCTTTCCCGCCACCGTCGCCAATTCCTCGCCGCTGGCTTCGCGCACCTTGAGTGGTGACTTGAACGCGCGGATCAGTTTCATCTTGGTCTTTTCCCCAATCCCCGGCACTTCGTCCAGCCACGACGTCACCAGCCGCACCTTGCGCTTGCTGCGTTGAAACGTCACGGCGAAACGGTGCGACTCGTTGCGCACCTGCTGCAGCAACTGCAGCGCCGCCGATGTCTTGGGCAACAACACCGGGTCACTCTGGTTCGGGAAGAAGATCTCCTCGATCCGTTTGGCCAGACCGATGATGGGGATCTCCTCGAAGCCGAACTCCTTCTGCGCCTGTACGGCCATGTGCAATTGCCCCTTGCCGCCATCGATCAGGATCAGGTCCGGCAACGGGAACCCCTTGTCCGCCTCCTCCCGCATGCGGCGGAAGCGGCGGCCCAGCACCTCGCGCATCGACGCGAAATCGTCGATGCCTTCCACGGTCTTCACGTTGTAGTGGCGGTAGTCCTTCTTGCTGGGGCGACCATCCACGAAGACCACGTTCGAGGCCACCGTGTCCGTTCCGGACAGATGTGAAATGTCGAAGCCCTCGATGCGCACCGGCGCGTGGGGCAAACCGAGGTCTTCCTGCAGCGCGGCAACACGATGGTTCTGCCGCTCCTTCTTCTCGCGCCGCGCCAGGTATTCCGTCAACTGCATGTCGGCGTTCGCGAGCGCCAGCTCCAGCTGGCGGCGCTTCTCGCCGCGCTGCGGCACCTCGATGGTCACCGCACCGCCGCGCAGCTCGCGCAGCAGCGGCTCCATGTGGTCCTCGCCCGGCAGCGGATGGGACAAGAGGATTTCCCGCGGAATGTCGCCGCGCGAGCGGTCGAGATAGTAGGTCGTCAGGAACTCGGTGAGCACCGTGCCTTCGTCCTGCTCCAGCGGAATGTGGACCTCGAACTGCTTACGATCAGAGACGTAACCGTCCCGCACTTCCAGGACGGTCACACTGCCGACCTTGCCGGCGCGTTTTACGGCGATCAGGTCCTTGGGTTCGTGATCGCTGCCCAGATCCACGCGTTGACGGGCCTGCACGGTTTCCAGGTCACGGATCTGGTCGCGGATCCGTGCCGCTTCCTCGAAGTGGTGCGCGCCCGCTGCGGCCTTCATGGCTTCCTCCAGACGCGTGCGCAGCTCGCGGCCCTTGCCGCGCAGCAGCAGTACCGCCTCGTCGATCAGTGCGCGGTAGTCCTCGGAGGTGATGTAATGCGCACACGGGGCGTCACAGCGCCCGATGTGATAGCTGAGGCATGGACGGACGGGTTCGCTGACCGGAAGCTTCAGGTCGCAATCACGGATGCGGAACAAGCGGCTCAGGTACTGCACCGTGTTCCGCATCGCGCGCGCGTTCGTGTATGGCCCGAAAAACAGGTCCTTGCCTGCGCCCTTGTCCGCCTGGCGCGTCACCAACAGGCGCGGAAACGGCTCCGACATCGTCACACGGATGTAGGGGTAATGTTTGTCGTCGCGCAAGTCCACGTTGTAGCGCGGCGTATGCTTGCGGACCAGGTTCGCCTCGAGGATCAACGCTTCGACCTCGGTGTGCGTTACGATCCACTCCATGTCGTGGGCCGCGTCGCGCAGCACCCGCGACGCCAGGTGGGTATCCGCCCCCGGCCCCGTGAAATAGCCGCGTACACGGTTACGCAGGTTCACTGCCTTGCCGATGTAGATGATCCGTCCCTTGCTGTCCTTCATCAGATACACGCCGGGATCCGTGGGCAACAGCGGAAGCTTGTCGATTATGGCGGGGGCGAGTGAGGTCTCAGCGGGCATGGGTTCAAAATAACCGCGCAGGCCGAAGCACGCTAGCTGCACGGGAAAACGCAAAAAACCCCGGTTTCCCGGGGTTCCTTGAAATCGTCTGCAGGGAGTCGGGATTTATGAATCCCGTACGTTTCCCCAAGAAGATCCGGACGCTTACTCCGCGGCGGCAGGCGCCTCGGGCTCAGCCTTGGTGATGTCGACCTTCTTCTTGGCGGCCGGCTTCTTCGTGGCTGCGGACTTGGCGGGCTTGCGCGTCGCGCGACGGGGGGTCACCTCGTCTTCCACCAGCGTGATCAGCGCCATCTCGGCATTGTCACCCTTACGGTTTTCCGCGACCTTCAGCACGCGCGTGTAACCACCGGCGCGGTTCGCGTAACGCGGGCCCAGATCCGAAAACAGGCCCTTCAGCACGTCGGAATCATGGACGAACTTGGCGGCCTGGCGGCGCGCGGAAAGGTCACCCTTCTTCGCGTACGTGATCAGGCGGTCGACGAGTCCGCGCACGACCTTCGCCTTGGGCACAGTCGTGATGACCTTACGCTCGAGCTGCTCGGCCTTGAGGCCCTGACGCAAAATCGAAGTGGCCAGGTTGTTGAGCATGGCACGACGATGATCGGTATCCCGATTCA
>CAZKRC010000087.1:0-9752 GCA_964555105.1 uncultured Bifidobacterium sp. | reverse complement strand
CTGCGCCTGCACGGTCGCATCCAGCGCCGTCGTCGGTTCGTCCGCGATCAGCAGCGCCGGTGTTCGCGCCAGCATCATGGCGATCAGCACGCGTTGACGCATGCCGCCGGACAACTCGTGCGGAAACTGCCGCGCATGCCGCGGCGGATCGGGCAACCCGACTTCATGGAACAGTTCGAGCACGCGCGCGGACGCGTCCCCGGAAGGCACATCATCCAGCACGCGCAGGGCTTCAGCCACCTGGTCACCGCAGCGCATCACGGGATTCAGATACTGCATCGGATCCTGGAACACCATCGCCATGCCGCGACCACGCAACGCGCGGTGGGCTTCGTCGGGCAGCTCCGTGATGCCTTCGCCGCGGAAGCGGATCGCTCCGCCGGACACCGTGGCGACTTCAGGCAACAACCCGAGCACGGCGGTGGCCGTCAGGCTTTTGCCGCTGCCCGATCCGCCCACGAGAGCGACGACTTCTCCCGCCTTCACGGAGAAGGAAACATCGACCACCGGATGGACGGGGCCGTTTTCAGTGGCGATGCGAAGGGAAAGGTGCTCGACGGAGAGGATGGGCATGGGGGGAAACTAGGAATTATGAATTTGGAATTAAGAGTTAAGAATGAAACACAGAGCCAAAAAAATACCGGAACGCCCATCCCCTCATGAACCACGAACTGGGACCTCTGAGCAACTCTCCTCCCATTCTTAATTCCCAACTCTTAATTCTTAATTTATACCTGTGCCCTCCATACTTCTCCTCGACCTCGACCATACGCTGTATCCCTCCACCGCGCCGACCTTGAACGCCGTGGATGCGCGCATCACCCACTTCATCGAAACCCGCCTGTCCCTCCCACCCGCGCAAGCGGACGACATGCGACGGGCGCTTTGCTCCGCGCACGGAACCACCTTGCGCGGCCTCGAGTTGTTGCACGGCGTGTGCCGCCACGAGTACACCGACTTCATCCAGGATCTGGCGGACGATCTCATGCCGCTTCCCGACCCCGCGTTGCGGGAATGGCTTGTGGGGATTTCGCAACGCCTGCCCACCTACCTCTTCACCAACGCGCGCAGCGACTGGGCCCACCGTTGCCTGCGGCACATCGGGATTTACGACCTCGTTCAAACTGCAGGAATGCAAACTGCGGAATGGGGGGGGGAAGGGACGAGCGCCACGGCGCTCGCCGGGATCTTCGACATCTTCGACATCGACTTCATGGCGTGGGAGGGCAAGCCCAACCGGGCCGCTTATGAAAAGGTTGAGTCCCACGTATTCACGCGTCACCCTGAAAAGACGAAGCTGATATTCGCGGATGACCGCCTCGAAAACCTCGTGGCGGCCAGCGCGCGCGGGTGGCGCACCGTGTGGGTGCGGCCCCACGATGCGGCCCCCGGTCTCGGGGGCGGCCACCACATCGTGGACCGCATCACGGAGCTGGATCCGGACGCGTTGTGAGGATCTACGTCGGTGCGGGCGAGGCATCAGGTGACCGCATCGCGGCCTCGATTCTGGCCGCCCTCAAAATCCGTCACGGCGCCTTGACACTGCATGGCTTCGGCGGACCGTTGTGCGCGGCGGAGGGCCTGAGGTCCGCCTACCCGCTCACCGCCCTCGCCGTGAACGGCCTCGGCGACGTGTTGCGGCACGGCGCCTTCCTGGTGCGCGCGCGCGCCGCCCTGCTGCGTGATCTCGCGGCCGTCCGCCCCGACCTCGTCCTCTTGGTCGACTACCCGGGCATGAACGTCCCGCTGGCGCGGCGCGCCCGGCGCCTCGGCATCCCCGTCCATTACGTCGCGCCACCGCAGCTGTGGGCCTACCGTGATCCCGCGCGCCGCAGGGCGCGCCTGCGGCACGCGCTGGAAGGCGTCTCCCTGCAGGTGCTCTTTCCTTTCGAAGCCGAATCCTGGCCCGACTGGCGCGCCCCGATCACGCAAGGGCATTTCTTTCCCCTGCCGGCCTTCGAGGCAGCGCATGAGCGCGGAGGCACACGGCTGCTGCTGTGCCCCGGCAGCCGTCGCGGCGTCATGCGCCGCAACCTGCCCCTGTGGCTCGACCGCGTGCGCGCGTTCTTCGGAACGCTGGACGGCGTCGACATTCTCGTTCCGGAAAACCTTGAGGACGAGGCGCGCGGGACCTTGGCCCTTGCGGCGCGCCAGACCGCCGCCGGCGCGACCACGCCGGAAACAGACGGGTCCGACACGCGCATCCTCACGGACAAGCAGGAGGCCTTTGCGCGCGCGGGCGCGGCCCTCGCCTTCCCGGGCACCATTACGCTGGAACTCTTTCTACAGCGGATCCCGACACGTGTATGGGGCGTTCTCGATCCGCTCACGCTCCGGGTGGGGCGACGAAGAGTGCGAGGCTCTTACGTGGCCTTGCCCAACCTGATCGCCGACGCGGCCCTGCTGCCGGAGTGGATCGGCACCGCGGGGGAATTCCGGCGCGCCCCGCCCGCGCTCCCGGATGCGCGCGCCGACTGGAGTGCCGCGGCCACCGCGGACTCCGTGCACACGGTGTGGACGCGCATGGGCGCGGCGGACGGTGCCGAAACCGCGGCGGCCTCATTGAGCGTCCGACGCGGAGTCTGAAGCGGTCCTCACTCGATGATCTCCGCTCCTCCCGTATCGAAGCCCTGACCTCCATTATGTGAGACCCTTCGTCCTGGGCCGCAATGTACGACTAAGGCTGACGCCCAGCGTCAGTAAGGTCAGCGGAATCACGAAGAAGATCATCGCGTTTTGAAACGTCGCCAACGAGCCGTGACGCGTGGCCGTCAGGATCAGGAACACGGTGTAGGCGACGTAATATCCCAGGAATACGAAACCTTCCCATCGTGCGATGAGATGCTCCGTGAAGAGTATCGGCAGACAGGCGATCGCCACGGCGAGCATGATCGGGAAATCCACCGAAATCAGGGAAGACGCTACGGGCACACCACCGGGGGCGAGCATTCCCGAGAGGCCGAGCACGGCGAGAATATTGAACAGGTTGCTCCCGATCACGTTTCCCACCGCGATGTCGCGCTCACCCTTGATGCTCGCGAGCACCGAGGTGGCCAACTCGGGCAGGGAAGTTCCGACCGCCACGACGGTCAGGCCTATCAGCATGTCTTCCACCCCGAAGGCCCTGGCCATGGAGGTCGCGCCGCCCACCAACCAGTCCGCGCCTTGGACCAGGAGTGCCAAACCCACCCCGATGAACAACACATCCACCACATAACCTTTCAAGCCGGGACGCTGGGGAGCCGAATCCAAACTCTTGCCGTACTCCGCTTTGACCGCGCGGGATTCGCGGCGACTCTGTACGATGGCGTAAACGGTGTAGATGATGATACCGGTGAATAGCAGAAGACCGTCCCAAAAACCGAGTACCCCGTCCATGGCCAGGACCCACGCCAGCACCGAGGCTGCAATCACCAAGGGCGTATCGACGCGGATGAGTTCGCGCGCGACCACGAGCGGGGTGATCGCGGCCGAAAGCCCGAGAATGAGGAGGACGTTGCATATATTACTGCCAATCACGTTTCCGACAGCAATTCCGCCATTACCGTTCATCGCTGCTTGCACGCTCACAGCCAACTCCGGAGTGCTGGTTCCGAACGCCACGACGGTAAGGCCCACGACCAACGGGGAAATACCCGCCGAGACGGCGAGCCGCCCCGCGCCGCGCACCAGAAGGTCCGCGCCCGCCACCAGCATGACCAATCCCACGACAAAAAGGATGTATACCATCATGTCCTCCCGGAGTCCGGTTTGTCCCATTAGATCGGCGCGTCCGGCATCATGATGGTACAAAGGTCGGTCCTTTCCGGACAAAGCCCCCGCTTCGAGCTGGTCGGCGTCAACTATGTTTCTCACGCATGATTTCATCCCCTTTGACCGTCATGGATTGCAACGAATTCTGGAGCCCGTCCGGCGGTGGCGTCCGGCGGTATCATCTCCAGAAAATGGCCTTCTTCCGGTCGCGGGCCGACACGCGCACCGATACGGACCCCCGCATCCGGCACGTGATGGTCATGCCCGGATCGCACGCGCGCACCGAAGCCACCGGACCCGACACCGTCATCGAACACGTGCCGGCCTTCAAGTTTCCCGGCAACTGGGAATACCGCCTGTGCCCGTCCGTCGCCACCTTGCGCGCGGTGATCGCGAAGCATCGTCCCGACGTGATCGAGATCGGCAGCCCGTACCTCCTCCCCGGCCGCATCCGCGCAGCCCTGGACGGATTGAAGGGCACGGGCATCGCGCCGAAGTTAGTGGGATTCTGGCATGCGGATTTCCCGGTTACCTACGTGGAGCGATTTTTCGGGAGGTTCGGAAAGGCCACAGGGCGTTGGGCCGCGTCGCTGGCGTGGGCCTACGCGCGGCGCCAGTACAACCGCATGGACGCGGTCTTCGCCTCCAGCCGCGTGATCATCGAGCGCATGCAACGCCACGGGATCCAGTCCGTCCACTACGTGCCGCTGGGCGTCGACATCGACGTGTTCCATCCCGGGCGACGCGACGCCGCACGCACGGAAGAGCTCAAGGCGGGCCTCCCGGAACGCCTGACGATATTTTTCGGCCACCGTTTCTCCGAAGAGAAAGGCCTGCGTACCTTGCTCGCCGCCTACCCCGCACTGTGTGCGCGGCTCGGCCATGAACCCGCCATCGTGTTCGCGGGTACCGGCCCCGACCTCGACCGCGTCCAGGCCGCCGTGGACGCGCATCCGCACATGCGTTTCATCGGCTTCGTGCGCGAACCCGCGGACATGGCCGCATGGTACGCATCCACCGACATGGGTCTCGCCCTCAGCGGCTGGGAAACCTTCGGCCTCTCCATCGTCGAGGCCCTCGCCTGCGGACAAATTCTCGTCGCCGCCGACCAGGGCGCCGCGCGCGAACATGTGGAACAATCGGGCGCGGGCCTCGCTGTGCGCGTCGCCGACACGGCCGCGCTCGTCGATGCCATCGACATCCTGTGGCGCGACCGCGCCTCGTGGCCGGAACGCTCGCGGAAGGCTGTCGCGTATGCGCGCACACTCACGTGGGATCAATGCTTCGAGAGGGAAGTCGAAGTCTACGGGAAAATATGAAATCTGAACTATGAACCATGAAACAAACCAGAGAACGCGTATGACCAAACTCTTCAAATCAGCAAGAACAGAATGCCTTCGCCTTGGCCGCTCTGCAACCCTGTTTGGGTTTTCGCATTCATTTCAGATTGATTCGTTCCGCCTTCGGCGGACCTCATGCCTTCGGCGCTGATTTCAGATTTCCTTATGATTCCCCATCGCTTGATCTTCATCTGGTTCGGCCAGTCGTTCCCCTACGGCAACCTGCTCGCACTGCGTTCGGCGCGACGCGGCTTCACACCGGATGAGATCCTGCTCATCGTCGACGATCCCGACGCGGTGATGAACACACTGGAGGACGTGGCGCCTGACATCCGGCAGTGGCCCGAACTCACGGTGCGCCGCGCCGACGCCTCATGGTTCGAGGAACTCCCTCACGCCGCCGCACTCGCCGCGGAGCTCTTCGGCAAGGGCCTGTCGCCCGCGACCAAGGCCAATCTCATCCGCCTCGCGGCGCTGTACAAACTCGGCGGCCTCTACCTCGACTTCGACACCATCACCGTTGGCCCCAGCGCATCCGCTCCTCACCGCCGCGATCCGCGCGCGCTGTTCGCACTGTCCGCCTTCTGCGGCGCCGAGCCGCTCGCGTTGCCCGCAACATTATTCGCCAGCGTGAATCCGCTGCGCTGGATGGCGGCGGGACTCCGTCTGGGCGCGCGCCAACTGTGCGCGAACCTTCCCGGCGGCTGGAAACTTTTTCGCATCCTCGAAGGTCTCTACCCGGCTGCGCCCAACAACGCCATCCTCGGCGCGGAGGCCGGACATCCTTTTCTGGAAACCTGTTTCCGCCTCATGGCGGAACTCCCCGAGGCGGAGCGCGTCAAGCGCTTCCGCCTGGGCACTCATCTTCTCCAACGCGCCGTGGCCGCATACAACGTGGATGCCCACCACGAAGATGCGCATACCCCGGCCGCGCCCACGCGCGACACGAGCGCGGACACCAGCGGCGCCTCTTCCCCGCCTCAACGCCGCGATGTCCAGGTGTTTCCTCCCCCCCACTTCTATCCCTTGGGTCCGGAAATTTCCGCGCATTGGTTCAAGCCTGGAACGGCCGCGCGACTGGACGACATGCTGCGTCCGGAAACGACGATCGTGCATTGGTACAACTCGGTTGAGAGCAGGTTGGGGGGGGGCGCGCTCACGCGCGGGTGGGTGGAGACGCATGGCGACACGGCCTTCGCAGAGATGGTGCGACGGTGGTGTTGAAGCTCCGGTTTTTTGTTTTAGGGTGAGGGAGTCGATTAGAGGGACTTATTCGACTCATGTTCCGGTATTTATTGAGGCGAATCGGGATTCCCCCTTCTCCCCTTCCTACAGTGGACAGTCGTTTTTTTATTAATTTGATATGTCACAGCCCATTGTGAAATGAATTATCTTTCAGGTATGCCCACAGTTTGGGCGTGACCATTCGCCATCGTTCCGGGACCAGTATCTCCTTTGCTAAACCAACAAGGAGCGTATTGTGTCCATTCCCAAACTTTCCCGAAACCACGATCCCAGAGCGTTCACCCTTTCAATCAAGCGGGTCAACGGCGCTCACGTCTGTATGCTGATCTTGCCGGACTCAACCCTGGAAGTCAGTCCCTACTTCATGTACAATGACCCGCTTAAGAATTTCTTGCGCGTGGCATGCAGCCTTCACCTTCCTCCCCCGCCGCAAGGGTTCCACTATGAGCGGATGCTCAATTTCGAATGGGATTCCGAAGGCTCCGGTTTTGTCTGGAAATATCGCCCGTTGCATGGCGTCCCATTCTTTCGACTGCTCGTCACCCTATACGGCGGGATGAATCCAAAGGTGTTTGTGGATACCGTGCTCGACTCCCGTGAGTTCGCAAAACAGGTCTGGAAGGAAGCTCTCGCCCAGCTTCGGACAAGCGGCTTTTCGGCATATCACTCCGAAGCACTTTATCCCGAATTCCCTCTCGGTGATTTCTTTCAGCTGCATCAAATTGTCACCGGAGAATCCCGGCCCCAAAACCTGTCCGAGGAGATCGCCTTGCTGACGCGTTTGTCCCGCGACGCCCTGGACTGACGTCTACTGGTGCGACAACCTCTTCGCCAAGTTTGCGCCGCGCGGAGCACGGGATTTCAATGAGGCCTCGTGTTTTCGCACGAGGAGAGGCCGGGTGAAGGTGGACCGGATGTGAAACACCGTCATTCACGGGCTCTCCCTCCTGGGGCTCCCGGCGCTGGTTTTTTGATCCCGTCCGGGGCGAGCGGAGGGCGGGGTCATTTATTGAAATTCGTGAAAATTGCAAGGCTAATTCGGTAAAAAGCTGAAAACACACGTTTTAGTCGGGTCATGTAGATCCCAAACAATCATGACCTTTTAATCTTAAATTGCTGCAAGACCTTGTAAAACAAGGCTTTCGATTGCTTAAACACCGTATCCGTGTTACCTTATTAATGCCCATGGGCAGTCATTTAGATGTACTTGTGGGGACGTTCAGCGTTGTTCATTGTTCTTCGCCGCTGTTCGTTGTAGTAGAAATCAAATAGCAGAGCGACATTCGCCATACGCCTCGAGAATAGATACTCGAGAGATCACTTACCCCTTGAAGCACAACATTCAGGGAGAAAAGAAACATGGCAAAGCCCATTACGCCGACCCCCCCCATTTCTGGGAAGGCGGCGGTCAAGTTTAACGAGCAGGTCGCCCGCATTTCGCGGGGTGACATTTCTGCAGAAGAGCGCACAAGCGCGGACGAGCGGTTTGCAAGGATCTTTTCCTTCAAGCCGTCACAGCCCGCATCTGGTGCTGCCACGGCTTCCGCTCGCTAAAAATCCATGAGAAAGGTGTTTAGGTTGGGGATCCATGATCCCCTTACCAGTACTTTTTCGTGCGCCGATGATGACTTGGACGATTACTTCCAAAACAACTGGAAGTCGTACTGCTCTGAGATGATCGCAATGACGTACGGGGTAGTCGAAGACGGCAAACTCATTGGCATGTTCTGTGTTGCCAATGATCGCCTCGAATCCGAAGATACAGGCCGGGCAAAGAACAAGTTACGCCGACTCTTCCCCAATTCGAAGCGCTACCACCACTTCCCTTCGGTTAAGCTTGCTAGGCTAGGGGTAACAACCGAGCTGCAGAAACAGCGCGGAATAGGGTCGTGGATCATCGAATTCTTGAAGATCTATTTCGTATTGAACAATAAGACCGGGTGCAGGTTTTTGACGGTTGACGCCTACCCGCACCGGACGAAATTCTACGCGGACAATGGCTTCACTGAATTCGATCCGGTGGAGCAGATGCGCAAGGGCGACGAATACGTCTACATGCATTACGACTTAAAGCTCACAAGGGATCAGTTTGAGCGCGATCCGGCAAAGATGGAATTCGCAAGAAGATTGATCGCAGACGCCTTGGCGACGGACGGTTTTCAGTATGGAGAGGTTGGCGGTACTCCAGATTGCTAACGGGGCCGTCCCCCTGTGCACCTGTTTATTACCCCCCTCGCTATTCTCCGGGGGCTACCAGCACTCCCAATGCCGCGCCTCGTCGCAGGGTTTGCGGGGTTCCGCCCACCCCTTCGTGCACGTCTTGCAGCACCCAATTCCGAGAGGATTGCATCCCGTAGAGCCAACAATAGTGCAAGCCAGGAGCGCGGCAAGGGTGAGGCGCTTGAGCATAGCCTACTCAGTGTGGGAATCCCGCTCCCTGATAGCCTCGGTACAGTCAAGACGGAAGCGGTAGTAGGTGTAGGTGCGGCCCACGCTCTCAGGATCGGGGATCATAATGACGTTTCCAATGGCGCCCCCAGCGTCTTGAGTGGAGTCGCGACCAATGGATGCGGTCATGTGTGCGTCACAATCCGTGAGGGGAACACCAAGGCCCGCAGTGTCCACGGGAACCAAGAGGTGGTAGCGCCTGACGCCGCCTTCGATGGACGTGCCGACGGTGTCAAGGTCAGAGATGTACCCTTCGTGCGTCCTGACCGCGCTAGGGGTTTTGTCGTCGCTGTCGAGCAGGCCGCAACCAACGAGGGCGAGGCTTAGGGCGAGAAGTGGAGTCCGCGTAGTCATTTCGCCTCCAGGTCTTTCGATTTAACAGCGGTGCCGATGGCTGTAACAACAACGATGTTGCCGGCGGCCGAAGTGATGCACGGCTGTGAGAACTGCACGCCAATCACTGCGTTGGCCCCGAGTGCGCCAGCCTCGTTTTTAAGCTCCACGAGAGCTGCCGCCATGCCATCTTTCAACCCCCCTCTCGACGGTCTTGCTGCGGCCGCCCACGACGTTACGGATGTCGGAAAACAGATCCTTCATGAGGTTCATGCCATGCGCGCACTGCGCGGAGACGACCCCCAGTCTTTCATTGACGGAGAACGAGGGTGCTGTTTCGGTTGTAATCAGGATGTGGGAGAAGTCTTGCACGGGGGGGGGTTCTGGAGCCAGAGGGTCCAGCGCGAACACTCCATCTCCATACTGCAGGAATGCGCCGCCGGGAACCCAAACATCTTCGCCCCGAACCGAAACCAGTACGCTATCGGGACCGTCGGCCAACAGCTCGAGGTGGTTAACCAGGTCTTCCCTCACGGAGGGGTAGGGTGATCCGCCCGGCTTTTTGTAGAGGTAAACCGTGGTCATTCCCTACCCCCTTTAGCGGCCTTGTCCGCATTCATCCTCATGATGAAC
>CAZKRC010000086.1:0-9995 GCA_964555105.1 uncultured Bifidobacterium sp. | reverse complement strand
GCAGATGTTGGTCGGCTCGAAGTGGATGTTGCGGTTGAAGTAGGCCTCGTCACCATGCCGTGCCTTGCGCGCGGCGGTGGCCTTCTCCTTCAGCCATTCCAGGGAAGCGTCGGTGTACAGGAAGAGCCCGTCCTCCGGCGTGAGGCGCTCGCCCCGGGCGAGTTTGGCGGACAGCAGGTCGAGAGTAGGTGAGGGCATGGGGGGAAAGGTAGAGAATTCCAAAATCTGAAATCTGAAATCAGAAATCAGAAATCAGAAAGGGAACACAGGCGCGCGGCCGGCTTCCGGTGCGGCATGGCGGTTTCATTTTGAACCGCAAAGGGTCCGACTACTTCCCCGGCATGCGAATCCAACATCAATGCGTCCTCATAGGTTCGCCTTTCCAGGTTCGCCTTTCCACCGGCACATCCTTTTGTTGATTTTTTGCCTTTCGTTTTCCGATTTCGCCTCCCCCCGCCCTCCCATTTCCGATCGGCTATCTTTAGACCTTCATCTCCGCCACCGAAGGAAACGCCATGTCCAACGCCACTGTCGAAGACCTGACCATGAACTTTCAGGATGAAGAGGGAACCCTCCTCGTCAAAGAGCTGGATAAAGAGGTTTTGACCAAGGGTGGCTGGGCGACGCTGATTTTCCGTTATCAGGACCTCGACAAGGCCAAAGGCGTCTACAAAGCGCCGAAATATGCCATCCGTCGCTACCAGAAAAGCGCCGGCGAGTACAAGATGAAGAGCAAGTTTGTCGTCTCTTCGGCGGCGCAGGCCCTCAAGCTCGCCGACATTCTGACCCGCTGGGGACAGGATGACGCGGCCGCCGGCGCTGCGGGCGACGAAGACTAGCATCCACGGCAGCCGAGCATGTCCGCCCCCCGTTCCCCCCTTTCGTTTCTGTATGAAGACGCCCCTCCCGGCGTGAAGGTGAACCCTTACAAGCCTCCGAATGTAAAGGACTTGCAGAAATTGGCGCGCAAAGTGGCCCACGGTGAGAAACTCCAGGGCGCGGTCGATATCGTCTTCTGTTCGGACGCGCAGGTGCGTGCGTTGAACAAGGAATACCGCAAACTGGACAAGGTGACCGACGTGCTTTCCTTTGAGTGGCACGAAGAGGATTTTGCCGGTGAGATCTACATCGCCACCGCTCAGGTCGAACGTCAGGCTCCACGCTATAACAACGATTATATCAATGAGTTGCGTCGGGTGCTGGTGCACGGGATGTTGCACCTGTGCGGCTATGACCACATCAAAACGGGGGAGCGGCTCGTGATGCGGGCGAAAGAGGATATGTATCTGGGGGTGAACCCGCCGGACCCCGCCGGCGGGGGGGTGGCGGCTGGCGCCGCGGAAGCCGCAAAAAAGCCGTTTTTGTGATAACCCGCCCGGAGGGCGTTCGCCCCCCAAAAACACCCCGGTTTTCATTTTGTTGATTATATTCATAGTACCATTATGGACCCCGACCCCAGTTATTGGCCCGAGGAAAACGTTTGTCCGGCAGCCCCCCGTCTTGAGGGGGGCGCGAAGCCCGGGCCGTGCAGCTGATGGCCTCCGCATTTTATCCGTTCGTGTTTTTTCTCGCGTTGGGCATGTTGCTGAACGCGATCCGCACGGCACTGTCATTCTATCAGAAGCCCAACCTGGACCTGACCGGTCCGGGTAAGGATCCGGTGTTCCGCCGCTGGGTGGAGACCGCCCAGGAGTTGTGGACCAGGCCGGGGTTCTTCGAGTCGATCAGTCTCGGCCGCTTTGTCTCGGATGCCGTGGCGCTGTTCTCGGGGACGGTTTTCTTTTACCGCTTCGGCCTGGAGTGGGGGGCGGGTTTCGTCCTGACCGCGGTCGTGGTGTACCTGTGCAGCCACTGGGGCGCGTCGCTGGTGGCCAAGGCCTACGCACCGTCCCTGGGTGGATTCGTGATCCAGGCCTACCGCGTGTACGCGTGGGTGTTGATGGGTCGGGTCGGCCGTACGGTGTACGCCCTGAACGAAACCCTGCTCAGGCGTTTGGGGTACGAGTCGCGTCTGGCCTTCCTCGGGAAGGACGACAACGGGCACCCGGATCAGGAGGGGGAGAACCCCGATCGCAGCGGTCTGGAGGAGGAAGAGAAGGCGATGATCCGCTCGATCTTCGACCTGCGCGAGACCCAGGCGAAGGAAGTGATGACGCCGCGGGTGGACATGGTCACCCTCGAGATCGGGACCGGTTACCGCGAGGTCATGGACCTCATCACCGACGAGAAGTACAGTCGCATTCCCGTGTACGATGAGAGCCTCGACAACATCAAGGGCATCCTCCACATCATGGGCCTGATGGGGCTTTCGGAGGAGGCGGAAGAAAACTTCAACCTGGCCGATCACATCCGTCCGGCGTACTTCGTGCCGCGCACGAAGAAGATCGGCGAGCTGTTGCGCGAGTTCCGCCTGAAGCAGGTGCACATGGCCATCGTGGTGGACGAATACGGGGGCGTGTCGGGCCTGGTGACGCTGGAGGACGTGCTCGAGGAAATCGTGGGCGAGATCCACGACGAGGACGAAGTGGAAGTCAAGCGGATCAGGTTCGAGGGCGAGGGCGTGTACGCCGTCGATCCCGTGGTGTCGCTGTCCGACCTCAAGGAGGAGCTGGGCATCGACCTGCGCCCCGATGACGAGGAAGTCGACATCGATACCGTGGGCGGGTTCATTCTCTACGTGCACGGCCGTGTGCCCGCGCAGGGCGATGTGGTGCAGCACGGCCGGATTTCCTTCGAGATCCTCGAGATGGACGGGAACAAGATCGAGCACGTGCGCATGACCGTCCGCACCGAGGACGAAGCCAAACCCGAAGGCGAGAAGGTCGAAGAGGCGTAAGGACGACGGAGCAGTAGGGCGGTACAACAGTACAGCGGTACAACAGTAAAATTCAGGGATGCCGTTCAGGGATGCCGGAGTGCAAGATCTTCCGGGCCTTGAACATCGGGTACGGTTTTGACGCCGCGATGTCGATGCAGACGCCTGAAGCCTGACAGCTGTGCTCTATTGCTGTACTGCTGTACTGTTGTACTGCCGTGTTGTTGTACTGCCGTGTTGCTGTACTGCCGTGTTGCGGTGTTGCCGCGCTGCTGTGCCGCCGTGCCGTCCTCAAAGAGGTAACTTCCCCCCATGATCGTCCTTGTCGCGCCCCTTGACTGGGGGCTGGGCCATGCCACCCGCTGCGTGCCCCTGATCCGTGCGCTGGAGCGTGCAGGCCATACGGTGGTGGTGTGCGCCGCCGGCGGGGGCGCTCGTTTGTTGCGCGCGGAGTTTCCGCATGTGACGGTGGAAGAGGTTCCCGGTCACGCGATGACGTACACGCGGAGCCGCGCGCTTCTTCCCCTGTGGCTGCTGGCGCAACTGCCGTTGTACCTCGTCGGCGTGTGGCGCGAGGGGCGGGCCGCCCGCCGCCTCGCCCGGCGCCATGATGCGGGCCTGATCATCGCGGACGGACGTTACGGCTTTCGGGCGCCGGGCATCCCCGCCGTGTTCGTCACGCACCAGCTCGGGATCGTCCCGCCCGGGCCCGCGTGGGTGCGCGCCGCGCTGGCGCCGCTGTTGCGGCGCCTGAACGCCCGCGCCTTGCGCGGCTTCACCGAACTCTGGGTTCCCGACTTCGAGGGCCCGGTGACTCTGTCGGGAACGCTGGGGCACCCCGCGGCGCGCACCCGGAGGCAACCTGGCCCCCGCGTGGCTTACATCCGTCCCCTGTGCCGCTTCCGTCCCGTGGAGGCCGCGTGGGGGATGCTCCCGCAGGGCCTTCCGCGCGCCACCCCGATCCTGTTTCCCTCCGTGTTGCCGGCCGCGCCCCCGATCGACATCCTCGCGTTGGTCAGCGGCCCCGAACCCCAAAGATCCTTGTTTGAAAATGCGTTGCGAACGGCGTTGCAGGCCTTGCCCGGCACGCATGTGCTGGTGCGCGGCGTGCCCGGCGCGTGTCACGATGTTCCGGGCCTTGTCGCGGACCTCGCGGCGAAGATTCGTACCGGCACGTTGACCGTGTTCGACCATCTGCCCGGTGAACGGTTGGCGGAATTGTTGGAGGCGGCCGGTCGCGTGGTGTGTCGTTCGGGGTATACGACCATGATGGAGTTGGCGGGCGTGGGTCAGGCGAACGTATTGCTCGTGCCCACGCCGGGTCAGCCGGAGCAGGAGGTGTTGGCGGTTCATGCCCGCCGCAACGGCTTCGCGGCTTGGCAGGATCAGGATGCGCTGGATGTGGAAGCGGGCTTGCGTGAGGCCGCGTCGTTGCCGGGGTTCGGCATCCTCGGCGGGCGGGCGGAGGGGGCCGATGGCGGGGAGGGACATGACGGGGCGCGCGCCGCTGACGGCGGGGGTGATGGCGACGGGGCCGCGTTCACCTTGAGCGGCTGGATCGCGGCGCATCCGTTGCTGTCGGAAACCGCGCCGCCGGGGGATCCGGCACCGGACGGTGGGGCGGTGTGAAAACCGTTGCGTTCATCACGATCCGGGCATTTCCGTGATCGTTTTATCTTCAAAAAATCCAGAAATTCCTACCCAAGGCTTCACTGCGGACTTAACTTGAATGCATTGGGGATACCCCCGCGCATGTGACCGGAGCCGCGATGCGTGCTCCCCCATTATTTTCGCAGGAGCGAGCATTGGATCAGGAAAAGGCCGGACAAGTCAGGGCGACCATCGCTGAAATCGTCGGATTCGAGCCGGCCGAGGTTCAGGATGCCGATCGCTTCATCATCGATTACAACATCTCCTACGGTGAGCGCAAGGCGTTGCTGGAACGTTTGAACGCGGATTTCGGTAAACAGGTGGATTTCTCGGATTTTTGCGCACTGGAAGACGTCGCATCCGTAGTGAAGGCGTTCGCGGCTTAAAGATTTCGTCTTTCCGGTCCCCGGGACGTTCCGCGTTCCGTGGCGTTCGGTGTGTTTCGCGGGCTCCTTCACGTGCTCCTTCGCGGGGATCATCACGCCCTTTGCCGGTACGTTTCATACTCCACGCCTTACGCCGCCTTGTCCTTGTCCTTGCCCTTCGCTGCCCGTTCGGCGTTCTCTTTTCGCTTTTGCCCTTCGCCTTCGTCTTACGGCACTGCGCGCGGCTGGTGGAATTTCGGGTTAGTTTTCCCCGTATCGTCTTTCGCCTGCGGTTTCGCTTTGACTTCCTTCCCTCTCTTCCTTCTCTTGTCCGGCGCCGTGCCTCGACGTTCCTTGGTTCAGGGAACGCGTGAACGTTGCTCCCTCTCGTCATGTCCCGTCTGCTGACCGACTCCGGGGATCAGGAGCGTCATTTCAGCCTGAAGCGCTGGGAGCGGGGCGCACAGCGCGCCGCGTGGGCCAAGCGCGCGGCAGAGCGCGCGACGCTGCCGCTGCCGTGTCCCTGGCGGGCGACGCCGGAGGATCCGGTCACGTATCTGCCCGCGTATGTACTGGCGCTTTTCCGCGACGATCTCGCCGTGGTGCGTTTCGCGACCCTTCCGGGGAGGCTATCCACGGAACAGGATGATGAGGCGTCGGGCGTGGAGTCCGCCGGGATCCGTGTGATCCGCGGCGGCCTTCCGTGGGAGCGCTGGAGCCCCATGATCCTCACGGCGTGGAAGAACGCCGCGCCCGTCCCGGAACCGTTCCGTTTACGCCGCCGCCTTCCGCCCCAATGGCTTGACCAGGCCCTGGCCGCGACCTCCCGGGAGCAGGCGGCGTTCCTCGCCGCGCTGCGCACGGGCGGGCTCTTGCCCGCGTTGAAAATCGTCACGCCCGAAGCGGTCGCGACGTGGTTGCGCTGGGACGAGATGCGCGCGCGGCTCATCGATGCGAGGGACTTGTAGTCTCACGTGCCGTGACTGCCGGCTCCACCTTGCCGGCGGAAACGCCCGGCACTCGACTCTCGGTGCACGGTACTCGGTACATGGTGCACGGTGCTTTCTCAATTCTCATTGCTCTGTTCTATCCTGAGGAAGAACGGGCCAGCTAGCAGTACAGCGGTACAGCAGTACAGCAGTGATTCACGGAGCCCGCCTCCCATTATCGGGGCTACAAAGTGGGCCCTCGTCAATGTGCAACGTCAGTGCCCAAACACCACGGAATCCCATGCCCCGGCACTCCTGCATTTTACGGCCGCACTGCCGCACTGCCGCACTGTCGTACTGCCGTCCCGCACGCCGCACTGTTGCTGTACTGTTGTACTGCTGTACTGCTGTACTGCTGTACTGCTGTGATACCGTGATGTTCATCCCCCATTCCCCACTCCTCACCCTTCCCCGTACGTTACCTCCATGATCTCGTAGGCAACCGTTCCTTTGGGCGTGACGATTTCGATGAGTCCGTGTGGTTCGTGGCCGATGAGTTGCTGGCCGAGGGGGGACTTGCGCGAGATTTTTCCGGCGACGGGGTCGATTTCATCGTCACCGACGAGGTGTACCGTCATCGGGGTGCCGCCCTGCTTGCGCAGCGTGACGGTGGCCCCCAGGTAGATGTTGTCGTCCCGCCGTTCCCCCTGGATCACCGTGGCGCGCCCGATCTTGAAATCCAGTTCACGCAGCCGCCGGTCGATCTCGCGCAACTTCTTGCGCCCGTAGATGTACTCCGCGTTTTCGGAGCGGTCGCCCTGGGCGGCCGCCGTGGCGATTTCCTCCAGGAGTTTCGGCCTGACGTCGTGAAACAGATGCGTCCATTCGGCGCGCAGTTTTTCGAAACCTTCGGGACTGATGGGATGAGACATGGGAGATCCGGAGGGGGGAAAAACAAGTGTGGCGAAATCAACGGGTGAAGTCAAGGGCTACGGCGATGCATGCAAGGATATACCGGTCGCCGGGGAAGAAACGACGGATGGCGATGCGGGCTTCCGTCGGCCTTTTGTCCCAGGGGCTGTCAGGGGGCTGTTTTGGGGGGAGAGCCGATCGCCCCCAGCCGTTGGGAAGCATATCCGGGCGATCGGGGCGAAAAAGAAGGCCTCCGGGTGGTACCCGAAGGCCTTCTTGGTATGAAAGAATGGTGCCTCCTCGCAGAATTGAACTGCGGACACGTGGATTTTCAGTCCACTGCTCTACCAACTGAGCTAAAGAGGCAAGGATTGCAAATCTATACGCCTTCAGCGCCGATTTCAAGGCAAAGGAATGGAAAATCCGTCGGGAAAAACGGGCCGCGAAAAAGGGACCGCGGGTTCGCCGCGCGGTGAGGGAGGGTATGGCCGGTGGGATCAAGGTGCGCGCGGGGAGCATGGGCTCCCGTCGGCTGCGGGCCTTCAATCGTCTACCTTTCCGTCCCATGTCCGTTGCCGTTCAAACCATGTTCGACGCCATCGCAGGGCGCTACGATATTCTCAATCGCGTTTTGAGCGGGGGCCGGGACCTGGCCTGGCGCCGCAAAGCGGTGCGCCTGTTGCCGCCGCTGCCCGCCGGAGCGAAGGTGCTGGATTTGTGCGGTGGCACCGGCGATTTCGCGGCGGCACTGCGCCGATCAGGCCGCGCGCATCCCGAGGTCGCGTGCCTGCTCGGCGATTTCTCCCGCCCGATGCTGGTCCTGTCGCTTCCGAAGAAACTCGGCACCCAGGCCGTCGTCCTGGATGCGCTGCGTCCTCCGGTCAAGCCCGCGACGCTCGATGCGGTCCTCTGCGGCTTCGGGATGCGCAATCTCGACGACACCACGGCCGGCATCCGCGCGATCCACGATCAGCTCAAGCCCGGTGGAACCTTCGTCACGCTGGAGTTTTTTCGTCCGACCGGGCCGTTCGCGCGCTTCTTCTACGGGGTGCTCGCTCCGTTGTTCATACCCTTGACGGGTAAGGCCCTCGGGTCGCGACGCACGGCCTACGAGTATCTCGTGCAATCGGTACGCCGTTTCCGCAGCGCCGAAGAGTACGCCGCACTGTGCCGCGCGGAGGGCTTTACGGATGTGCGCGTGGGCGCCTATGATCTGGGCATCGCGCATGTCGTCGTCGCCACGAAAGGCTAGGCCATGGAACACCCCTACATCATCGGCATCACCGGCGCCTCGGGCGCGATCTACGCCCACCGTTTGCTGCGCCACCTCAAGGACCTCGGGGCGCGTGTTCACCTCGTGCTGACGGAGCACGGCAGGCAGGTGGTGGGCTTCGAAGGCCACAAGGCCATGCTCGATGAAGCCGACGTGGTTTACCGGAATGACGACCTCTTCGCGCCCATCGCCAGCGGATCGTTCCGTCACCAAGGCATGATCATCGCGCCGTGCAGCATGGCGACCCTGGGCAAGATCGCCCACGGCATCGGCGACTCCTTGCTGGCCCGGGCCGCCGACGTGACGCTCAAGGAACGTCGTCCCCTGATCGTCCTGCCGCGCGAAACCCCGATGCATGCGGTGCATTTCCGTAATCAAGCGACCCTGTGCGACCTGGGAGCCGTCGTCCTGCCGCCCAACCCGGCGTTCTATCTCAAGCCGCGGACGATCGAGGATCTCGTTGATACCGTCCTGGCGCGTGTCCTCGATCACCTCGGCCTCGACCATCCGGTGAGTACGCGCTGGCGTGAAATGGGGGAAGGAACTCTGAAAACATGAAATCTGAAATCTCAATGCACGCAAGCCCGGCGCAACAGGGAAACCCGAGCGACACCGGGCATTTTGAACCGGGCATCAAGATAAAGTGTTGATCGGCTTGAGACCGTTTCCAGGCGCTTCAGCGAGTGTCCTTCATCTGTGTAGCCAACACATATACTTTTCTGATTTCTGATTTCTGATTTCTGACTTATCCCCCAAGGCCTCCATGTTGACCACCCTGCGCCACTACCTCTCCCTCGTCCGTTTTTCGCATACGTTGTTCGCGATGCCGTTCGCATTGGCGGCGATGTTCTGGGCGGCCCGGGGGTGGCCGTCTCCGCGCGTTTTCGGGCTGATCGTGCTGTGCATGGTGTTTTGCCGCAACGCGGCCATGGCGTTCAACCGCCTGGTGGACGCGACATACGACGCCCGCAACCCGCGCACCGCGCGCCGCCACATTCCGGCGGGCGTGCTGACGCGGCAAGGCGTCATGGCTTTTCTGGGCCTCAACGCCGCGCTTTTCGTGGGAGCCACCTGGTTGCTCAATCCGCTGGCCTTTGCGCTCTCGGTCCCCGCGCTGGTCGCGGTTTGTTTTTACTCCCTCACCAAGCGTTTCAGCAACTGGTCCCACCTTTACCTCGGTCTCGCCATCGGGATCTCGCCGGTGGGAGCCTGGGTCGCCGTGACGGGAACGATCGGCCTTGAGGCGCTCATGCTCTGTCTCGCCCTCCTGCTCTGGATCGCGGGCTTCGACATCATTTACGCCACCCAGGACGAGGACTTCGACCGCAAGGCAGGCCTGAATTCGGTGGCCGTGCGCTACGGTCTGGCGGGCGCGCTGAACATCAGCCGCCTGCTGCACGGATTGATGCTCGTCTGTTTGCTGCTGACCGAGGCCCTGTTCGGTCTCGGATGGCCCTTTCGGATCGCCATCGGCCTCACCGCCGCCCTGCTGGGATACATCCACTTTCTCCGTCGCAGCGCCTCCCTGGACGACCTGAACGCCGATTTCTTCCAGGCGAACATCGCGGTGAGTCTCGTGGTGGGCGCCGGGGTGGTGGCGTCGGCGTTCTTGAACACGCCCTCCTGACCTTGTAGATTGTGTATACGGCCCTTTTTAAGGAATCAGGCCGTATTTCCTCCGAATTCATCCCCTAAAGCATCGCCCCGGAGTCCGCCATACCGGCCGGTCCCTGTCGCATCGATATGAAAATAAGGAGCATGTCATGAGCATCATGCAGGCTGACGATAAACTGATCCGTATGGGCGTGGTTTACGACGGCAATTTCTTTCTCCACGTCAGCAACTATTACCTCTACCACCACGGCCGCAATGCGCGCATCAGTCTCGATGGCCTGCATGCCTTCGTGCGCGCCAAGGTCGCGGAGTTCGAAGGCACGGAAGCCCGCTATTGTCCCATTGTGGACGCCCACTATTTCCGGGGACGATTGCCCTCCAAGATCGTCGAGGAGCGCAACCGCCTTTTGAGCGAGCGCGTCTTCGAGGACATCCTC
>CAZKRC010000085.1:0-10099 GCA_964555105.1 uncultured Bifidobacterium sp. | reverse complement strand
CATCCTCGAGATGCGCCTCCAGCGCCTGACCGGCCTCGAGCGCGACAAGATCGAGCACGAGTACCAGGAGTTGCTGAAGACCATCGCGGACCTGAACGACATCCTCGCGAACCGCGACCGTCGCATGGCCATCATCGAGGCGGAACTCACCGAGATCGCCGCGAAGCACGGCGACGAGCGCCGCACGGCCATCGTCGACCATGCCGACGACATCGACGCGCTCGACCTGATCGCCAACGAACCGATGGTGATCACGGTCTCACACCACGGGTATATCAAGCGCACCGGCACGGACGCCTACAAGCTGCAGGGGCGCGGGGGCCGCGGCATTTCGGCCGCCGGCCTCAAGGAGGAGGACTTCGTCGAACACCTGTTCGTGGCGTGGACGCACGGGTTCATCCTCGTGTTCACCAATCTGGGCCGCTGCCACTGGCTGCGCGTCCACCACATCCCGGAAGCGGCGCGGACGGCCAAGGGCAAGGCCCTCATCAACCTCATCCAGCTCCAGCCCGACGAGAAGGTCAGCGCGTTCGTGCCGGTGCGCGGATTCGACGATCCGCGCGCGCTGGTGTTCGCCACCGAGCGCGGCATCATCAACAAGATCTCCCTCGAATCCTTCTCGCGCCCCCGCACCGCCGGCATCATCGCCGTGGAACTGAACGAAGGCGATCGCCTGATCAGCGTGGCGCTCGCCTCCGCGGACGACCACGTCATGATCGGCACGCAACTGGGGCAGGCCAACCGCTTCCCCATGGACAAGTTCCGCACCATGGGCCGCGGCACCCGCGGTGTGCGCGGCATCAACCTGGCGGAGAACGACGCCGTCATCGGCATGGTGCTCGTGGACTCCACGCTGGTGACCGACGCGCCCGACGATGCCGACGAAAGCGCCGAACCGGCGGATGTCACGGAAACCGGGAACTTCACGGTGCTCACCATCACCGGGAACGGCCTCGGCAAGCGCACGAACCCCTCGGCGTACCGCGTCACCGGGCGCGGAGGCAAAGGCGTCCGCAATTTCCGGATCAATGAAAAGACCGGTCCGGCCGTCTGCCTCGCGAACGTGCGGGACGATCAGGAGATCCTGGTCATCACCCGCTCCGGCATCATCATCCGCCTTGAGGCCGTCAACATCCGCCTGACGGGCCGCGACACGCAGGGCGTGCGCGTGATCCGCCTCGATGACGGCGACGCCGTCATGGGCGTGACCATCGTGGAGAAGGACGACGTGGACCCGTCCCGTCTCGAGTCCGATGAGGAGGCGCGCGTGCAGCACGCCGCCGAAGTCGCCCCGGCGGGCGAAGCCGTCGCCGGAGACGGCGACGCGGCCGACGACACCGACACGGATGACGCTCGCGCCGGAGACGCTGACACCCAGGACGATCCCGACGAAGGGCCGGCCGCCTGACCCCCGAACCATCCCGGGCGCCGGAAGGTTCCTCCTCCCCGGAGGCAACCTTCCGGCATGCGCCCCTCAGTCGCAATCGCAATCGTAATCGCAATCATAAAGGCAGACGATTGTGGGCACGCATCGGATGGTTCGCCGCCTTCACGTACATGGGTGTGATCTTCGTTCTGTCCAGCGTGCCTGGTGACGATCTACCCCTCCCCCAGTTCCCTTTCAGCGACAAGATCGCCCACTTCGTGACCTACGGCCTGCTCGGGGCGCTGATCGCTTTTCGCGCCGGCCTGACGGCCTTGTTGCGCCGCGCCGCGCCCTCCCCGCCTTCCCTTCATCCGCAACCCTTGACCCGCGGGGGATGGATCGCCCCACTGGTCGGCATCGCCTACGCCGCCTTCGACGAATTCCACCAATCCTTCGTCCCCAACCGCAACATGAGCCTCGGGGATTTTGTCGTCGACGTCATCGGCCTGTTGCTCGGGTTCTGGTTGGCACGCACCTGGGACGCCGCCCGCCTGCGTCGCGCGCGCGACCACGATCACGCCCCGACGCAGTGACACGTCGTGGCGTCCGGTGCGCTTGCTCCTGTACGCTACGTCCCGTTTGGTCCCCTCATCGCCGGCAGGGATATTGCCGGAATTGACACATTAGGTGTTCGAAAGCGGCGATCAAAAGCGACAAGGAAAAGTTCCTGAACAGAGTTTGACATCGAAGGTCGAGACCGTTCAATATCGGGCACCGTCGCGCTGTCCGCTGGCTATATTCATATCTGTTTCGACGGTCACTTCTGCGCCCAGACGCTCCTTCCTGCGCGCGCTTCTCCGATGAGGATTTCGTGCCCCATTATGCACTCGGCCTAGACTACGGCACCAATTCCTGTCGGGCCCTGATCATCAACCTCGCCGACGGACGCGAGGTTGCCCAACACACGTTCGACTATCCGGGCGGTACGTTGGGAGTGCTGCTCGATCCCTCCGACCCGCATGTGGCGCGACAGGATCCCCGCGATTACCTCGCAGGGCTGGAGGCCGTGATCGTCGGTGCGCTCGCTGCAGCCCGCGACTCCGAGCCGGGCTTCGCCCCCGAGCACGTCATCGGCATCGGCGTCGACACCACGGGAAGCACCATCCTCCCGGTCGATCGTGACGGCACCCCTCTGGCGCTGCTTCCGGAATTCGCCGACAACCTCGCCGCCCATACCTGGTTATGGAAGGATCACACCGCGCACGCCGAAGCCGCCGCCATCACGGAAGCCGCGCGCACCCTGCGCCCGCACTATCTCGCCAAATGCGGCGGCACGTATTCCTCGGAATGGTTCTGGGCCAAGATCTGGCGTTGCAAAAACACGGAGCCGGGGGTGTATGCGGCCGCGCATTCCTGGGTGGAACTCTGTGACTGGCTTCCCGGTGTCCTGACGGGTGAAACCCGTCCCGACAAACTCCTTCGCAGCGTTTGCGCGGCCGGGCACAAGGCCATGTTCAACACGGGTTGGGGCGGGTTGCCGGACAAGGAGTTCCTCGGCGGCCTCGATCCGGCCCTCGCGGATTTACGCGACCGGCTGTACGACCAGGCCTGGCCTTCCGACGTGCGCGCCGGCGGCCTTTCCGCGGCGTGGGCGCGCAAGACCGGCCTGCGTCCGGACACGACCGTCGCCGTAGGCGCGTTCGACGCCCACATGGGCGCGGTGGGCGCCGGCGTGGGCGAAGGCCGTCTCGTCAAGATCCTGGGCACGAGCACCTGCGACATCATGGTCTCGCCTGTCGAGCGTCCGTTGGAGGACATCCCCGGCGTTTGCGGCATCGTGGAAGGATCCGTCAAAAGCGGACACTACGGCATTGAAGCCGGGCAAAGCGCCGTGGGCGACATCTTCCTCTGGTTCGTCCACAACCTTGCGCCCGACCGTTACGGCGCATCCCCCGCGGAGCGATATGCGACGCTGGAGCGCGAGGCCGCACGGCTGGCTCCCGGCGAAAGCGGCTTGCTCGCGCTGGACTGGAACAACGGCAACCGCACCATCCTGGTGGACCAGCGCCTCAGCGGATTGCTGGTCGGCCAGACCCTGTACACCCGGCCCCACGAGATCTACCGCGCCCTGATCGAGGCCACCGCCTTCGGTGCCTTGCGCATCATCGAACGTCTCGAGGATTACGGCGTTGCCGTGACGGAAGTGATCAACTGCGGAGGCCTCGCCGAAAAGAACCCGCTGCTCATGCAACTGTATGCCGACATCACCGGACGCCCCATGAAGGTCGCCCGCAGCACGCAGACCTGCGCGCTGGGTGCGGCCTTGTTCGGCGCGGTGGCGGCGGGCGCGGCGCGCGGAGGTCCCGAAAGCATGGAAGCGGCGCAAGGCGCGGTCTGCGGGTTGCGCGAAAAGGTGTACGAACCCGATGCGAAGGCCCATGCCGTGTATCGTGAGCTCTACACCCTGTATGTGTCCCTCCACGACGCTTTCGGCACGCGCCAGGGCGCCAAAGACCTTCACCATGTCATGAAAGACCTGCTCACACTGCGGGAAAAAGCCCGTCGGAAGACTCCCCGGACGACCTGAGGACCGTTTCACCGTCCCGATCCCGACAGGGCTCCGCCCGCGCCATCGCACCGTATCCCCGCACGTGCGGCCAAGATATGCCCGCCTGAACCAAGGACCTGCCTGATGCTTGAAGATCTCAAACGCGAAGTCGCCGAAGCCAACCGGAACATCGAACGCTTCGCCCTCGCCGCTCTCACATGGGGCAACGTCAGCGGCATCGACCGTGAACGCGGGCTCATCGTGATCAAGCCCAGCGGCGTGGCGTATTCGAAACTCACCCCCGAGGACATGGTCGTCGTCGACCTCGACAACCGAAAGGTCGAGGGCTCACTGCGCCCGTCCGTGGACACCATCACCCACGTGATGCTTTACCGCGCGTTTCCCGCCCTCGGCGGCATCGTACACACGCACAGTACCGCGGCCGTCGCCTTCGCGCAGGCCATGCGGGAAATCCCCTGCTTCGGCACCACGCACGCCGATCACTTCCTCGGCACCATTCCGCTGACACGCAACCTTACCCCCGAGGAAATCGCGGAGGACTACGAAGGCAACACCGGCAAGGTGATCATCGAGCGTTTTCAGGATCTGAACCCCGTGGACATGCCGGCCGTACTCGTCGCACACCACGCGCCGTTCGCATGGGGTAAAACCGCCACCGAAGCAATCAGGAACGCCATCGCGCTGGAGCACGTGGCGGACATGGCACAGCGTACCCTCGCGCTGAATCCCGCCATCGGCACGATCCCCGCACACATCCTGAACGAGCACTACCAGCGCAAGCACGGCCCGAACGCGACGTACGGACAGGGAAAACAAATCTGAAATCAGAAATCAGAAAGGACACAAACACAAGACCGATGCCGTTGAAATGGGCGTAGTCGTCTAGCGGATACGGATTATGGCTTGAGGGAATCTTTATCCTCTCCGCTCCTCCGTATTCCCTGATACCCGGCGGCCTGCAGTGGATTCGTTCTCCCCTTTCAGATTTCAGATTTCTGATTTCTGATTTCCTCTTCGTAGTTCTCCGGAAACAAACGGCGCTCAAGCGCCTCGATCAGCGTGTGCAGCACGACCATATGCACTTCCTGAACACGCTCCGTATCCGGCGACCTGACATGGATGTGCGCATCGCCCCGCCCGAGCAACTTTCCACCATCCTTGCCCAGAAGCAAGTGGACGATCAACCCGTTCGCGCGGGCGGTTTCCACCGCCTTGACCACATTCGGCGAGTTGCCGCTGGTGGAGATCGCGAGGAGGATGTCCCCGGGTTTTCCGTAGGCCTCCACGCCGCGTGAGAAAACGCTTTCGAACCCGTAGTCGTTGGCAATGCAGGTGATGTTGGCGCCCTCGAGCAGCGAAATCACCGGCAAGGCCTTGCGGTCCTTCTTGAACCTTCCCGTGAGCTCCTCCGCGAAATGGATGGCATCACAGGCCGATCCTCCGTTCCCGCAGGACAAGACCTTGTTTCCCGACCGAAAGCACTCCGCCAGGGTTTCCGACATGCTCTCAATGGTCCGGATGTTGGCGGGGTCTTCGAGAAAGGTCGCAAGGGTATCCCGTGACGCGACGAGGGCGTTACGGATGGAGTCGGTCAGTGTCTGAGGCATAAACAGGGAAGATAGCAGGAAGGAGGCGGGAAATCGGTGCCGCCCCCCCGAAAACAACGACTCGCCCCCGCCGGGGGAATTGTCGCAACGCGCGCGGGGTTGGTCAGCGCCGGCTGCCCGGCCCGTGCCGGCCACTCCCGAATCTTCCGCCCCCTTCCTCCTCCGGCACGGGCGCGGCCACTTCAATCAAGGCCTCGTGCAGGCTGGACCAGAAGCGGCGAAAGTGCGTGCCGAACAACGATCCCAAGCCTGCGGTAACCCCGCCGACCAAACCCGTCGCCACGATCAACCCCGGACTGCCCGGCACATGAAACAGGGGGGCGATGCGCCCGGAAAGCAGCCCGTCGTTCCGGACGTCGAACCACAAGGCGACGAGACCCCACGCCAGGCCGCTGCCGATCAACGCCGCAAAAAAACCACGCGCGGGGCGCGAAGGTTTCCAGAAGCCGGTCAGCAGCGCCGGCACGGCGGGCCACCACCACGCGAACAGCGCCCCCCCCAGCAACGTGGCCGCAAACAGCAACGTGACGCGAATCATGAGCGCCTCCGATGCGTCATCAGCGTTTCCCCTTCAAGGCGAGGATGTAGGCGGTGGAGTCGGGCATTTCCAGTGGCCACTTCAAAAAGAGAAGCCGGTAGGAGCGCCCTTCGGCCCAGTCAGCCACAAAGGCATCGTAACGTGGTGACCCCGGATTCCCGCTCTGCCCGCCGGGATATATCCCCCAGGCTTCGGGCCGCTTGCCGGTTTGCACGGCCATGCGCCAGGACGGGCCGTGGCTTTTCTTCTGCGCGTTCACACAGTCCTCGCACCCTCCCGTTTCGAGATCCGTGACGCCGAGCGGGCCGAGGCGCAGCAAGTGAGGAATGGACACAGGCCGATAACGTCCCCAGGCAACCTCCTCGCCCTCGTGTTTCGCACCGGCGTTCAACGCCTCCAGGGCATCCAGCGCTTGCGTGAACGCCAAACGGGCAAGATCACCCGCAGACTCACGGTCGGGAGTCCTCACGTCGTCGAAAGGAGCCGCCAGCGAATCGGAAAGCAGCAACGAAAGCGTCATGGAACGGGAGGGCATGATGTAAGTGGTGGTATCGCCGCGCAGTTCGTCCCGCCACGTCAGATCGTGAAAGCGTTTCCACCATTCCGCGAACAGGGAGGGAGCCGTGGCGGAAGGCGCGTGGCGGTAATCCCAGGCGCGCAGGAGGTCGATTGCGCGGCGGGTACGCGCGTCCCGCGCGGTGTCGGACGGCGGCATGGCTGCGGTCCCGGCCTCCGCGACCGTGGAATCAGGACTCGGGACGCCCGGGTCCACGGTCGCCCCCGGCGCGTGCCCCTCCTCCAGCGTGTCCCGCGCCTCGGGGAGAAACCGCAGAAGACGCGGCACGGCGCGGGCGGCGAGACGACTGTAGTCGTCCCGCATGACGTCCCACGCCGAAGACAAGGTGGCCTCCCGCTCATTGACCAGCAAGCGATGCAGGCGCTGCGACCGCTCCGGCGGATAAAACCCGGCACCGAAAAAACGGGAGTCGTCGGCGTCGGTCAACTCCTGGTTGGCCGACGCCAGCCACCCGCGCGCGGGATTCACCGACGCCGGCAGCTCCGCAGCCGGCAGGTAGAAACGCCACTCCGTAGACGACACGTTGCCGCGCGTCGGCAACCTCCCCTGTCCCGCCCGTTTCACCGGCACACGGCCCTGATGCATCAACGCGATGTCACCGCGCGTCGCGAACGCGACGTTCAGGGTCGGCGTCTCCAGCGACCGCAAGGCGCGCCGGAAGGCGGGGACGTTGCGGGCGGTGAGCAAACGCAGGAAGGCTCCCAACTCATTGGAGGGGTGCAAGGCCGTCCATTGCAAGGCATGCAGGGGCGGCACGTCGTCCCCGAAGAGGTTCACGCTCCCGTCCCTCCCGTCCCTTTCCGACGGACGGCCATACACCGGGACGGGCCCCGCATGCGTCCACAGTTGCGTATCCACCACAGAGGCCCGGCCGCGTACGGGGATCGTGTCGATCACGCGACGCGTCTCCCGCCACCGGCCGCGCCACAAATACTGGTTAAGCGAATCGTTGCGGAAGCGCAGCTCATGCCAGTCGAACACGTCGTTCATGCCATTGGTGAACCCCCATGCCGTGGAGGGGGTAAACCCGATGGCGATGCCGGGGAGACCCGGAAGACTGACCCCATAAGCGTTGAGATCTCCGGACTTTAGCTGGATTTCATACCAAAGCGAGGGAAGTGTGAGGTCGAGATGGGGATCATTGGCCAGCAGGGGTGAGCGCGCCCGCGTCCGTGATCCGGCGATCACGAAATTGTTCGAGCCCGAGGACGGATCCGGACGCGCGGCCAGGTGCCCGGGATGGTCTGGGAACCTCCCCCCGGCGCGCCCGCGCGCCCCTCCCGCCATACGACCCTCCGCCGCGCCCCAGGCCTCCCCCCCCTCCGCAAAACCTCCTGTGTGCCTTGGCCAATCCCCTGCATGCTCTGCGCCCGCGACGCCCTGTGCGGCGGTATCTTCGCCGACCGGCACCGGCAGCACTTCACGCGGAAACACCGGCTCCGCGCCGGGATGGCGGGAGGGATAATAGCGGGAGAAGAAGCCCGCGCCCAGCGAGTCCGCCACGCGCGCCAGCCCGACGTCCTCACGATCCCGGGTGAGCACCCATTGCATGTTCTTGAGCAATACGACGCTTTTGAGCGGCGACCACGGCTCGGGCGCATATCCCAGTAATTTAAACTCAAGCGGATAAGCCGCCTTTTTAAGGGAGCTTATGAAGGCATTCACCCCTTCGGCGTACCCTTCCAGCGCCACCCGTGTGAGCGAATCCCGCAGCATGATTTCCAGCGAAGCACGCGCCGACGCGGGCATGCCCATGCGGCGCCGCTCCTGGTCGAAACGGAGCATCGACGGCCCCAGGATTTCGGATAGACGCCCCAGGCCCGCGCGACTCTGGATGTCCATCTGCCATAACCGGTCGCGGGCGGTGACGTACCCTTGGGCAAAGAACAGCGTCTGCAAATCGGGAGCGAACAAATGCGGCACGGCACGATGGTCGTACTCCGCCACCACCGTGGCGGCCAACCCTTCCAGGATCACCTCCTGCCCCCCCGCCGGCTTCAGCGGTTCCGCGTTTTGCCAGAAGCCTTCGAACGGGCTGAGAAACCGGCCCAGCGGCGGGAGCGGCCCGCGCTTGTCGTCAAGCAGGGCGACCCAGCCCCACAACAAGGCCAGGTGCAGAACCGCGAAAATGAAAAGCTTGAGAGGTTTGTTCACGGCCTGCTGGTATTCCCGGGGTTCCGTGGATTAAACGTTGGTCAGACCAGCTTGCGCAGCGACAAAATCACGCCCAGATGCTGCGCCTCATGCCAGAGGACATACGTGAGCGCCTCTCCGATGTTCGTCAGGATCAGCCCCGAGGAGGTTTCATACCGTTCGTAGCTTTTGAAAACATGCTGTTCGAAGTCCGCGCGCAACAGGGTCGCGGTTTCCGTCACCCAGGTGTTGATCTCGACGGGATCAACCGCCACATGCGCGGCGGTCCATTGCGCGGGGCTCGTCCCCTTGCCGAAAAGCGGGGTCAAATACGCGGGGGCCCGCGGAGCCAGACCGCTTTTGACGTAACACAGAACCTGTTGCGACACCACCAGGTGGCCGAGATTCCACAGGATGTTGTTGTGGAATCCCTTGGGCACGGTCAACAACTGCTGCGGCGTGAGGCCGTCGGCACTCTCAAGCGCGCGGCGGCGGGTCGTTTCCAGCAGCGCAAGCTGGAACTCCACGAGCGGAGTAACGAGCGGACAGGACGTGTCTTCCATAGGGGAAAAGATACATGACGACCCGCGGCGGGAACCGCGACAAAAAAGGGGTGGCCCGTGTGGACCACCCCTTTTACCGGTGCGCTGCCGGCTCTTCGCCGTCAGCCTTTTTGGTGGAGATAAGCGGAGTCGAACCGCTGACCTCTTCATTGCGAACGAAGCGCTCTACCAACTGAGCTATATCCCCAAAAGCGGAGCGTAAAGGAAACAAATCGGGGTGGTTTTGACAAGGGGGTTGGGGAGATGACAGCGGACAGCAGACAGCGGACAGCGGACAGTTTACAGCCAAAAAACAGCCCTACCCAGGATCTACGGACACACTGCGGGAAATCCCGTATTTTCAACAGGTTGCCTCACTGAAAGCCGATCCCGGCGACAACTTTCGTTCGTCCGCGCCAAGCCACTCCCTCGGGTTCCCGCCTGTCCGCTGTGAGCTGTAAGCTGTCAGCTATAAGCTTTTGTCTACCTTTCAGGGAGTCAATACAACCAGGGGCGCCCCAAAAGCCTTTCCGCACACGCGGAAGGACTCCGGGGCTGAGATGTACCCTTGAACCTGATCCGGTTCGTACCGGCGGAGGAAGGTTGGACATCCGGATCGCCGGCCCGAACTCCCTCCGCACTATTTTTTCACGCTCCGTCACGAATCGCACTGCGAGTCGTGCGGATCTGGCCGAGGAGTTCGCATGATCAAGCCCGCCCTTTCCAAAAACAACGCGTCCACCGTGCCCACCACTGTCACGCGGGAA
>CAZKRC010000084.1:0-10143 GCA_964555105.1 uncultured Bifidobacterium sp. | reverse complement strand
CCGCGCCGCCGAGCTGTGCAAGAACCTGTTCACCCTCGGCATGATGTACTGGCTGTACGACCGCCCGGTGGAGCACACCCTCACATGGCTCCAGAGCAAGTTCGGCCCCAAGTCCAAGTACAAGGACAAGCCCGAGATCGCCGCCGCCAACCAGGCCGCGCTGCTCGCCGGCTTCAACTACGCCGAAACGGTGGAACTGTTCGCCAGCAGCTACCGCGTGAAGAAAGCCCAGTTGCCGGCCGGCAAGTACCGCAAGATCTCCGGCAACGAGGCCACCGTGTTCGGCCTCATCGCCGCCTCGCGGAAAGCCGGACTTGAGATCGTCTACGGCAGCTATCCCATCACTCCCGCCTCCGACGTGCTCCACGGACTTTCGCGCCAGAAGCACTTCGGCGTGACCACCTTCCAGGCCGAAGACGAAATCGCCGCGATGGCCTCCATCGTCGGCGCGGCCTACGGTGGCGGACTGGGCGTGACGGCGACTTCCGGTCCCGGAATCTGCCTCAAGTCCGAAGCCATGGGCCTCGCGGTGATGACCGAACTGCCCATGGTCGTCATCGACGTCCAGCGCGGCGGCCCCAGCACGGGCCTGCCCACCAAGACCGAACAGTCCGACCTGCTGCTGAACATGTACGGCCGCTCGGGCGACAGCCCGTTGCCGATCGTGGCCGCCCGCTCGCCCGGCGACTGCTTCTACATGGCCTACGAGGCGACCCGCATCGCGCTCAAGTACATGACCCCCGTGGTGCTGCTCACCGACGGCTACATCGCCAACGGGTCCGAGCCCTGGCTGATCCCCCATGCCGGCGACCTGCCCGAAATTCCCACCAACCGCGCGGCCGCCAAGGAAACCGGAACGGGCGAGTTCCTGCCCTACTTCCGCAACCCGGAAACGCTGGCGCGCCCGTGGGCCGTGCCCGGCACGCCGGGGCTCGAACACCGCATCGGCGGCCTGGAAAAGGCGCAGCAAACCGGCAAGATCTCCTACGATCCCGAAAACCACGACTCGATGACGCGCGAGCGTCACGCCAAGGTCGCCGGCATCGCCAAGGACATTCCCGCCCAGACGGTGGAAGGCGATGCCTCCGCCGACCTGCTGGTCGTCTCCTGGGGCGGAACCTACGGAGCGGTCTCGACCGCCGTCACCGACTGCAACAACAACGGGATCAAGGTGGCGCACGCCCACATCCAGTACCTCAACCCCTTTCCGGCCAACCTGGGACAGATCCTCGGTTCCTACAAGAAGGTGGTCATCCCCGAACTGAACATGGGGCAGCTCCGCCTGTTGATTTCCGGTGTGTACGGGGTCCCCGCCCAAGGCATCAACCTCGTCCGCGGCAAACCCTTCCGCGTCTCCTATCTCGTCGACAAATTCGAACGTATCGTGAAGGCCCTGTCATGAGCACTGTTGAAACGCCCGCCGTCGCCCCCGCCCCGCTGACCCGCAAGGATTTCGCGTCTCCGGTCGCCATCCGCTGGTGCCCCGGTTGCGGCGACTACTCCATCCTCACCGCCGTCCAGGGCGTGCTCCCTACCTTGGGCATTCCCAAGGAAAACTTCGTGTTCGTCTCGGGCATCGGCTGTTCCAGCCGCTTCCCCTACTACATGAACACCTACGGGTTCCACACCATCCACGGCCGCGCCCCCGCGGTGGCCACGGGCGTCAAGCTGGCCAACCCCGACCTGCAGGTGTGGGTCATCACCGGCGACGGCGACGGCCTCGCGATCGGCGGCAACCACTTCATCCACGCCCTGCGCCGCAACGTCGACCTCAAGATCATCCTGTTCAACAACCGCATCTACGGCCTGACCAAGGGGCAGTACTCCCCCACCTCCGCCGTGGGCACGGTGAGCCCGTCGACGCCGTTCGGTTCCGTCGACCAGCCGCTGTCTCCCGTCAGCCTCGCGCTCGGCGCGGAGGCCAGTTTCGTGGCGCGCACCAGCGACAACGACGTCAAGCACATGACCGAGGTGTTCGCCGCCGCGGCCGCGCACAAGGGAACGGCCCTCATCGAGGTGATGCAGAACTGCGTCATCTTCGCCGACAAGGTCCACGAGCCCTACTACGGCCGCCAGACCAAGCAGGAAAATCTCTTGTACCTCAAGGACGGCGAGCCCCTGCGCTTCGGCAAGGAAAACGACAAGGGACTGGTATTGAACGGACTCGGCCTGGCCGTCAAGGAAAACCCCGCCGACGGCGAAGTCGTCACCCACGACGTGAAGGATCCCAGCGGCACGCTGGCCTTCCTGCTCTCGCGCTTCGCACACCCCGAGTACCCGGTCCCGGTGGGCATCTTCCGCCAGGTGGAGCGCCCCACGTTCCACGAAGCGGCCAAGGCCCAGGTCGATGCCGCCAAGGCCAAGACGCCTGCGGACCTCGACAGGCTGTTCAACTCCGGCAGCACGTGGACGGTCGAAGCCGCGGAAGCGAACTGAGCCGCACGCCCTGAACACCCCTCCGGCAACGGACGGAAAAAAGAGCGGCTTCCCGGAAGGGGGCCGCTTTTTTATTTCCCCCTTTTATTTGATGCGTGTGCAACGGATCACGGGGAGACGGTTGAGATTATCTTCTCGTCATGCATTCATCCCGATCGTTACACCATCACGCGCAGCGCACCGCCCGCATGCGAAAGGCCCTGACGAGGACCTTCGGCGCGACCGCCCTTCTTCTGGCCGCGTGCGACACGCCGCTGGACGAAACCTGTTCCGACGCATTTGAACCTCCATGCTCGGCACGTGCGTATTCCCTGTCCCTCTCCACGGGAGAGTTCCCGCAGCAACCACACTCCGATTCGAACCTGGTGGACGCCCCCGGGTTTTCCGTCTCCCTGCAGCCCTCCCGGGACGCCTTGACCAAAAGCGCCAAAACCGTAAAAGCGGCCTTGAGTTGCGGAGGCTGCGAGTTTTATTTCCGCCCGGATTCAGTGTACTTCACCACGGACATCCTCACGCAGACGGGCGACACGTTGCCCGCCGGCCACAATTTCGTGAACCAGGACGTGCCTGCCGGATTCAAGTTCTTCAACACCAACTGGATCGGCGTCGATTCAATTCAGGGTTTTCGCGACTCCGTTTTCGAGGTCCGCTTCGTCGGGAAAGTGGACCAAGTGGTCAAGTCCGCAACCCTCACCCTCCACATCACCAACTCCGCCCTCCTCATCCCCTGAGGCCCCGCGCCTTCCTCCGCGTCCCCAACACATCCCAACTTCGCGTTGTTTTGGACTTTCCGGCAGCTTTCCCCCTGATTATCGATTGATGCGTCCACTTCGCGGCCTCATGCCTGCGGCGCAAATTTCTGATTTCTGATTTCTGATTTCATATTTTCCCCTTATGTTCCTCTCCCTCCTCATCGTCACCTTCCTCGTCGCGCTCGGCGTCTCAGCCCTGACCGTGCGACTGTTTGCGCCATCGATCGACGGCATCCTGAAGCGCATCATCACCGACGCGATCAGCACCGCGTGGCTCAAGTACCTGACCTTCGCGATCTATGTGGTGGGCATCTCCAAGGGCGTGCGCGTGTACGACCTGGAGCGTTACGTGAATCCCGAACGCTGGCAGCCGGACCTCGGAGGCGTTCCCCTGGTTCTCAACGCCAATCGCTGGACTCTGGAGGTGTACCGCACGATCATCGAATCGTTGCAGGGCATCGCTTGGCTGTTGCTCGTGTTTTTCGTCTTCGCGTTGATCGCCTACGTGATCGTGCGGGGTTTGGAGTTGCGGGCGAAGAAAGGGTAGGGAATCGGGAGTCGGTTGCGCACTTTGCGGCCTCCATCATATGTTCCGCTTTCGGAAACAGCCTGGATGGACATACCATCTCCTCCGTGCGACCTGCCACGCCCCTGATAGCGACTGCTGTTCCGTAACGGTTCGTAGCCATCGTGTTCTTCCGCTCCTCTCCCTCGTAGACTAAAAGCGAGGCCCGCGTGGGGCACGCAGGAGGCGAGGCATGAGTGATGCATCCTTATGGTGGAAACACGGGGTCATATACCAGATCTATCCGCGATCCTTCCAGGATTACAACGGTGACGGCGTCGGCGATCTCGCCGGCATCCGGCAACGCATCGGATACCTGAAGGAACTGGGCGTCGCCGCCGTCTGGCTCTCTCCCATCTTCCCGTCGCCCATGGCCGACTTCGGCTACGACATCGCCGACTACACCGACGTCGACCCTTTGTTCGGAGACCTGGAAGAGTTCGACGCATTGCTCCGGGAGCTTCACGACGCCGGCATCAAACTGCTGCTCGACTTCGTCCCCAACCACACGTCGGAACAGCACCCCTGGTTCGTGGAATCCCGGTCTTCCCGTACCAACCCGAAACGCGACTGGTACCTCTGGCAGGATCCCGCCGAAGACGGAGGGCCCCCCAACAACTGGCTGGCGCACTTCGGGGGCAACGCCTGGGAGTGGGATGAAGCCACCGGCCAATACTATTACCACGCCTTTCTGAAGGAACAACCCGACCTCAACTGGCGGAAGCCGGAGGTCGAGAAGGCGATGTTCGACGTCCTCAGGTTCTGGCTCGACCGCGGCGTGGACGGGTTCCGCGTGGACGCGCTGGCCCATCTGATCAAGGACTCCCACCTTCGGGACAATCCCCCCAACCCCGATTACCATCCGGGGCTCCCGGACTACGACCGGCTTCTCCCGGCCTACTCGGCCGACCAATCCGAGGTTCATGAAATCGTGCGCCGCATGCGCCGCGTGATCGACGAATACCCCGGACGCATGATGGTGGGCGAGGTCTACCTCCCGGTCCACCGCATGATGGCGTACTACGGCACGGACGACAACCGCGGCCTCCACATGCCGTTCAACTTCCAGTTGATCACGCTCCCGTGGCATGCACCCACGATCGCGGCGGCCATAGACCAGTACGAAGGCGCGCTCCCCGCGCATGGATGGCCCAACTGGGTACTGGGAAACCACGACAAGCCGCGCATCGCCAGCCGCGTCGGGGCCGACCAGTCCAAGGCCGCCGCGCTTCTGCTGCTGACCTTGCGCGGGACTCCGACCATCTACTACGGCGACGAAATCGGCATGCGGGACGTCCCCATCGCCCCCGACCAGGTGCGCGACCCGCAAGGCCTCAACATGCCCGGCAAAAACCTCAGCCGCGATCCCGCGCGGTCCCCCATGCAATGGAACGACACGCCCGGGGCAGGGTTCACCGAGGCCGAGCCGTGGTTGCCGCTGGACCGCGCCTACCCCCGCATCAACGTTGACGCCCTCGAAGGCGATCCCCACTCCATGCTGAACTTCCAGCGACGTCTGATCGACATGCACACGAACGATCCGGTGCTCGCGGAAGGCTCCTACGCCCCCTTTCACGCGGACACGCAGGTCATCGTCTTCATGCGCGAACATGAAGGTCAACGCCTGCTGATCGCGGTGAACCTCACGCACAAGCCCTGTCAGGTGGAGCGGAACGTTCCGGACGGCACGATCATGGTCGGCACGATCCCGGAACGGGAAGGGGAACGCGTGACGGGCACGCTGGGGTTGGGCGGGGACGAAGGGATCATCATCCGCGTTGAGGGCGCCGTACGGAAACCGTCGGACGCCCGACACGAACGGAAGACGCGAGAGGATTCATGAGAGCCATCTGGAAAGGAACCATCAGCTTCGGACTCATTTCGATTCCGGTATCCCTGTATCCCGCCGCACAGCGCGACGAACTCAAGTTCCGCCTGCTGCGGAAGCAGGATCTCAGTCCCGTCAACTACAAGCGCGTTGCCGAAAACGACGGGAAGGAAGTCGCGTGGGACGACATCGTGAAGGGATACGAATACGAGAAAGGGCGGTTCGTCGTCATCCGGGACGAGGACTTCAAGCGCGTCGATGTGGAAGCCACCCAGACGGTGGACATCCTCAACTTCGTACAGCAGTCCGAAGTGAACCCCTTGCTGTATTACAAACCCTATTACCTGGAAGTGGGCAAAGGCGGCGACAAGGCGTATGCCCTGCTGCGGGAAGCGCTGGCGTCTTCCGGGAAGATCGCCATCGCCAAGGTGGTGATCAAGGTGCGCCAACATCTCGCCGCCATCAAGCCGCAGGAAAAAGGTCTGATGCTGGAGCTCATGCACTTCCCCGACGAAATCAGGGATGTGTCCGAGTTCAAACCGCCGGCGACCAAGACCATCAGCAAACCGGAAATGAAGATGGCGCTTCAGCTTATAAACAGCATGTCGGAAAAGTGGAACCCGGAGCATTATACGAACGAATATCGTGAAGCGCTGGAACAAATGATCGAGACGAAGATCGAGACGGGAGAAAGCGGAGCCGCCCCCGCTCCGCGTCGACGGAAGGCCGCAGGCAACATCATCGATCTCGCCGATGTCCTGCAACGCAGCATCCGGGAAGCCGCGAAAGACGGGAAGTCACGCACCGAACACGCCAAGGCCGTCGTCCGTCACGCGAAAAAAACCGCGAAGAAGGACAAAACGGCCGGCGGCACCCGGCGCGCCCCCGCCACCAGAGCAAATTCCAAAACCGTCGCCAAAACCGCCACCAAAGCCGCCGCCAAAGCCGCCAGCAAAAACGTGACGAGGCGCAAGGCCGCCTGACCGTCGAACCTCCCTGGACATCCGGACCACGGCGAACATTCCCGAAGCAGGCCCTGCATGGCACTGAAACGCTACCACGAGAAACGCGACTTCGGGAAAACCCCCGAGCCGGCCTCCACCCGGGCGCCGCGCCGTGCCCCCGGCACCGCGCGGCGCTTCGTCGTCCAGAAGCACGCCGCCTCGCACCTTCATTACGATTTCCGTCTCGAGCTCGGCGGCGTGCTGAAGTCGTGGGCCGTTCCGAAGGGACCCCCCTTCGCCAAGGGCGAAAAGCGGCTCGCAATGGAGGTCGAGGATCACCCGGTCTCCTACCTCGACTTCGAGGGCGTCATCCCCCCGGGTCAATACGGTGGCGGCACGGTGATGGTGTGGGACATCGGGACCTTTGAGCCGCTCAGCCCCACGCCCCTCAAGGACCTCGCGGCGGGCAAACTCCACGTCCTGCTCTCGGGAAAAAAACTCAAGGGCGAGTGGTACCTGGTACGAACGCGGCGCGGAGACGCGCCTAACCAGTGGCTGCTGATCCGGGGCGGCGCGGACATGAAGCCGGTGTCCCGCAAGGCGGACGACACGTCCGCCCTGTCGGGTAAAAGCCTGCGGATGATCGCTCAAGGCGGCGCGTCACCCGCACGCGCCGCGAACCCCGAACCCCGGGAGTCCCCCGCGTCCCCCCGCGCGGCGCACGGGCCGAAAACCGCGCCCGGGAAGGTTTCCCCGGGACGGCCGTGGCGCCCGCCCCCCCCCCAACCACCCCCCCCGCCCCCCCCCGCCCCCCCACGGCCCCAAAACCCCCCCCGGTCTTGTTTGCCCCGCCCGGCGCGCCCCCCCCGCCCCCCCCGAAATCCCGAAAATCCTCCGGAAAAGTCCTGCCGTTTTTCGAACCGATGATGGCCAAACTCCTCGCCACCGTCCCTTCGGGAGAGTGGCGTTACGAGATCAAGCTGGACGGATATCGTGCCCTGGCGTTTGTGGACAATGCAGGACACGCGACGCTGCTGTCGCGCAACCACAAGGATTTCTCCGCGAAGTTTCCCGAAGTGGTGGAGGCGTTGACGAAGCTGAACGCGCGCAATACCGTGATCGACGGGGAGATCGTCGCGATGAACCCGCAGGGCATCACGTCGTTCCCGTTGTTGCAGCAGCAGGAGTCCGGTGAGGAAAACGCACCGCTGTTCTATTACACCTTCGACCTGCCGCAACACGAGGGAGAGGATTTGCGCGAGCGGCCGCTGGAGGAACGACGCATGCGACTGAAGAAACTCCTGCGCAAGCCGGGCGGAGTCCTGCGCTTTTCCGAAACCGTGGGCACGGAGGGCGACGCATTGTTGGCGCAGGCTCGCCGCCTCGGCCTGGAAGGACTGATCGGCAAGCGCGTCGGCTCGCGGTATGAGACCGGGCGTCGCAGCGGCGCGTGGGTCAAGCTGAAGACCGTGCGCGAGCAGGAGTTCGTAGTGGGGGGATACACCGCTCCCGCGGGCGGACGCACGCATTTCGGCGCGTTGCTCGTGGGCGTGTACGCGGGGAGGAAGCTGATTTTCGCGGGCAAGGTGGGGACGGGATTCAACACCGCCTCGCTGCGCTCCCTGCACCGCATGTTTCAACCGCTCGTACGCGCCTCCTGTCCGTTCCCCGATCTTCCCGAAGCCCGCACCGGGCGTTACGGAGGCGGCATCACCGCGACGGAGATGAAACGCTGTCACTGGCTGGATCCGGTGCTGGTGGCACAGGTCCGCTTCACCGAGTGGACGCGCGACGGCAAGCTGCGTCATCCCGTGTTCGTGGGCCTGCGCGAAGACAAGAAGGCGACGGCGGTCCGTCGCGAGGAGGCCGCCGATGGCTGACCGCAAGAAGACCGTGCTGGAGATCGACGGCAAGCAGGTGGAGGTCTCCAGCCTCGACAAGGTGTTTTATCCCCGCACGGGGTTCACCAAAGGCCAGGTGATCGACTACTACGTGCGCATCTCGCCCCATCTGTTGCCATACCTGAAGAACCGTCCCCTCACGTTGAAGCGCTATCCCGACGGCGTGGAAGGTTTCTTCTTCTACGAGAAGAATTGTCCGCCGCGCCCCGCGTGGGTGAAGACCGCGGACGTGCCGCGCTCCGACGGCACCGACATCCCGTACTGCCTGATGAACGGCCTCGCGGCGCTGGTGTGGGCGGCCAACCTGGCGGACCTGGAACTCCATACCTTTCTGCATGTCGCGCCGCGCATCGACCGCCCCCAGTTTTTGGCCTTCGATCTCGACCCCGGTGCGCCGGCGGACATCCTCGACTGCTGCCGCGTCGCGCTGCGGCTGCGGGAGATTTGCGACGCGCTCGGCCTGCGGGCCTTTCCCAAAAGTTCGGGTTCGAAGGGCATGCAGGTTTACGTGCCTTTGCATACGGCCGTCACCTATGACAAGACCAAGGCCTTCGCGCGCAGGATGGCGGAACTTCTCGAAGCGGAAGACCCGGCGCGCGTGACCTCCGTCATGCGGAAGTCGCTGCGCAAGGGCAAGGTGTTCGTCGACTGGAGCCAGAACGACGACCACAAAACCACGGTGAACGTCTACTCGTTGCGCGCCAGGGATCGGCCCACGGTGTCGACGCCGTTCACGTGGGACGAGGTCGCGTCGACGCTGAAACGGAAAAAGGCCTCCGCCCTGTCGTTCGAGGCGGAGGACCTGCTGAAGCGTGTGGAGAAAATCGGGGACCTGTTCACTCCCGTATTGACCCTGAAGCAAAAGCTGCCGTCACTCAAGGCGCTGGAGCAGGTCCTGAAGGACACGGGTCGCGACGACCACGACGCCGGGAAGAAGCGCGCGCGCCCCGCCCGGAAAACGGTCCCGAAGTCCCGGAAATCCGTGAAGCCGGGACGTTAGTGGCGAAATTTTAGAAATTTCAAGGGTTTGGGCAGCTGGAAATACTGCTCACAAGAGCAGTATCTTGGGGGTGTATGCACCCTGCTTCACCTCGTGGATTCGCCGCCGTGGCCCGCGATCACGCGGAGGCCCCGCTCGACCTGAACACGCTGATGGTCGCCCGGCCCGCCGCCACCTTCTTCATGCGCATGCGCGGAGACGCCATGGCCCCATTCATCCACGACGGAGACCTGCTCGTCGTGGATCGCTCCCTCACACCGCGGCCCGGGCACATCGTGGTCGCGTCCGCCGACGGACGCTGGCTCACGCGGCGGTGGGATCGCCTCCCGGCCGGAACCACCGGAACGGAGGGGCGCCCCGGTACCGCGCGCGCCACGCCAGGGGATTCTCCTCAAGACTTCTCGCAAGGCCCCTCACAAGGCTTCTCACAAGGCGGCGCTACGCCCGCAGTCATTCTGCGCGCGGAGAACCCGCGACACGCGATGCTGCATCCGCACACGCTCCCCGACTTCCAGCTCTTCGGCGTCGTCACCTGGATCGTGAGAAAAACGACGGGGGAGCCGGACCACACGGAGAGGGGGCCACGAAGCCAAAGCCCCGGAGCGTCGTCACCGTGGCATCGCGTCTAAACCGGATCGTTACAATCGCAACAGCGAAACGGTGCAACGGCACAACGGCACAACGGCACAACGGCACAACGGCACAACGGTACAACGG
>CAZKRC010000083.1:0-10388 GCA_964555105.1 uncultured Bifidobacterium sp. | reverse complement strand
GGCGGCGTCATGCTTCAGTTCATGCTGGTGATGGTTTTCCAGATCGTGTTCGGCCTGCTCGGATCCGTCGTCGTCGCCTGGTTCTCGCGCCTGCGCGAGTTCCGTGCGGACCGCGGCGGTGCGCTGTACGCCGGCAAGGCCAAAATGGTCGCGGCGCTCCAGGGGTTGCAGCGCGTGTACGACCGTCCCGTACCGGAAGAGGAGCAGCATGCGTCGCTGAACACCCTGAAGATTTCCGGCAAGCGGTCGCGCCTCGTCGCCTTGCTCTCCACCCACCCGCCGCTTGAAATGCGCATCGCGCGCCTGCAGGAACGCTGAGCCGACCAAGCCCCGCACGCCGTGCGGGGGATGAAAAAACGGGCCTCGGGTGTACCGGAACCCCGTTTTTTATAGATTTGCGGAAGTCCCAAGGATTGGCCGACTGACGGGACCTCCAGAATCGACCACGCGTGTATGCGCGCCTTTCGCGGGCGCGGGGCATGCACCACCGTAGCAGAGCGTGAAGGGCTACCACCGATGCCGAATCCGAAATTCGTAAAGCTCGCGCGCTACGGAATCGTCGTGGCGGCCCTGATGGGGATCTGGATGCTGCTTTCGGGACGTACCGAAACCAAATACATCCTCATAGGCTTCATCGGCGCGCTCGCCATCGCGGCCGACACCTTTCCCTGGAAAGGCGAGCGCCCCTTCCCGATCCTGCGTTTCATTTCGTTTCTGCCCTGGCACCTTTGGCAAATCATCCTGTCGAACCTGCACGTCGTGCGCATGGTGTGGTCTCCGCGCCTCACGATCCGCCCGCGCTTCATCCGCATCGCTCCCGGCATGACGGACGAGCGCGCCCTGACCGAACTGGGCTGCGCCGTCAGCCTGACGCCGGGCACCCTGACCGTCGACATCGATACCGAGACCATGCTGGTCCACGCGCTGGATGCCGACAACGCCGCCGAACTGGAAAACCACATCATGGAAGACCACGTAGCGAAGATCTTCCGTTAACCCGAACCCGAGACCGCGCCCCGCCCCATGTCGCTACACGCCGCCGCCCTGTATATCCTTCTCCTCGCCTTGCTGGCGCTGACCACCCCGTTCCTGTGGCGCGTGGTGGCGGGCCCCACGCCCTATGACCGCATCGCGGGCCTGAACGCGGTGGGAACCCTGATTCCCGCCATGATGGTCATCCTGGGAGTCCTGCAGGGCCGCGTGGACATGTTCGTGGACACCGCACTCGCCGTCTTCCTGCTCACGTTGTTCACCACCCTGATCGTCGCGCGCCACACATCACGCCGCTTCCTCAGCGAGGATCCCGAATGATCCCCGGCGCCTGGACGGCCTGGTCCGCAAGCATCGGCCTGGGGTTGATGTTCCTCGGCCTGTTCTTCGTGCTCACGGCGGCACTGGGCTTCGTCCGCCTGCCGGACGTGTATTGCCGCTTGCACATCACCGCCGTGATCGACACCCTCGGCGTCCCGCTGTTTCTCATCGGTGCCGCCGTCCACGTCGGTCCCGGCCTCATCGCGGGCAAACTGCTGCTGTGCATCGTGTTCCTCTACGGCACCAGCCCCCTCGTCGGCCACCTGCTGGCGCGCGCGGCGCTCGACTCCGGCCAGATCCCGTCGCCGGAGACGCAAGGGATCTCCCACAAGCCGCGCCCGGGCGCCAAAGTGAAACTGAAGGTCCAGGACGGCCCGAAAACCCTGGGCGGCCCGGAAACCGGCCCCGCCGGGGACGAGGACCGGACATGACCCACCCTTCGCTGCTGGCGCTCGCCCTGCTGGCCCTCATGAGCCTGACCATCCTCGCCCTGGCGCGGGCCCGCAACCTGTACGCGGTGATGATCCTCATGGGTACGTACAGCGGGTTCATCGCCGTCGGGTTCGCGTTGCTCGGGGCCGTGGACGTGTCCTTCACCGAGATCGTGGTGGGCTCCAGCATCTCCACCATCCTGCTCATGCTTCTGCTGAAGCGCGTGAACACGCGCGAGATCAGGCTCGCCTCGCGGCCCAAGCGCGCCCTCGGCGCGCTGGTCGCCCTCGGCATCGGCGGCGTCCTGATGACCGGCGTGGGCGCCTTGCACCCCTTCGGCGCGGCCGAGGCGCCTCCCAACCGGCATGTCGCCCCGTACTACATCGAGAACAGCCTCGCGGACATGCACACGCCCAACCTCGTCACGGCCGTCCTCGCCGATTACCGCAGCTTCGACACCCTGATCGAGGCCGCGGTGGTGCTCACGGCCGCCCTGGCCTGCATGCTCGTGGCCGGCATCCGTGATCCCGGAGGAAGGAAGCCGCCGCCGTGAAGAAAAAACACCCGTTCGACAACCTGATCCTCCGCAACATGCTGGGGCCCCTCATCGCCGGGCTCCAGGTTTACCTCCTGTACGTCATCGCGCACGGCCACTACGGCCCCGGCGGCGCGTTCCAGGGAGGCACCCTGCTGGCCTGCTCCATGATCCTGCCGCTGCTGGCGAACTCCCGCAGCCGCTGGTTCCTCACGGTGGGAAAGCACGGCGCGGCGGTCATGGCCGCGGCCGGCGTCGCGATCTTCACCGGGATCGGCATGGTGTCCATGCTGACGGGCTCGCCGTTCCTTGATTACTCCGCCCTGCCGCTGGGCGACATGGCCGTCGCCGAAAAACGTTCGCTCGGCATCATGCTAATCGAAGTCGGCGTGACGCTGGCCGTGGCGGGCGGACTGGTGTCCATCTACTACAGCCTCAGCCGCGACATCCGGACCACGGAACAAAGGGACAACGAAGTCGTTTCGGAAAACACGGGAGAGATGGCGTGACCGACACCCTTCTGCCCTTCCTGATCGAACGGGCCCCGTATCTGCTCTTCGTGTTGCCGGTCACCGCCGGCGCCTACTTCATGCTGGCCCAGCGCAACGTCCTGTTGTCCTTCGTCGGCTTGTACCTCATCCAGACCGGCGTCATTTTTTTCTTCGTGCTCCTCAGCGTCCGGCAGAACGCCACCATTCCCATCATTTTCGAAGACTCCACCGCTCCCTACATCAATCCCCTGCCGCACGCCCTGATGCTGACGGCGATCGTCGTCGGCGTCGCCCTGCTCGGCGTCGCCCTGAGCATGATGCGGCGCATCCAGATCGAGAACGGCTCGTTGCAGGAAACCGCGCGTCCCCGTGAACCCAAAAAGCCCGCGCGAGGCAAAACGTGACGTCGATGCTCCCGATCCTGATCTTTCTCGTCCCTTTCAGCGGGGCCTTGCTCTGCGCCATGGCGGGATGGTGGTGGGGAAGCGCCGCGCGCATCATCTCGCTGACGTCCCTCGGCCTCATGACGGGCCTCGCGATCGCGGCGGGCGGACAGGTGCTGGCCACCGGGAGTCTCCACACCCATCTGGGAGGTTGGGCGCCTCCGCTGGGGATCGAGTTCGTCATGGATCCCTTGACCGTGCTGATGGCCGTGCTGGTGTCGGGCGGTGCCTTTCTGTTGCTGCTCGGCATGCGGACCGCGGTCACGACCGAGTTCGAAGGGCGTGAGACCGCCTTCCACGCCCTCACGCTCCTGCTCGTCACGGGAATGACCGGCATGGTGATGACCGGCGACCTGTTCAACATGTTCGTGCATCTGGAAGTCACGTCGCTCAGCGCTTACGCCCTCGCCGGCAGCGGACGCCCCGGTGCGGCCCGCGCCGGCCTTCACTACCTGCTGATCGGGAGCCTCGGCGCCTCGCTCTACCTGCTGGGCGTCGGTTTCGTGTACGCCGGCACCGGCACCCTGAACATGGCCGACGTCGCGACGCGCCTCGCCGGCGCGCCGCCGCAACTCGCGGTGATGGGCGCCGCACTGATCACCGCGGGGCTGGGCATCAAGATGGCGCTGTTCCCCCTGCACGGCTGGATGCCTCCGGCGTATTCCGCCAGCACCACGCCCGCGGCGACCCTGATGGCCGCCCTCGTCACCAAGGTCGCCGCCTACGCCCTGTTGCGCATCCTGGTCTGGGTCTACGGCGACGCCTGGTTCGCGATCGACCTCGCGCTGCTGCTGGAGGCGCTCGGCTGGGCCGGCGTCGTGGCCATCGTGGCCGGCGGAATCCTGGCCTTCGCCCAGACCGATCTGCGCCGCATGCTCGCCTATTCCAGCGTTTCCCAGATGGGATTGATCGCCGTGGGCATCAGCCTCGTCAACCGCGACGGCCTGACCGGCGCCATCCTCCACCTCACCAATGACGCCCTGATGAAAGGCGCCCTGTTCCTCGCCGCAAGCGCCGCCTTCACCCGTTTCGGTGTCGTCCGCATCGACCAGTTGGGCACCCTCCGCGGGCGGGCGCCGTGGACCATCACGCTGATCGCGATCGCGGGCGTATCCCTGATCGGCCTGCCTCCCCTCGCCGGCTTCTTCGGAAAGTGGTACGTGCTGATGGGCGCGATCGAGGCCGGACGATGGGTGTTCGTCGCGGCCATCGTCCTCGGAACGCTGATCACGGCCGGCTACGTCTTCCGCATCATGGAGCCGTTGTTGTTCGCGAACGGAACGGCGGCTCCCGCCTCCGCCGAGCGCTCCGCCTCCCGCGCCGAAGGCTCCCCCGGATACCTGGCGGCGGGCCTGGGCTTCGCCGTCGCGCTCATCCTCTTCGGCCTGTTGAACGCCTCCGTCGTGACGCGCCTCGTGCACGCCGCGCTCCCGGAGGGATTCTGACCCATGACCACCGACACCCTGTGGCTTCTGCTGTCCGTCTTCGCGCCCTTCGTCGGCGCCCTGGCCATCGCGTCGCCGGCCCGCGCGCGGCCCGCCCGCGCCGAACTCTGGAGTTTCGTCGCGGCGGGCGTGACCCTGCTGGCCACCGCCCAGCTGTTCGCCGGGCTGCGCGCGGGCCGGGACGCGGCGCTCACCCTCGTGACGTTCGCGCCCGGCCTCGACCTCTCGTTCCGCGCCGACGCCCTCGGCCTCACCTTCGCCCTGCTGGCCTCGGGCCTCTGGCTCATCACCACGCTGTTCTCCACGGGCTACGTGCGCGACAACAGGCTCGCGCACCGCCCGCGCTACTACGCCTGCTTCGCCGCCTCCGTGGGTGCGGCCATCGGCGTGGCGCTCGCGGAAAACCTGCTGACCTTCCTGCTGTTCTACGAAGCCCTCACGCTGGCCACCTATCCTCTCGTCCTGCACAAGGAAACGCCCGACGCGGCGCGCGCCGCCCGACGCTATCTCGCCTTCGCGCTCTCCGGTGGCGTCCTCCTGACCCTGGCGACCGTCTGGGTGTACGTGCTGACCGGAACGCTCTCCTTCACCGCCGGCGGATTCCTGCAGGGTGCCGCGGCTCCGGGCATTCTCGGCGCGCTGTTCATCTGCGCGATCATCGGCACCGGCATCAAGGCGGCGGTGATGCCCTTCCACTCGTGGCTGCCGGCGGCCATGGTGGCTCCCTCCCCGGTCAGCGCCCTGCTGCATGCCGTCGCCGTGGTGAAGGCCGGCGTATTCGGCTGCATGCGCGTTCTCGGCTTCGTGTTCGGACCCGAAAGCCTCGCCGGCCTGCCTTGGCCTTCCGTCCTGCTCGCCTTCTGCATCGCCACCATCCTGATCGGCTCGCTGATCGCCCTGCGGCAGCAAAACCTCAAGCGCCGCCTCGCGTACTCCACCATCGTCCACCTGTCCTACATCGTGTTCGGCGCTGCCCTGCTCACGCCGCGCGGTTTCAGCGGCGCGATGCTGCACATGGTCAACCACGGTCTCGCCAAAATCACGCTGTTCCTGTGCGCCGGGGCCATCTACGCCACCTACCGCCATACGGAAATCGGCCAGCTCAAGGGGCTGGGGCGCAAGATGCCCTGGACGTGCGCCGCCTTCACCATCGCCTCGCTGTCCCTCATGGGCGTGCCGGGACTTTCCGGCTTCGTCAGCAAACTCTTTCTCGCACGCGGCGCCCTGGACGCCGGCGAAACCCTGTACGCGCTCATCCTCGTCGGCGCCTCCCTGCTGACGGCCGCCTACCTCTTCCCCATCATCCGTGCCTTCTATTTCGAAAAGGCCGCCGACCATGAGGACGCCGCCGCGCCCGCGGACGCCCGCCTGTCCCTGAGGATTCCCCTCCTCGCGACGGCGGCGCTCGTCGTGCTGTTCGGCCTCGTTCCCGCGATCCTCAACGCGCAATACGCCCTGGCACACGCCGCGTCCTCGGATATTTTCGGCGAGGCCGCCGCGCCCCGGGACCGGGCCATCTTCAGCACGGACGGACATTCCGCTCCCGATCTTGACACCGCGCCGGGAGTCCTGCCATGAAACCCGTCCGCCGTCCCTTGAACGTAAAGGTCCTCAGCCTTCCGAGCTTCGTCTTGGCGATCCTGCTGGTGGTCCTGACCGTGGTCGAATATTTTCACGCGCCGCACTACCGGCCGGTCTTTCCCTGGCATCACGTCCCCGGATACATGGGCCTGATCGGAGTGGGCGCATGCGTTCTCGTGGTCTGCGCCGCGAAGGGACTCGGCCTGCTCCTGCAACGCCCGGAGGATGACCATGACCGGGATTAGCCTGAACCTGCATCCCGCGCTTCCGCTCCTCCTCGCCGCCGGCGCCATGCCGGTGCTGGGAGCCACCGGCCGTCGCGTCGCCGCGCTGACCGCGACCCTGCTCGCCGTCCTGCTGCTGGCCGCACTCCCGACGGACTTCCAGGCGACCCTGACCTTTTCCGACCTCACCCTGAGCGTGCTCCGGGTCGAAGCCCTGGGCCGCGTCTTCGCGTTGGCCTTCGCGTTGTACGCCGTCCTCGCGACGATTTTCGCCTGGAGCGAGAGCGGCGCCGGCCCACGCGCTTTCTCGCTGCTCCTCGCCGCGGGCGGCCTGGGCGTCACCCTCGCGGGCGACTGGTTGACGCTGTTCCTGTTCTGGGAACTGCTGACGGTGGGCTCGCTGTTTCTCATCTGGCAGGGAGGGACGCGCGCCGCGTTCGGGGCGGGCATCCGTTACCTGTTGTTCCACCTCGGCGGCGGCACCTGCCTGCTCACCGGCATCCTCCTGCACTGGAACGCGACCGGCAGCCTGGAAATCGGCGCGCTGACGCAGGGAGGACCGGGCACCTGGCTGATGCTCACCGGCATGCTGACCAATGCCGCCGCCCCCGTTCTCCATGCCTGGTTGCCCGACGCCTATCCGCGCGCCTCGATTTTCGGGACCGTGTTCCTGAGCGCCTTCACGACCAAGGCGGCGGTGTACGTGCTGGCGCGGACCTTCCCGGGCCTGGACGTCCTCGTCTGGATCGGTGCGGCCATGACCTTGTACGGCGTCACCTTCGCCGTGCTCGCCAACGACATGCGGCGCCTGTTGTCCTACCACATCATGAGCCAGGTCGGGTACATGGTCTGCGCGGTGGGACTGGGATCGGCCCTGTCCCTGAACGGCGCCGCGGCCCACGCCTTCGCCCACATCTTTTACAAGGGCCTGCTCATGATGAGCGCCGGCGCGGTGATTCACGCCGTGGGCACGGGCCGTCTCTCCGACCTCGGCGGCCTGGCACGGCCGCTGCGGGCCGTGATGTTCCTCATGCTCGTGGGCGCGTTCTCCATCGCGGGCGTCCCGCTGTTCAACGGGTTCGTCAGCAAGGCGCTGGTGATTTCCGCGGCGGCCTACGAGAACCGCCCCGTGGTGGAATTGATCCTGCTCGTGGCCTCCATGGGCACGTTCCTGAGCGTCGGACTCAAGATGCCCTGGCTGGCCTTCGGGCCGCGCGCGCAGGCCGACGACGCCTTGCGGGTCGCGCACAAGGTCCCCCGTTCCATGTATCTCGCCATGGGCACGGCCGCGTTGATCTGCCTGGTCACCGGCCTGTTTCCCGACCTGATCTACGCGCAACTTCCGTTCGACATGAAGTATGCGCCCTATACTCCCGACCATGTGGTGGGGACATTGCAACTGCTCGTGGGGACCGCGCTGGGATTCTGGCTGGTGCGCGGCCTGCTCGGACGCTCGGCCATGATCACGCTCGACATCGACACCCTGTACCGCGGCCCCGTACAACGCGTCGTCGGCACCGCGGGCGCCGTGTTCGAGCGCGGGGGCGAGATCGCCGGCCGGTTGCTGAACATCCTGCTGCGCGACATCGACACGATCTCGGCATACGCCCGCGGCCGCCGTCCCTCCGTCCCGGGACAAGCCGCCCTGGTGTTCCTCGTTGTCACCCTGGCCGCGATCCTGGTCCTCTCCGCCCGGACCCGCTACTGAAATCAGAAGTCAGAAATCAGAAATCAGAAATCGGAAATCGGAAATCGGAAATCAGAAAAATCCATTGTTCCAGGCGTTAATACTGTACTGCTGTACTGCTGTACTGCTCCTGGACCACCCCCCTTGAGCATAGTTCCCTTGCCGCATTGTTCTTGTTCTATTGCTGTGATGCTGTGATGCTGTAATGCTGTGCCCCTGTGACGCTCCGATGCCTCCCCCCTGTGCAGCTAGCCCGCTTCCGCGCCTTCGTCTACCTTGCACACATGCTGAACACGTCCCTTTTCGCCCATCGCTACATTCCCGCCCGCACCCCGGGGGTACGGGAACGCGTCGTCGTCGTATTGCACGGCCTCGGCGATTCCCTGAACGGCTACCACTTCCTGCCCGAAGCCCTGCGTCTTCCCGAGCTGTCCTACCTGCTCGTCAACGCGCCGGACGCCTACTACGGAGGCTACAGCTGGTACGATTACAGCGGTGACATGCGGCCGGGCGTGGTGCGTAGCCGCGATCTCCTGCTCTCGTTGCTGGAGGAACTCCAGGATCAGGGGGTTCGGGCCGAGGACGTCTTCCTCTTCGGTTTCAGCCAGGGATGCCTCATGGTCACCGACGTCGCGCTGCGCGCGCCGCACGTCCTCGGCGGCGTGGTGGGGGTGTCGGGTTATGTCGCGTTTCCGGAAGAGTATCCCGAGGCCCTGTCTCCCGTGGCGCGCGACCAGAAAATCCTGATCACCCACGGGCGCCTCGATCCCGTGGTACCGTTCGATCCCGCCGCGCGCCAGTTCCGCCAGCTCCGCGACCTCGGCATCGACCTCGAGGTGCGCGTCTACGACAAGGAACACACGATGCTCATGGAGGAGCTCGCCGCCATCTCGGACTGGCTGCGCACACGTCTCGCCGCCGCGGAGACCTGACCGTCCCCGATCCTTCATTCCCCATTCCCCCTTGAACATGTTCGCCCTCATCGATTGCAACTGTTTTTTCGTCAGCTGCGAGCGGGTGTTCAACCCGCGCCTGGCGCGACGTCCGGTGGTGGTGTTGTCGAACAACGACGGGTGCGCCATCTCCCGCTCGGATGAGGCCAAGGCGCTGGGCGTGCCCATGGGCGCGCCGTACTACCAGTTCCGCGATCTCGCCAAGGCCCACGGCATCGTCTGCCTCTCCTCCAACTTCGAGCTGTACGCGGAGATGTCGCGGCGCGTGATGTCCCTGTTCGACCGCTGGTCTCCCGAGGTCGAGGTCTACAGCATCGACGAGGCCTTCATCCGGCTGCAGCCGTCGTCTCCCGCCGCGCTGCGGGCCATCGCGGAAGACATCCGCGCCACCGTGGGCCGCTGGACCGGCATTCCCGTGTCGGTGGGCGTCGCGAACACGAAGACGCTGGCGAAGGCGGCCAACGACGTTTCGAAGCGGGACAAGTCGGGGGTGCACGTGTTGATGCCGGGTGACGAGGCTTCCTTGCTCCGGCGCCTGCAGGCGCGGGATGTCTGGGGCATCGGGCCGAACCTCGCGCGCCGGTTCGCGGCACGCGGCATCCACACCGCCGCCGCGCTGGGAGAGGCGGATCCCGCAGCGATCCGCAAGGACATGGGCGTCACGGTGGAGCGCACCGTGAGGGAACTGCGCGGCCTCTCCTGCCTTCCGCTGAACGCGGAGGAAAAGGACCAGAAGAACCTCGCGCACATGCGCTCGTTCGCGACGCCGCTCACCGGCCGCGAGGACGTGAAGGCCGCGGTTCTTCACCACGCGGAACGCGCGGCGGCGAACCTGCGGCGCGAACGGCTCGCCGCGCGCGCGCTCAGCGTCCACCTGTACACGGACCGGCACCGGCAGGACCTCCCGCAGTATTTCGGCGTGAAGATGCTGACGTTCCCCGTGGCCACCGACTTCACGCCGGAGATCATCGCGCGCGCGGCGGAGGCCTTCGAGGCGGCCTTCCGTCCCGGGTACCGCTACAAAAAGGCGGGCGTGACCTTGCTCAACCTCGTGAGGCCCGCCGAGGCGCAAGCCGACCTCTTCGATGCCGTCGACCGCGCGCGCGCAGGCCGCCTGATGAAGGCCTTCGACGCGCTGCAGGCGCGTCACGGGACGCAATCCCTGCGGTTCGGCGCGCGCCAACTCCCGGAGCCCTCAGCGGGAGGCCCCCGCACCCCGGCGCGCTGGGCGTCGCGCTCCGACCACCGTACCCCGCGTTTCACGACACGGTGGGAGGAGCTGGTCG
>CAZKRC010000082.1:0-10405 GCA_964555105.1 uncultured Bifidobacterium sp. | reverse complement strand
ACTTTTCGAGGATGGCGAGCAGCAAGGTCAGGCGCTTCTGGTCGAAGCCCATGCTCACGCGTTGCGGCATGGCGTACTTGGTGCGGCCCACCAACGCCTGCACTTCGAGGAGCAACGGGCGGCTGCCTTCGAGACAACAGGTGACCACCGAGCCGGGCGCGCGGTCGTCGCGCGTTTGCAGGAAGGCTTCGGAGGGGTTGTGCACCTGGCGCAACCCCGTGGAGCCCATCTCGAAGACGCCGATCTCGTGCGTCGCGCCGAAGCGGTTCTTGACCGCGCGCAAGATGCGGTAGGCGTGGTGCCGCTCGCCCTCGAAGTAGATGACCGTGTCGACCATGTGTTCGAGGATGCGCGGTCCGGCGAGCTGGCCTTCCTTGGTGACGTGACCCACGAGGAACACCGCGCAGCCGGTGGACTTGGCGTGCACCATCAGGGCCAGCGTGGCCTCGCGCAGCTGCGTCACCGAACCGGGCGAAGAGTTCACGTCGGGCTTGTGCACGGTCTGGATCGAGTCGATGATCAACACCTGCGGCGCGGTTTCGGCCGCGCGCTTGAAGATCTCGTTGAGGTCGGTTTCGGCGGCGACGAGCAGGTCCGCGCCCGGCGTTTCCAGCCGCGCCGCACGCATCTTGAGCTGGTTCAGCGATTCCTCGCCGGAGATGTACAGCGTTCTCACGCCCCCGGCGGAGAGCAATGCGGCGGTTTGCAGGAGCAGCGTCGATTTCCCGATCCCCGGGTCTCCGCCGATCAACACCAGGGAGCCTTCCACCACACCCCCGCCCAGGACGCGGTCGAATTCCGCGATGCCGGTGGAGACGCGATGTTCATCGCGAACGGGAACGTCCTTGAGGGACATGACGGCGCCTTGCGTCGCGCCCTGGGCGGTTCCGCCCCCCAACCCTCCCGGAAGGTTGCTGGACCCCAGTCCCCGGGACGCCACGGCGGCTTCAGCAGGGGCATCCCGGAACTCGACCAGGCTGTCCCATGTGCCACAGGAAGGGCAACGTCCTGCCCATTTGGGGAAGGTGTCGCCGCATTCCTTGCAGGCAAAAACAAGATTTTTTGAGGATTTTGAGGGTTTTTTCGTATCCGCTTTGGCCATAGCGAGAATATAATACGCGGAACGAAAAAGCAGGGCACAAAAAGGCAGTGATTTGGGGTGGTCGTTGTTGGTTGCTCGTGGGGAGCCAAACTGACGGCACGTGGTCAATCGCGCGAGGTGGTGTTGCAACCAAGGTATGCGATCCGTAAAACCCAAGCATTGAAAATCAGGGGAATGGCTCTTCACCAACCACCAACAATCAACAATCAACCATCAACTCTGCAGACAACAGGGAATCAACCCACGAACTCCTTCACCCGGGGATCCGTGCACGCGCGCAGTTCGTCGGGGCTGCCGGTGAAGATGATGCGGCCCTCGTACAGGAACGCCATGCGGTCGGCGATCTTGTAGGCGGAACCGAGATCGTGCGTGACGACGATGCTGGTCATGTCCAGTTTGCGTTGCATGTCGAGGATCAGGTCGTTGATGATCTCGGAGGTGACGGGGTCAAGCCCCGTGGTGGGCTCGTCGTACAACAGGATCCCGGGTTTGAGCGCAAGCGCGCGGGCGAGGCCGAGGCGCTTTTTCATGCCGCCCGAAAGTTCCGACGGCATCTTGGTCGCGATGTCGGGCTTCAGGTTCACGAGGTCGAGGTTGTGCACCATGATGTCGTGCCGTTGCGCGGGCGTGAGGGAACGGTTGTGTTCGCGCACGGCGAAAATGACGTTTTCGCCCGCGTTCATCGAGTCGAACAGCGCCGCACCCTGAAACAGCATGCCCATGCGGCGGTGGATGGTGGCCAGGTCGGTGGTGGTCGGGGAGGAGATCACCGTGCCGTCGACGCGGACTTCGCCGGCATCGGGCTTGAGCAAGCCGATGCAGTGCTTCAGGATGACGGATTTGCCTCCGCCCGAGGCACCGAGGATCACCAACGTCTCCCCGCGTTGCACCGTCAGGTCCACGCCGCGCAGCACGTGCTGCGCCCCGAAGGATTTGTGGATACCGCGAAGTTCGATCAGGGGGAAAGGCATAGGCCTGGAATATTAGGTATCGGATGCAGGGGTGAATGCCGATTGGTCCGGACGGGCGCACCGAAGGGGCGCACCGACGTGCGCCCAGGTCCGTCAGCGCGTCGCCACGCGCCTAATACAACACAAAGATCAACACAAAATCCAGCACCAGGATCCAGACGCAAGCGGAGACGACCGCGCGCATGGCGGCCTGCCCCGTGCCGCGCGCGCCCGCCGAAGCCCGGAGGCCGGCGTGATACCCCGCGAACGCGATCACCCCCCCGAAAATCACCGCCTTCAACAGGCAGACGAACACGTCGTAGCCGCTGAAGAGAAAGCGCATGCCCTGGACGTAGGTCTGGGTGGTGAGGCCGAAGCTGGCGCGCGACAACAACCAGCCGCCGAGCATGGCGCACAGGCAGGCGATGATGGTGAGCACGGGTACGGCGATGATGCCGGAGAGCACGCGCGGCACACCGAGGTAGCGCAGGGGGTCGAGGCCGAGGGCCTCATAGGCGGCGAGTTCCTCCTTCTCCTTCATCGCGGCGATCTCGGCGGCGATGGCCGCGCCCACGCGGCCGGCGAGCACCAGCGAGGTCAAGACCGGCGCGGATTCGATGATGACGAACTTCGCCACCGCGGTGCCGATGTAGGTGTCGGGGATGAGTCCGTGGAACTGGTAGCGCACCTGCACCGCGGTGACCGCGCCGATGAACAGCGAGACGATGAGCACGAGGGGGAGGGAGGACACCCCGGTGCGGATGATCTGGGCCGTCAGCAAGGCATGGTCGCGCGCGACATGGGGAAGACGACGCGCGAGCGAGAGCCACAGGCGCGTGGCAAGTCCGATGTCGGCGAGGAGGGCGGTCATGGGGTGAGTGGTGGGCGCAGGTATCCGGTACCAGGTACAGGGTTAAGAGTGAGAAACAATGCAACAGTGCAACAATAGAACAATGGGGTGGGGGATGCGACAATGCATTGTCGGGCAAGGGTGGGGACGCACAAAGAAAAAACACGAAGATGAGGAGAGAAAGGAAGGTTGGCCCCCTCCCTTCCTCCTTCATTCGTGTCGAAGTCTACTCCACGGTACCATGTACCCAAGACTCAGCACCTTGTACCCTGCGTTATCAGAACGCGGAGAATCCCGGGTCGCGCGGCGAGTAGTTCTCGAAGGCCGCGTAGTCGGAGACGAAGGTGAGCGGGACGTCGCCGGTGGGACCGTTACGCTGTTTGGCGAGGATGAGTTTGGCCTTGCCCTTCTCGGCCTCCTTGTTGTACATCTCGTCACGGTATATGAACATGACGATGTCGGCGTCCTGTTCGATGGCGCCCGATTCACGCAGGTCGGAAAGCTTCGGTTCGCCTTCGCCGCCGCGGGTTTCCACCGCACGGCTGAGCTGCGACAGCGCGATCACCGGGATCTCGAGTTCCTTGGCGAGCCCCTTGAGGCCGCGCGAGATCTGCGAGATTTCCTGCTGGCGGTTTTCCACCTTGCCCACGCCGTTCATCAGCTGGAGGTAGTCCACCATCACGAGGTCGAGGCCCTGCTGCGCCTTGAGGCGGCGGCACTTGGCGCGCAGCTCGAGGATGTTCAACGCCGGATGGTCGTCGATGAAGATCTTCGATTCACTGATGGGCCCCACGGCGAGCGACAATTTGGGGTAATCGCTTTGCGAGAGCTTGCCGGTGCGCAAAAGGTGCATGTTCACCTTGGCCTGCGCGCACAGCACGCGCTGTACCAGCTGTTCGCGGCCCATTTCGAGCGAGAAGAACGCCACCGTACGGCGGTAGTCGATGGCCGCGTTGGCGAGGATCGTGAGCGCGATGGCGGTCTTGCCCATGCCGGGACGGCCCGCCAGGATGATGAGGTCCGTCTTCTGGAAACCCGACGTGAGGGCGTCCAGGTCCTTGAGGCCGGTGGGCACGCCGACCACGGCGCCCTTGGAATAGCTCTCGATCAGTTTGAACGTGTCGCCGAGGATGCGCTTGATCGGAAGGAAACCTTCCTTGATGTTGGCGGCGTTGATGGCGAAGATGTCGCCCTCGGCCTGATCCATGATGGCGGCCGGATCCTGCGACGTGTCGTAGGCTTGCTCCAGCATTTTGGTGGCGCTGGCGATGAGGCGGCGCATCATCGCCTTTTCCTTCACGATCTGGCAGTGCTCGACGATGCTGGCCGACGACACCACCTCGGCGGAGATCTCCAGCAGGGCGGCATCCCCGCCGGCACGCTCGAAGTTCTTCGCCTTGCGCAGCACCTCCGCGAGCGTGAGCACGTCGGTAGGCGCGTTCTTTTCGAACAACGAGGCCACGGCTTCGAAGATCACGCGATGCTTCTCGAGGTAGAAGTCGTCGGGCACCAGGCTTTCCAGCGCGACGCTCACCGCTTCGGGATCGAGCAGCATCGCGCCGATCACGTGTTTTTCGACCTCCACCGCCTGGGGCGGCACGCGCAGACCGGACGGCGGCGATGCGGCGGGGGCGGCCCCCGCGATCTCGCGCGCGGGATGCCCCGATCCGCTTTGCGGGCCGTTGAAGGAGGAAGCGGGGCTTCCGGGGTGTGTGGGAAAAATTCCGTTCATCTCGATCCTCGAATCCTACCGGCCGGGTTCTCCGGTGACCGGTCCAGGCCGCACCGGGGATGTGACCCCGGCCGGTTTAAAACCCCTGCGTCTTTCCGCAGGATGACTGTATGCCGCCGCATACTCTGGCCGCGCGCTCACCGCGCCGGCAACAAACCGCGTAGCCATTGCAAATGGTCCCAGGCCTGTGTCGCCCGCGGGCGCGGCACTTTGGGAGAGGTCGCCGCGCCGGCGGTCCCGCTTTTCTCCCTCTGCGCGTCGGCCGCGCGGATTTCGTCGGGATGCCACGTGGCGGACAACGACAACCCTGACGTCTCCACCGGTGTTTTCACCAGTTCGGAGAGGGAACGCCCGGTTTTCAGAACCGCCTGCGCGCAGGCCTCACCCATCACCAGCACCAGCCCGCATTGGGCCAGCTGCAGTTCGCGCAGCAGCACCGGCACCATGCGTGCCGTATCCTTGCGTGCCCATGTTCTCGCGCCCCGGGGCGGCGCCGACTTCATCAGCGACGTCAGGTACATCTGGTCGCGCGATAAGCCGATGGCGTTCATCATGCGGTCGAACAACGCCCCCGACTCGCCCGCGAACAGGCTTCCGCCCGCCGGTGCCAGCTCGACCACCGCCAGTCGCGGCGCCGCATGCCCCAAGGCCCGGGTCACCTCCGATGCTCCCGTGAACCAGCGCGGATACTCCGCAGCCAGAAAACCCCAGTATGCCTCCAGGTCCTTCAGACCGGCCAGTGACTCCTGCAACGGGGATCCTGCGGGCGTGAGCGGTTGGGCAGGGGAGGAGGTTGGGGGGCGGGAGGCGCCGGTCCGCGCCGGCATCCGCTCGGCCTCCGCCAGACGTTGCGCGATCTCGCTGAAGAATTCCGGACCGGCGCCGGCACCGGGGCCGTAACCCGGGGTTCCCGTCAGGCCCGGGACGACGAAGGGTTTCATCGGCTCGAAGTTGACTTCCGGAAGCGCCGGCGTCGCCGCCGTCCTTGGAGTCTCCGGGACTGCCGCCGCGGACGGGGAGTCAGAGGTCCCCCCTGTCACGGTCCCGCTGGTCCGGCCGGGGACGGCGGCGACTCCGGGAACGCGCGCTCCCGCCCCGGGCGCAGCGCGCCGTACCCAGGGCGCCACCAGGACAACGTCCTCGCCCCCGATCTCGGTCTGCCAGGCGAGATAGGCGTCGCGCGCGGCGGCGGGGGACGGCATCGTCATGAACGCGCCTCTTGTCCTCGCTGCGTGCCGGAGGTCCGCTCCGTATCGGAAGCGCGCACCCCCTGTTGGCCCCGGGGGCCCGGATGATTCTGTCGTCCCTGCAAGCCCTGCTCCCGTCCGCGGTGTTCGCCCACGGCGCGCACCAGGTCGGTCGCCAGGACGGCCTTGTCCATCAGGCGCAGCGCGACGCGATCGTCCGACCCGGAGGTCAGGAGCGCCGCTTCCACCTGCTCTTCGCCGAAGCCCGACGGCGTGGGCGTGGGCGCCAGCGGCGTGTTCACCACCAGCAGGTCGCAGCGGCGCTCACGCATCTTCGTGCGCGCATGCGCCAGCGCGTCCTTCGTCTCCAGCGCGAAGCCCACGAGGGTCTGTCCCGCCGGTTTGGCCGCGCCCAGCTCCGCGAGGATGTTGGGCGCGGGCGAGAGTGCCAGCGTTTTCAGATCGCGGGAGGCCTTCCACTTTTCACCTTGTGGGGGCGCGGCGCCCTTGCTTTTTCCAGCGCCCTCGGCGCCTTCGGTGCCTTTGGAACCCTCGGTCCCCTCGGTGCCCCCGGCACCGTCCGCCGCGGCCGGGACGAAGTCCGCGATGGCCGCGGCCATGATGATCACGTCCGCGGACGGCTGCGCCGCGCGCAACGCCTCACGGAACTGCGCGCTGGTGGTCACGCGCGTGAGCGGAATCCCGTTGGGTTCCGCCTCGCCGGCGCGCCCCAGCACGAGATGCACGTCCGCGCCCGCCAGCCGGAACGCCCGCGCGATCGCGATGGCGGTCTTGCCGCTGCTGCGGTTGGAGAGATAACGCACGCCGTCCAGCGGCTCTTCGGTATGACCTCCGGAGATCACCACCCGCGCGCCCGCCAGGGAGGACGCGGAACGGGGCGCGGCGAGGATCAGTGCGGCGTAGGCGGTGATCTCCTCCGGAGTGGTCAGTTTGCCTTCGCCGACCTCGCCGCAGGCCAGCGCGCCGTTCAGCGTCGGCAGCACATGGACCCCGCGCGCCGCGAGGCGGTCGAGGTGTTCGCGGACCGGCGCGGCGGTGAGCATCACCGTATTCATCGCCGGCGCCACGGCCAGCGGCCCGGAATACGCCAAGGCGGTCATCGAGACCGGCGAGCCGGTGAGACCGAGCGACAGCTCGGCGAGCGTATGAGCGGTACAGGGAGCGATCAGGAACAGATCGGCCCAGCGGGCCGCATCGATGTGGGGCATGGAGCCGTCGCTCACGCCCTTCCACGCGTCGGTCAACACGGCCTGGCCGCTGAGCGCCGCGAGCGCGTCCGGCCCGATGATGCGCGTCGCGCTGGGAGTCATCACCACGCGCACGCGCGCGCCTTTTTCCTTCAGGCGCTGCACGAGGTCACAGGCCTTGTAGGCGGCGATGCTGCCGGTCACCCCGACGAGAATGTTTTTGTTGGAAAGGGACATGTAGACAAGAGAAAATAGGTCTTTCGAAGTGCCTCCGCGAGCCTTGACGAGGCACTTCCGGGCGCCTCCGTGCCAAAGGATCCAAAGCACCCCCTGCTGGCTCTAAAAACGCTAAGTTCCCGTTCTAAAATATGTTACAAGGATAATCGAAAACTGTTTCCAGGTGGGGAAGGCCGGCTTCGCCGGCGGTTCGGGGGCGTCCCCCGGGTTTCGTTTCAACCCGCGGCGGGGCGCGGGTTGAAACGAAAAAGGAAGCGCCGGAGCGCTTCCTTTTTCGAGACCGGTCACCATGGAGTGATCGCCATGGAGTGATCGGTTAGGTGACCGGTGAGGCGATCGTGGCGTCGCGGGATTTACCCGGCCACCGTCGCACCGTCAAGCGCGCTGTCGAACGAATTGTCGAGGGAGTCTTCGTCTTCCGCCTGCGGCTCTTCCACCGCGAGACGATCGTTCTTGAACTTGTGGATCGCGATCGTGGTCGGCTTCTCGGAGAGCTTGATGTATCCCAGGTTCGCCTGCTCATTGATGAAGCGGGCTTCCTGCGCCGTCATGATCACCGCACGAAACGGGGACGCGTCGCGGGCGTAGCAATCCTCAACCGACAGATGCTGGTTCTTCGACATGACCGGCTCCTTGTTCCATCCAAACACCCGCAAGGGGCAGTGGACACTAAAAATGGCAGAGGGAGGGGGATTCGAACCCCCGTTGGATGTGACTCCAAACATGCTTTCCAAGCATGTACCTTAAACCGCTCGGACACCCCTCTACAAAAAACACTGGGAGGGCAAATATAAGAAAACCCGCTCGAAATCACAGTCTCACGATTAAGATCCGCCGTGACGCCGCGTGCGGATTCAAGATGCTTCCCCCTCGAAATTCTGCAATTGATAGAGTTTCGCGTAAATACCGCCTTGGGCGAGCAGGCTGGCGTGGTTGCCCTCTTCGCGGATCCGCCCCTTGTGCATCACCAGAATCCGGTCGGCGTGGCGGATGGTGGACAGGCGGTGGGCCACCACGATGGTGGTGACCTGCTGGAGCACCGTGCCGAGTGCCTCCTGGATCAACGCTTCCGTTTCCGTGTCGACCGACGCCGTCGCTTCATCAAGCAGCAGCAGCCGGGGACGCTGGTACAGCGCGCGCGCCAGCGCCAGCAGTTGGCGTTGGCCGGTGGACAGGTTTTCTCCGCGCTGGCGCAGCACCGTGTCATACCCCTCGGGCATGCGCGCGATGAACGCGTGCGCGTGCACCTGGCGGCATACCTCCTCCACGCGCGCGCGGTCGGGCTCCGGCGTCAGCGCCACGTTGAAGGCGATCGATTCCGAAAACAGGTGGACTTCCTGCGGGATCAACGCCATGGAGCCCCGCAGGGAGGACTCGGAGTACTCCTCCACCGGATGGTCCCCCACGAGAACCTTCCCGGAGGTCGGCAGGTAGAACTTCGTGCACAGGGACATCAGCGTGCTTTTCCCGCTCCCGGTGGCCCCCACCACCGCCACCGATTCCCCTTCCCGGATTTCAAATGACACGTCCCGCAGCACTTCGGGGCCGCCCGGATAGGCGAAGGACACGTTCTCGAAACGCATGCGGAACGGCTCCGGCAGCGTGGTGATGTTCCCTTCGGGCAGCGAGGCTTCGGTGTCGTACAGCGTGAACACGCGCTCGCCCGCCGCCAGCGCCGACTGCAGCGCGGTGATCTTGTCCGAGATTTCGCGCAGCGGGCGGAAGAACATGCCCGTGTACCACGAGAACGCGACCAGTGTCCCCAGCGTCGTGTACTCGCCGTAGAACAGCCAGGCGCCCGTGAGGTACAGCAGCACCAGCGAAAGTTCCGTCATGCCGTTGAGCGTGGGGAAGTAGTAGGCGTAGTAGCGCACGTTCTGGAACCAGGCGTCGCGCGTTTCGCGGTTGGCCGCGTCCAGCCGCTTTTCGATTTCCGGGGCGCGCCCGAAGATGCGCACGATGTTCACGCCCGCCAGGCTTTCCTGCATGCGCGCGTTCATCTCGGCCATCAAGCCGCGGATGCGCACGTTGCTGGCGCGCACCACCCGGCGGAACACCGCCGTCGCGTACAGCATGCCCGGCAACACCACCAGCGACGCCAGCGCGAGCTTCCAGTCGAGCACGAACATGAAGACGATGGCGTAGAAGATCATCAGCAGCGCGCCCGAAAGCTCGACCAGCCCCTCGGTGAACATCCCGTTCAGGCTGTCCACGTCGTTCCCCAACCGTTGCATCAATCGTCCCACGGGGGTTCGGTTGAAGAAGTCCATGTGGAAACCCTTGAGCTTGCCGAAAAGCTTCAGCCGCAGATCGTGGATCACCGCCAGGCCCAGCTTCTGCGTCAGGAGCACGCGGACGTACTCCAGCAGGCCGCCGGAGAGCGCCACCGCCCCGAAGATCAGCAGGTAGGGGAGGATGCCGTCCAGATCGCGCGCCGCGATCGGGCCGTCGATCATGCTGCGCAGCACGCGCGGCTGGAACAGCGGCAGCACTTCGGCCACGAGCAGCAGCAACAACGCGCCAATGGCCAGCCACTTGTGGTCCTTCGCCAGCCCGAGCAGGCGCATCCACAGCTTTCGGTCGAGGAAGGAAGCGGTTTTGTCGGAATGGAGATAGGGATCAGCCACGAAGGCCTCCGGAACTCAGAAGTCTGAAATCAGCGCCGAAGACATGAGGCCGTACAGCGGACGAATCAATCAGAAATAAGGGGACACTGGCGCACCGTGGAGTTTCCCACATGGAGCGTTTACCGACCGATGTCGCGTTCAAGCTCTTTCTGCTTTCTGATTTCCGATTTCTGATTTTATGGATCGTCATCATGCCTGCTCCAGGCTCTCGCTGATCCGCTGCTTTTCCCACACCGCCGCGTAGGCGCCGCCGCGCTTCACCAACTCGTCGTGCGTACCGCGCTCGGTCACGCGACCGTTCTCGAGATACAGGATCTCGTCGCAGTGCAGCACCGCGGAATAACGGTGGGCCACCACCACGAGACAACGCGTCCTGAAAAGCCCGCGCAAGTGTCCGAGCACGACCTCCTCGGTTTCCGCGTCGAGCGCCGACAGCGTGTCGTCGAGGCAGAGAACGGGCGCGGACGACAGCAGGGCGCGGGCGAGGCCCACGCGCTGGCGCTGGCCGCCGC
>CAZKRC010000081.1:0-10447 GCA_964555105.1 uncultured Bifidobacterium sp. | reverse complement strand
GGTGGCGAACAGCTTGTCCACGGCCTCGACACCCGCTTGCGTGAGGGCGTTCATCAGGGTCGACTTGCCCGCGTTGGTGTAGCCGACCAGCGCCGCGTGAAAGGTGGGACGGCGGCGGTCGCGCTGCGACGTGCGGATGGTCTCGACCTTCTCCAGCTTTTTCTTGAGGTCGGCGATGCGCTTGCGGATCGCGCGACGGTCGGTTTCCAGTTGGGTTTCCCCGGGGCCGCGCATGCCGATGCCCACGCCGCCGGCCTGGCGGGACAAGTGGGTCCAGGCGCGCGTGAGGCGCGGTATGAGGTATTCCAGCTGGGCGACCTCCACCTGGATCTTGGCTTCCGCCGTGCGGGCGTGCTTGGCGAAGATGTCGAGGATGATGCCGCTGCGGTCCATGATCTTGGCCTTGATCAGCGACTCGAGTTTCTTGGCCTGTGATCCCGAGAGGTCTTCGTCGAAAAGCACGATGTCGGCCTCATGCTGTTCCACCAGCGCGGCCACTTCCTTCGCCTTGCCTTCGCCGATCAGCGTCGAGGTGTCGAAGGTGTTGCGCCGTTGCAGGACCTGGTCCACTACGACGGCGCCGGCGGTGTCGGCCAGTCGTCCCAGCTCCGCCAGATGTTCGCGCGCCTGTTTCGGGGTCACCTCGCGCGTCGCGACGCCCACGAGGATGGCCTTTTCCGGTTCCTGTTTGGTTTCGTTACCCATGGCCACAAGGTAGGAAGACGGGAGGGTGTGGACGAATGGGGGCGAACGCCTCTTTAATTAAGAATGAAGAATTAAGAATGAAGAGTGAAACACAAACGAGGGGCAGGCTGGGTCCTGACCTTGGCGGAGACAAGGTCGATGAGCTCCTGGGGGATATCGGGGGTTTCCGATTCCCGGGGCACCTTGAGAGGGTGGGTCGTCTGTGGCATGTTCTTGCCCTTTCTGCCCATGAGGGGTAGGGAAGCCGTTACACACTTTATTTTACAGACCCGCACAGGCGGCAGGACGTGCGTTCTTGGGGGCCGTTCTTTACTGTAGTACTGCTGCATTGGTACTGTAGTACTGCTGCGTTGCTCATTGAGCATTGAGCCTTCCCATCACTCCCACTCGATCGTACCCGGCGGCTTGTGCGTCACGTCGTACAGCAGGGCGCCCACACCGAGCGTGCGGAGGTCTTCCCACAGCGCGTCCAGCACGGCGAAGGGCAGTTCCGCGAAGCGCGCGGTCATGGCCTCGCTCGACGAGACGGGACGCAGGACGAACACCGGGCCGTCACCCTTGGTCAAAGGAAGAAGTACCACGGGCATCTGCCACACCTCCCCGTAAAGGTTCGCCTTCTGCAACGCCGCCGTGCACAGCGCATCGGCCTCACGCAACAGGTCGAGATGCTCCTTGTCGCAGGACAAGGAGATGGGGGTGTACACGCCGTCCACGGCGTGGGTTTCCACCACGATGCGGTTCACCGCGCGCACGCGGTTCAGGATCGCCGTCGCGATGTCGTCGGCGACCTTCCAGTCGCGTGCGCCGCCTGAGGTGACGTCGGGAAAACGGATCAGGCCCGGATGCGCGTAGGTCCGCGCATCACCCTGGACGCCCACGCTCTTGATGGGCAGGATGGATCCGGAGAGTCCGCGCTCTTCGAGCAACGCGCCCAGCGCGGCCGCGTCGGCCTCCGCCGCCCGGTTTTCCGCTCCTCCCGCTCCGTCGGAACAGAGCAGGCGGACGCCCAGGCCGGGACCGGGGAAGGGGTGCCGGTCGAGGAGCGGATCCGGGATGCCCAGGCGGCGCCCCAGCTCGCGGACTTCGTCCTTGTACAGTTCCGCGAGCGGCTCCACCACCATCCCCTGCGCCATGAGGTCGAGAATGCCCTGCACGCGGTTGTGATGCGTCTTGATGACCGCCGCATGCGCCGTGCCGCCGCTCTCGATGGTGTCGGGGTAGATCGTACCCTGCGCCAGCATCCACTCGGAGGGATCGAGATCCAGCTCCGCAATGGCGGCGTCCTTCACGGTGAGGAAGGTCTCGCCGATGATCTTGCGCTTCGCCTCGGGCTCGACCACGCCGCGCAGGTTCGCGAGGAAGGTGTCGGTCGCGTCCTTGATCCTGAGGTTGTCGAAGCCTTGGGCGTGCATGAAGTCCAGCACGTCCGCGCTTTCGTCCTTGCGCATCAGGCCGTTGTCGATGTGCAAGCCCAGCACGCGGTCGGGGCCGAGCGCGCGGTTGAGCAACTCGAACGCCACGGTGGAATCGACGCCGCCGCTGACGAGCAGGAACACCTTTTTGCCGTCGCATTGCGCCCGCAGTTGTTCCTGGATGGTGGCCACGTAGTGATCCATGTTCCAGTCGAAGGCGCAGCCGCAGATCGACAGGAAGTTGCGGAGCATGGTCTGGCCCTCGAGGCTGTGCGTGACCTCGGGATGGAACTGCAGGCCGTAGAATTTGCGCGCGTCGTCGCCCACGGCGGCCTGCGCGCAGTCGGCGGTCGCGCCGATGTTGCGGAAGCCGGGAGCGGGCGTCGACACTTCGTCCCCATGGCTCATCCACACGATGCTTTCCGCGGAGATGCCCTGGAACAAGGGATGGCCGGCCTCGGGGCGCAAGGCGGCGGGACCGAACTCGTGCACGAGTCCCCGTGAGACCTCGCCGCCGAGCGTGCGCGCCATCAACTGGTGGCCATAGCACAGTCCGAGCACGGGGAGGCCGAGGGAGAAAAGGCCGGGGTCGCAGGCGGGCGCGCCCGCTTCGTACACCGACGAGGGGCCGCCGGAGAGGATGATGCCCTTGTATTCCTTCAGATCCGCAGGTTTGGCATCCGCGGGAACAACCTCGGAATAAACCCCCAACTGCCGGATCCGGCGTGCGATGAGGTGGGTGTATTGGCCGCCGAAATCCACAACTGCGATCTTTTCCATGGGGGGTAAAGGTAGTTCCGCGGCCCCTGCTCCCGCAGGCGCGCGCGTGGGGCTTGGTGACGGTGCGGGCGTCCGCGGCGCGCGGCCCTGTACGGCACACCAGGGGCGCCGCCATGGGTGCCGCCAGGGACGCCGTGACATATGGGCCGAAAGAGAGGACCCTGTATATTGGGGGTGAGGTTCTCCCGATGGCCCCGCGACCCCGGTCGGTAGGGGGGCGGGAGAGGTTCCCGGGCCCGAGGGGGGAGGATGGTCCGCCCCGGCCTGGACGGCAACAACACTTTTTGCTGGAGGTGGCCCATGACCAAACCGACTCCCGATCCTTTCGACGCGCTGGACCCTCTCGACTCGTCAGAGACCAGTGATCCCCCCGTGTTTCCGGAAGGGACGGAACACCCGACGCCGGCCCAGGGCGAGGTGACTCCGGAAGCCGGACCGGAAGAAGAACGGGCGCGCGGCGCGCAAGGCCGCTATGGCCTCCCGGAGGAACCGGTGGAGAACGCCGAACCCGCGCCGCAGGCTCCCAAAACCGTCGACCAGCAGGCGCGTGACCGGCAGCGCGACCGCGTCGTCCGCGCCACCGGAGAGGACAAGGGGTAGGGAGGGCGGCAGTGCAACAAGGCTCAATGTTCGATGCTCAGGACAGTGCGGCATCCGAACATCACGGCAGCACGGCAGCACGGCAGTACAGCAGTACAACAGTACAACGGTACAACGGTACAACGGTAAAACGCAGAACTACCCTTCTTCGGGCTTGAAACGCGCGCGCACGGGATGGATAGCCAGGGTAAGTGTTGGCCGCCTGTAGGCTCTGGCACGACGTGATTTAGTGGATCTGTTTGTGTGCTACTACTGTACTGCTGTACTGTTTCATTTCCCGCTTCTCGTTCCTCCCACTCCCGCTGTAATACGATCCCCGTGCGGCGGGTGGGAACCTGTGGGCGCGCGGTTTTTGCGGCAGGGGTCGCGCGTATATTCGTCGTGGAGGCGCACTCCTCCGCTCCTTCCCACCTTCCGTTTTCCTGCGGACACGCACTGCGGCGGCAGGCGGGGTGAAGCGGTTCCGCGTCTTCGTCACACAGACGACGGAGGAGGGTTCCATGAGCACCACAACCTTGTCCTGCAAGGACCTCGGCAACCACAAATGCGATTTCGTGGCTCGGGGTGGAAACAATGAAGACGTGAAACGGGAGATGATCGATCACGCCACGCGTGAACACCCGGAACACCGTTACGGATCGGATTGGGAGGGAACGCTGGGGCGCGAGATCGACGAGGTTCTGGAAAGCCGCGCGTCCGCCCCTGCGGGCGAACGGTTGGGAGCTCCGCGACCCGCCGCGCGCGACGGACTCCCCGAGCGCCGCGCGGGAGACGGGCTGACGCCCCTGGAGGGGGAAGCGGACGAGTACGTCGACACCGGCGGTCGCCGCCGGCCTTGACGAGGACAACGACTTCGGAGCAGGAGCGAATCCCGATCCGGTGTCGTCAGGCGAGCGTGCGCGCCAGTTCCACCAAGGTCTTCAAACCGAAGCCGGTCGCACCGTTCTTCACGTACTTCCACGACGAGGTGACGAAGGCCGTGCCGGCGATATCCCAGTGCGACCACTTCGCGCCCTCGGGCACGAACTCCTGCAGGAACAGGCCGGCCGTGATGGCGCCCGCCTCGCTCTTGCCCGTGACGTTCCTCAGGTCGGCCACCGGATCGTCCATCCATTCGCGGTACTCGGCCTCCAGCGGCAGCTCCCAGAACTTCTCGCCCTGGGCGTCGCCGATCCGCTTGATGGTGCGGGCGAAATCGGGATCGTTGGCGAAGTAACCCGTCATGGCCGGGCCGAGGGCCCGCACCATCGCGCCCGTCAACGTCGCCAGGTTGACGATATGCGTCGCGCCCAGCGCGCCGGCTTCATACAGGCCGTCGGAGAGCACGAGGCGGCCTTCCGCGTCGGTGTTGTCCACCATCACGGTCTTGCCGTTGCGGGCCTTGAAGATGTCGCCCGGCAGGATGGAGGCGTTGCCCGGGCGGTTCTCCGCCAGGCACAACACCGCGCTCACGTTGGCGGGGACCTTCAGCTCCGCGATGGCGCACAGCGCGGCCAGCGTGGTCGCCGCGCCCGCCATGTCGCATTTCATTTCCCACATCGAGGCCGACGGCTTCAGGCTGATGCCGCCGGTATCGAAGGTGACGCCCTTGCCCACGATGCACAGGTGGTTCGCGCCCTTGGCCTTCTTCGCGCCCTTGTATTCGAGCGTGACCATGCGGGGAGGGCGGTCGGAGCCTTTGCCCACGGCCCAGTGGCCGAGGAAGCCTTCGGCCTGCAGTTGTTTTTCGGTGCGGACCTTGACGGAAAACCCGTATTTCTTCGCCAGCTTCACGGCGACGCCCGCGAACGTGGCGGGGTCGAAGTCGGAGCCGGGCGTGTTGACCCAGTCGCGCAGGTTCTTCATGTGGGCGAAGAGCATTTCGACTTCGGTCAAGGCCTGCGCGACGGTTTTCCGGTCGGCTTCGCCGACGCGGACGATCACTTCGGGGGAGGCCTTCTTCGCGGGCCTGGACTTGTAAACGTTGAAGGAATAGTCCGCATACTGGAGGCCTTCCAGCACGGCGCGGACGTCGTCCGCGGACGCGCGGTCCAGCAGCAGGGTCACCGCGGGTACCGCGCGGACGCGCGCCGCCTCGTACGCGGATGAGGCCGCGAGGCGCAGGCGTTCGGAGCGGTCGAGGCCCTTGCGACGGGGCAACTGGCTGACCAGGAGGCGGCGCGCGCCGTGCGTGAACTGCTCGCTGTCGAGGGAGTGCGCCGGGGCGGCCTGACTCGTGAGCAGCGTCTCGACGGCGGACGCCCACACGGGGGCATCGTCGGGGGAAAGGCTACCCAAAAGCGTTTTGTCTTCAGCCCAAAGAACCTGAAACGGGACGTTCTTGCCGGGCTTTCCGGAAGTTTCGATGCGGATTTTCATCTTGCAAAGATAACCGGAGGTGGCCGGGTGGGCCACGTCGGCCGGGATCGGTCACTTTTTGTCACGTTTCCCGAGGCGTTGCCCGTCGGATCGGTGGCGTTTTTTTTGGGGGGGTAACGGAGCGGGGAGCCCCCTCGCGGCAGAGGAAATTACCTCCCCGCTCCGGGGTGGGGGGCGTCTCTGTTTCCGGATCCCCCCGCCGCGGGCCATGCCGTGGAGCGGGGTTATTGGAACAATGTTTGCTGAATGAAGTTGACAATGCGTTTGGTACAGAAAAATGGAAATCCGGGATTGACAATAGTACGCCGGGTTCTTCCGTGGAAGTACATTAAATGACAAAAACGAACACTTGTCCGGCTGCGACAAGAATTCGTAAAGAGGGGTTCCTGTGAAAGACTTTATGGTGCACCAGGCCAGGACGCTGGCGGCCCTCACAGAAATCAGCAAGCTGTTCAGCTCGTCCCTCGACTATACCGAAGTGGCCAAGCAATGCCTCTATCTGCTCTCCGATATTCTCGACCTGGAGCGGGGCACATTGCTGATGCCCACGCCCGACCGCAAATATCTGGCGATCAAGGCCAGCGTCGGTTTCACGCCCGAGGAAATCCGTGAGTCCGTGTACGAGATCGGCAAGGATTTCGTCGGCAAGGTGTACAGCAGCGGCATGCCGATGGCGCTGCCCGACACCGAGGAGATCGCCGGCGTGCCCACGCCCCGTAACGCCGAGGAGTTCAACCTCTACCGGATCGGATTCGTGGCGGTTCCGGTCACGCTGGACTCGCGTCCCGTGGGCGTCCTGACGGCACACCGCACGACACATTCCACCACCATGGTGGACGAGGACATCAAGGTGATGAAAATCGTCGCCTCGTTGTTGTCCCAGACGTTGCGCATCGCGGACATGATCCGCGAGGAGAACAGTCGCCTGGTGCAGGAAAACAAGGAGCTGCATCTCGAGCTCGAGGAACGCTTCAATCCCGAAAACATGATCGCCAACTCCTCCGCGATGGCGAAAACGCTTGAAATGATACGCCGCGTGGCGGACACCGACGCCATCGTGCTGTTGCGCGGGGAAAGCGGTACCGGCAAGTCCCTGATCGCGCGCAGCCTTCACTTCTCCAGCCCGCGCAAGCGCGAGCCGTTCGTGATCGTCAACTGCGCCGCGTTGCCCGCCACCCTGATCGAGAGCGAGTTGTTCGGTCATGAAAAGGGCGCCTTCACGGGGGCATTGGCGCAGCGCGCGGGTCGCTTCGAAGCCGCCGACGGCGGCACCTTGTTCCTTGACGAAATCGGGGAGCTTCCGCTCGAGACGCAGGCCAAGTTGCTGCGAGTCATCCAGGATGGAACCTTCGAACGCGTCGGCTCCTCCAAGACGATGACGGTGAACGTCCGCCTGATCTGCGCCACCAACAGCAACCTCGAAGAGCAGATCCGTCACCGCGAGTTCCGGGAGGACCTGTACTACCGTTTGATGGTGGTGCCCGTGCAGGTGCCGCCGCTCCGTGCGCGGCGGGAGGACATCCTGCCGTTGTGCAACTACTTCCTCAAGAAGTTCACGGCCAAATACGACAAGCGCGTGTCGATCTCGCGCGAGGTGATGGAGTTCCTCGAAGGGTATTCGTGGCCCGGCAATGTGCGCGAACTGGAGAACACCATCGAGCGCACGGTGGTGTTGGCGGGCAGCGAGACGCTCACGCCGCGCGATATTCCCATCCTGGAGACCTTGGTGGCCCCTTCCGGTGCGGTGAACGGCCAGTCCGCGCCCGCCGCGCCCGCAGGGGGCGCGGCTCCGGAGCCGCCCGCGGCTCCGGGCATCGTGACCTTCGGTCCGATGCAGGGGCGCTCCCGCGAGCGCCAGCCCTACGAGCGCGTCCCCCTGCGCGAGAAGGACATCCGCGAGGCGATGCACAACGCCGGGGGCATTCAGACCCACGCCGCGCGCATGCTCGGCGTGTCGCTCCGCCAGTTGCGCTACGCGCTCACGCGCTTCGAGATCAAGGCCACGGAGTTCAAGTACTGAGCTTACAGTTTACAGCGGACAGCTTACAGCGGACAGCCTGGGTGCGTCGTCGCGGGGTGCCTCAAAGCAGTACAACAGTACAGCATCACAACATCACAGCAGTAAACACCGACCCGATCCAGCACCGAACGGCACGAACCGTCCTCGCGTTTCAAGGCGTCACCGCTGGACCCGTTCACTTTACTGCTGTACTGCTGTACTGCTCGGATGCTGTGATGCTGTGATGCTCGGATGCCGGGTGCCCGGATTGCCTCTACTTTCTCCCCTTCGGTCTTTTACCGGGGCCGCGCACTCCGGTGTTTCCGGCAAACGGTGTCGCGCTGCCGGAGGAACCTTGCCGCGACCTTTGGGGCGCACCACCCTGTGCGCGGGGCTTGAAGGACGACTTCCTGGGGGCGGAGGCGGGGCGTGCTTGTTCTTGTTGCACGTGCCGTGCGGGCTTCTCCTTCCCGGTTCCCACCTTGTTCTTGGGCACATACCCGGTTTTGGAAGGAGCGGAGGATGACCTGCCCTTGCGTTCCGTGCGTTCCTCTTCCTCGTCCACCGGGTCGACCTTGGGCTTTTTGCGGCCGAGCAGGCCGAATTTGTCGGGGATGAGCACGATCAGCATTTCGAGGTTGTTGGTTCCGGGGAACATGTCGAAGGGCGTGGCCTTCGCGACCATGTAGCCCTGCTTGCGCCATTTGTTGATCTCCGTCGGCATGGTGTTCATGTCGCAGAAGAGGTAGGCGACGCGGCGGGGCTTGCGCGCGGCCAGCAGCGGGATCACGCCGGGGGCCGTGCCCTGGCGCGGCGGGTCAAGCAGCAGAATCTCGGGGCGGTCGTCGGGCGGCGGCAGCATCCGGGTGAGGCTTTTGGCGTCGATCCGTCCGGCGGTGAACCGGATGTTGTGCAACGAGACCGCGCCGGCGGCCTTGCGGGCGGCTTCGATCGATACGGGAGAGCCTTCGATGCCGTAGGCTTCTTCGCAGTCCGCCGCCACCGGCAAGGTGAACAGTCCGCATCCGCAGTACAGGTCGAGCAGGCGGTCGGTCTTGCGCGGTTTGAGGGCGTTGTGGACTTCGGAAATCACGCGCGGCAGGATCGACGTGTTGACCTGGAAGAAGCCGGTCGGATGCAACAGGAAGCGGCGTCCGTCCACGGTCATGGGCAGGAACTCGGGACCGAACAGGCGTTTGAGGCGGAAGGCACCTTCGGAGACGCGGGCTTCGATGTAGTAGTCCGAACGGGTCTTGTCGTAGAACACGTGGGCGGCCACCACCTGCGCGCCCGTGAGCTTCGCCAGGTGCTCGCCGAGCATCTTGGCCTTGCGCACCACTTCCGCACCCACGCGGAACACGTTGAAGATCACCATTTGCTCAGCGTCGCCGCGTACGATGAGGAAGTTGAGGCTGTTCGCCAGCGCGCGATAGGCGGGCTCGTTCAGTTTCTCGAGCGCGAACTTGTACACCGCTTCATGACTCGCGGGTTCGAGGACGTCGATGCCGGCCTTCGCCACTCCGCCCAGCCGCTCCAGGAAAAAGTCCCAGCGCCACACTTCGCCCTTGCGGATGAGTCGACGCTTCGAGGTCGAACGGTAACCGCGCGGCAGGGGGGAGGGCACCACGAGACCGGGTTTGTCCGGAATGGCGTGATGGGCCCACCACGCGCGGACGGAGGCGTTCTTGAGGTCGAGCTCGGTTTTGTAGTCCAGCAGGGCCAGCGGCGCCGGCTCGGGATCGAGCTGCGCGGACAAGCCCATGTCATACGCCTTGTCGCGGATCAGGGCCGAGAACTCGTCGCGCGTCCTGCCGCCCCGGGGTCCCATTCCCTTTTGGCCGCGAAGGCCTGCCGTTCCTTCGCCCCCGTCACCCTGTAAACCCGCCGGGGCCGCCGGTCCGGAGGCCCGGGCGTTCCGCCCCCGCATCTTGCCTTGTCCCGGTCGCTCCTGCGGGAAGCGGTCGTCGTGGCTGCTTTGTTCGCGGTCCTTCACGCGCTTGTCGGCGCGCTTCTGTTTCTTGGCGGAGTCGGGTTTGAATTGAAAGCGGGTCATGCGGAACGTTCCTGGGACGGAGACTTCTCCGTGCGGTTCAAGGTCTGTGCGATCAGGTCGGAAAATCCGGGAAGCCGGAACAGATGCGGTTCCAGCCGAAACGTGACGGCGGGCTGGAGCGCCCGTAGTCGCTCGATCGATGCGGGAACGTCATCGATCATGTGACGTCCGGTAAAAACGAGAAGTGGAAGAACCGTGATGTGGGTGCACCCCGCGTCCACCAGCGTCTCCACGGCGGTTTCGAGTTTGGGCTCCTGGTTCAGGAACGCGTGCTGAAAGCGCGTGTCGGGGCGGGTAGGGGCCAGGGTGGCGCACAACTCCCGGATCTCGGTCTCGGTGCCGGATTCACGGCTGCCGTGGCCGAGCAGGACGACGCCGGATAAGGAGACGGGGGGCATCACCAGAAAGGTAGCTGAATTGAAGAAGGAGGGCGCTGAATTGAGCGCGGCGTGGATCGTGGCGGTGGCGGGGCCTGTGGAGCGGAGCGGCGGGGGGACTCGTGCCCGGCGGAGGCGTATGACGCGCCGTCGGGGATTCATC
>CAZKRC010000080.1:0-10478 GCA_964555105.1 uncultured Bifidobacterium sp. | reverse complement strand
TGCTGTGATGTTGTACTGCCTCCTACCCGAACACCGACGCGCTGAGGTACCGGTCGCCGCGGTCGCAGATGATGCACACCACCACGCCTTCGTCCAGACTTTTACAGAGTTCGAGGGCGCAGTGTATCGCCCCGCCCGACGAGATGCCGGCGAATATCCCTTCGCGCGCCGCCAGGGCGCGGGTCATTGCTTCGGCCTGCGCCTGGCTCACTTCCATGATGCGGTCCACACGACGGGCGTCATAGATTTTGGGGAGGTATTCCTGCGGCCATTTGCGGATCCCGGGAATGCAGGAACCTTCCGACGGATGCGCGCCGATGACCTGCACGTCGGGATTGACCTCCTTGAGGTAACGCGACGTTCCCATGATCGTTCCCGTCGTCCCCATCGAGGAGACGAAGTGGGTCACGGTGCCGGCCGTATCGCGCCAGATCTCGGGACCCGTCGTTTCATAGTGCGCCAGCGCATTGTCCGGGTTGGAGAACTGGTCGAGCATCACATAGCCGTGCCGCTCCACCAGCGCGCGCGCGTAATCGATGGTTCCCTCCATGCCCTTCGCGGCGGGAGTCAGGTGCACCACCGCACCGTAGGCACGCATGGTGCGCACCCGTTCCGGCGTCGCGCTTTCGGGCATGACCAGATGCATCTCGTAGCCCGCCACGGCGGCGATCATCGCCAAAGCGATGCCGGTGTTTCCCGACGTCGGTTCCACCAGTTTCATGCCCGGCTTGAGCACGCCGCGCTCCACGGCCTTGAGGATCATGGATTTGGCCGGACGATCCTTCACCGACCCGCCGGGATTCGTGCCCTCGAGCTTCGCGTAAAGCTTCACGCGACGATTGGGTTGTAACCGGGTGAGTTCCACCAGGGGAGTATTGCCGACGAGATCGAGGATTGAGGACATGGACGGGGAACTCCGGGGATTAAGGCGGCGTAGAGCGGACAGCCAACAGCTTACAGCGGACAGTGGACAGCGAACAGCGGCGCACAATTGCGGGGACGACCGGATGCCGCGAAACACAATCGGGATCGCCCTGCTGCCGCAGGGGCCGCAAACAGATGACGGAGAATCGAAACCCTTCGGCACACTGCAAGCTGTCCGCTGTAAGCTACCCTTTCCCAAAAGATACTTTTAGCCCACGCATGACCGCCCCGAAGAAAAATCCTCCCCACGCCGCCCCCCCCCCCCGTCCCCCCCCCGGAGGCTGCCGCGCGCGCCCAAGAGCTGGTGCGCGTTCTCCGCGAGGCCAACGACGCCTACTACCGCCGCCACGCTCCCGTCATGACCGACCCGGAGTTCGACACGCTGTTGCGCGAACTCGAACTCCTCGAAAGCCGCCACCCCGCACTGCGCACACCGGACTCACCCACACAAGTCGTCGGCTCCGACCTGAGGGACGCGGAGCATGACGCCGACGCCGCCGGGGCGGGCGCCAGGGCCACGCGTCGAAAGGCGACCGCGGCGGCAACGCCTCCCGGAGGTTTCCGCAAGATCACCCACCTCTTCCCCATGCTGTCGATCCAGAACACCTACTCGGGGGAAGAGGTGCGCGACTTCCACCGGCAAGTGATCGCGAAAATCAATGAGGCCGCTCTCGAGTATGTGTGCGAGCCCAAGATCGACGGGGTCGCGCTGTCGCTCGTCTACGAGAACCGCACGCTGGTCGCCGGCGTGACGCGTGGCGACGGTACCCGCGGCGACGACGTCACCCGCAACGTGCTCACCATCGCCAGCATCCCCCGCGCCTTGCCTGCCGACTGGCCCGCCGACCGCGTGGAAGTGCGCGGCGAAGTCTACATGACCGAAGCCGACTTCCTGCGCTACAACGATTACTCGCAGCGCGTGTACGGCAAGGAACTGCAGAACCCGCGCAACACCGCGTCGGGCAGCCTCAAGCTCAAGGACCCGGCGGAAACCGCGGAACGTCCGCTGTCCTTTTTCGCCTATGCGATCCTGCGCGACGGCGTCACGGACGGTTCGCATTGGGACAACCTGCTGCGCCTGCAAGCGGCGGGCTTCCCCGTGAACCCGCTGCGGGTGCGTGTGCATGCCGCGGGCGTGGACGGGGAACCGGATGGCGCGTCCGACGTAACTTCCGCCGCAGCCCTCGACCCCGCCTTGAATCCGGAAGTCACGGAACAAGACGAAGATGTTATGGATCTCGGGGGGGGGAACGGTCTGGTCGACCGGGTGATGGCCGTGTGCGCCCGGTGGGAAACCCTGCGCGCCGCCCTGCCCTACCTCATCGACGGCGTGGTGATCAAGGTGTCGTCGCTCCGGCACCAGGCGGCGCTCGGGCGCACGGCCAAAAGCCCCAAGTGGGTGATCGCCTACAAGTACAAGACCGAAGCGGCGGAAACGATGCTGGAGTCGGTGGACTTTCAGGTGGGGCGCACCGGCGTGGTGACGCCGGTGGCGAACCTCAAGCCCGTGTCCCTGGGCGGCACCCTCGTCAAGCGCGCGACCTTGCACAACTTCGAGGAGATCGCGCGCCTCGGCCTGCAATGCCCCGATGCCGTGCGCGTGGAAAAGGGCGGGGAGATCATCCCCAAAATCACCGCGGTGATTCCGGAAAAGCGCCCCGTCGCAAGCCGGCCCATCGTGCCGCCCGCCGCCTGCCCCGTATGCGGCGGCGAACTCGCGCGCGTCGAGGAGGAAGTCGCGTGGCGCTGCGACAACCTGCAATGCCCGGCGCAGGTGCAGCGCGCCCTGCTCCACTTCGCCAGCCGCGGCGCGATGAACATCGAGCACCTCGGCCCCGCGCTCATGGACGCGCTGCTGGAGGCCGGCGTCGTCAGGGACGCCGCCGACCTCTATGCGCTCACCACGGAGGACCTCATTCATCTTGAGCGCATGGCGGAAAAATCCGCGCAGCGCGTCCTCGAATCCCTCGCCGCCAGCCGCACGCGGGGCCTCGACAACCTGCTCTTCGGGCTGGGCATCCGCTTCGTGGGCAAAACCACGGCACGGGCGTTGGCCCGTCATTTCGGGACCCTCGACGCCCTCAAGGCCGCCTCACGGGAAGACCTCGAAACCGTCCCTGAAGTCGGCGCCCGCATCGCCCAAAGCGTTCACGACTATTTCCGCAACCCCGCAACCCACGACCTTTTGCGAAAATTCGAAGAGGCGGGGCTTGCGTTGACGTATGAGGCGCCCGCCGGCGAGCAGCCCCTGGCGGGACAGACCTGGGTGATCACCGGAACCCTGCCGACGTGGAGCCGCGACGAGGCCCGCACCCGCCTCGAGAACGCCGGCGCCAAGGTCACTGATGCCGTCTCCAAAAAGACCACCGCCCTGCTCGCCGGAGAAGCGGCCGGCAGCAAACTCGACAAGGCCGGCAAACTGGGCATCCCCGTGAAAACGGAGGATGAAGTCAGGGAACTGTTAGGGGAGTGAGGACAGCCCGGGAGCCCGGCAACCCGACGCGAAGCCCCCGCCCCTGAATCTTCCTTCCTTTTCGATTTTTTTGCACAAGAACCCTTGACTTCCCTTCAGCCCGTTTTTATTCTTTGTTCCCGCTTTGAGAGCGCGGCAACGCGAACCAAAGCCCGAGAAAAGCACAAGACTTTTAGAGATTTTTTGGAAAATTGAGAGTTCAGCGGGTTTAGCTCAGTTGGTAGAGCATCTCCTTGCCAAGGAGAAGGTCGAGCGTTCGAGTCGCTTAACCCGCTCCAATTTTCCCCTCTTTAAAAAGCCTCCCGAAACATCGGGAGGCTTTTTTTCGTCGTTTTTTCATCTCCGTTTTTTCATCGCCACTTTTCAATTTTCACGTCCATTTTTGTCGCCTCCGTTTTCGCACCCTCGGCGCGCCCCACTACCCGCGCACTGCGCACGTGCAAGGGAGGACACCGGAAAGTCGTCACGAGAAAGTCGTCACGAAATGAAAAAGAGGATCCCGGGAGAGCCCTCATGAAACAAAAAAGAGAATCCAGGGGAAATCGTCACGAAACAAAAAGATGACTCCGAAGGACCGCCGCGAAAAAAAAAGGCGACCCCGAAGGACCGCGGGGAAATAAAAAGGGCGGCCCCGAAGGAGCACCGCGAAATAAAAAGGGCGGCCCCGAGGGACCGCCGCGAAATAAAAAGGGCGGCCCCGAGGGACCGCCCTTTCCCTGTACGTGGATCGGCGATAAACGGAACCTGGAGGAGGAGAGGAACCTTGTCCCGCCTTTCGTGGTCCGAGCCAACGTACTGAAGGCTTTCATAATGTATCGCCGTTTCCGGTTTCGCGTGTCCTGTTTCCGTCACACTTTGTCTTGCAAACCCATCAAAAATGGTACCATATGCGGAATGAACATCCGAATCCACACAAAATTCGAGGGCCACGACTCCCTCTGAGCTTTTTATACAAGCGTGCCGATTACCTTTTCCGGATGCTTTTGTTCACCTCTGCGCGCGTACTGTGGATGAAACGCGCTCTCGCGGGCGCTCTCCTGCTGACAACCACCGGCGGCATGCTCACCGCGCACGCCCAACCCGATTCCACCAACGGTTGGGGCTATCCGCTCGACTCGCTGCATGCCGACCTCGCACGCTGGCGTCAGCATCCGGCCATGCGCGTCGACAGCATCGGTCTCTCGGCACAAGGACGCCCCCTGTGGAGAATCACCGTCGGCGAAGAGGACGGCGTCGTCAAGCCTCGCGTTTTCGTGCACGCCCGCACGCATCCGGCGGAGGTTCAATCCTTTTACGTCCTGCGTGAAATGCTGTACTTCGTAGCCGATACGGCACGCGACACATCGCGCGCACTGCGCCGCGACTTCAGTTTTCATTTCATTCCCATGCACAACCCCGACGGCGTGGTTCTCGGCCGTGCCCGGCAGAACGCCAACGGCATCGACATCGAAAGCAACTGGAATCACGCCACGCCCGAGCCCGAAGTCACCGCGCTCAAAGCCACCTTCCAGGCGTTGTCCACGGGCCCCTTCACCGGAACCATCCGCGTCGCGCTCAACCTGCATTCCGACCAGGTGAACTGCACGCGTTTCTTCTTCTACCACCACGAAAACGGAACGTCTCCCGCCTTCGCCGCCCTGCAACGCGCATACATCACCGGCGTCCGCTCGTATTTTCCCGAAGGCATCCGGCCGTGGGACTACGCCGTCTCGTGGACCGGAGGATTCGCCTCCCAGTATCCCGAAAGTTATTGGTGGCAAACGCGCGGCGCCGCGGTGATGGCGCTGACCTACGAAGACACCAACTGCCCGGGCGCGGGTGACTTCTATCTCACCGGCCGCGCCCTCGCGCTGGGCAGCGCCGATTACATCCGCGCCCACCCCACATCGCTCGCCGCGCGGGCGGAACGTGGGGCGGCGCCCGCAACCACCGGGCGTCTCGGCCTCCCGGGCGCCGGACCCGGAGCCGTCATCGTCGACCGCCGGGACGGACGGGTCATCTACAGGGATGTCCGCGGTAAGGTGTTGAGGGTAGGGCCGTAGGGAAATGCTCAATGCTCAATGCTCAGGGCCTTCACTTTGTTCTGAGTGTACTGCTGTGATGTTCCATTGTTCCATCGTTCCATTGTTCCATTGTTGCATTGAGCATTGAGCATTGAGCATTGAACATTGAACATTGTCACCCCCCTTCCCTCTTCGCTTTGGCCAACACCGCCCCTCCCGCGATGGTGAGGGCGAAGCCGGTCCACTGCGCGAGCCCGGCGTGCTCCCCCAGGAACAGCGCGGCCAGAGGCAATACCGCCACCGCGCCCGCCGTGCCGACGATGGACATGCGCGCGGCCCCCAGATGCCTGATGGCATGCGCGGTGAGCAACACCGGCGCGACCGTTCCCAGCACGGCCATGACGGCCGCCCAGCCATAGGCGGCGGGGCGCTGGTGCCACAAGGCCTCCCCTTCTCCGACCAAGGCCACCGGCAGGAACACCACCGTACAGGCGAGCATGCCCAACGCCATCAGGCGCTGCGCCCCGATGCGCCGCCCCATGCGGTCGCTGCCCACCAGATAGAGGGCATAGACCAGGGCGGCGGCCAACACGAGCGCGCCGCCGATCGTCAGGGCGCGGCCGTCGGTGAAACCCGCTTCCCCGACGAAGGCCACGCCCAGCCCGGCGTAGGACAGGGCCAGCGCGGCCAGGGCCGCGCGGCCCGGACGGCGGCGCGCGAGGATGGCGGTGATCACCACCACCATCGCGGGGTACGTATACAGGATCATGCGTTCCAGCCCGACGCCGATATAGCGCAAGCCATGGAAGTCGAGCAGGCTGGACACGAGAATGCCGCCCCCGCCGAGCAGGGTGATGAAGAACCAGTCGCGCCGCGAAAGCGTGCGCAGGTTTTGTCCCCCCGCGGCCAAGGCGATCCAGACGAAGGCCGGTGCCGCCATCGCGAACCGCAAGGCCAACAAGGTTTCGGGGGAAGCCCCCGCATCGTACGCCTTCTTCGCGAACATTCCCTTGGCGGAAAACAGCGTCGCCGCCACGAAGGCCGCGCCATAGGCCGCCATCAATGACGGACGCGCGGCGACCGCGGCGAGGAATGGACGCTCCGAGTCCCCCACGCCCGCGAAATCCGCGGGAGCCGACACAGGCTCACGCAGGAACCGTCCTCTGGTCCCGAAACCCAACCTTTGAAACCCCACCCGACCCTCCTTGTGATTGTCGACATCGTGATCCCACCCGCGCGCAGCGCGCTTCCCCCCCGCATACACCCCCGAACCGCGTGTCCCCGTCCTCCGGCGCACCCAGGCAGGGCGCAGACCCGAAAAAACCGGCGAAAAAAAAAGCCCGCCCCCGAAACGGGAGCGGGCTTTTCAAGCCTGTGCGTCAGGTGAACCTACGCCGCTCCCGAAATCTCCTGGTAATGCAGCCACGCCGCGCGTACGACCGCGCGCATGGCCGTTTTAGGCGCACGGACGGCGACCGCGGCGATGGAAGCGTGGAAAACGTGGAGACGGGAGTCGTGACGCATGATGAGGAAAATATGAACGGAAGAATCCCCGGCGGCAAGGGGGGAACGAAAAAAAATGGAGGCGACAGGGATGCGACGGGGCAGGACCACGCCTCAGGACCGCACGACGACGAAATCACGGGGAAAACGGGGCGCATGAGCCCCAGCGTGGCGATATATTAGCGGAACATCACCCGGATCGGCGAACGGTGCGCCTTGCGGTGCGCCGTGCGGTCCGTCCATCGCAGCGCGTTTCCGTTGCGTGGTGTGCGTCCTTCCCTGTCTGCCCAAGGAATTTTCATGGCCTACTCCCTTCGTTCCGTCACCACCGTCATCGCGGGATCCCTGCTGCTGTGCGCCGCTGCCGCGCAGGCCCAGAACAAGTCCGCCAACTGGTTGACCACCAACTTCGAAGCCCGCACCCATTACTCGACGCCGGCTTCGGACTCGATGAAGTATCGTCTGTTCAAACCCGCGAACTATGATCCCACCAAGAAATACCCGATCGTCGTCGCCTTGCACGGCATCGGCGAGCGCGGCTACAACAACATCAACCAACTGACGCTGGAGGAACTGGCGCAGCCCTGGGTGCGCGACAGCGTGCAAGCAAAGCATCCTCACTTCGTCATGGTGCCGCAATGCCCTCCCAACCAGTTCTGGTGGGCCTCCAACGGCGGCTGGGCCGGCAACCGCAGCAAGCCCAACATCATGATCACCGAAGCGCTCGACTCGCTCAAGAGCGAGTTCGCGCTGGACACCACGCGCTTCTACGTGGCGGGCTTGTCGATGGGCGGGTTCGGAACGTTTGAGCTGCTGCGCTGGGCCCCCACGCTGTTCGCGGCGGCCGTCCCCACGGCGGGCGGCGGCGACACCGGCGTCGCCTCCATGGCGGCCTACACGCAAACCCCGATGTGGGTGTTCCACAGCCTGTCGGATCCGACCGTGAGCGCCACGCGCGGTTCACGCACCATCGTCAGCAAGCTCGAGGAACGCGGCAAGGACATCGTGTGGTTCGCCAGCGACCCCAACCAGGCCAATCCCGTGGCGTTCAACGACACCAAGGCCCTGGTGACCGTGGATTCGCTCCGCAAGGCCGTGTACGAGACCAAGGCCGACTTCCTGTACTCCGAAGTGCGCAACGCCCCCGGTTCGGGCAACCCGTTGCATCAGGCCGGATGGTGGGAGGCGTGGCGCCACGCCATGGTCACCGACTGGGTGTTCTCCAAGCGCAAGGTCGACGGTGTGTCCGTCGTCGCGGTCACTCCCGGTGTTTCCGGCGCGCGCACGCTGACGTCGACGAACGTCCGCGTCGTGTTCCGCGACGGCCGCACGTTGCTGGAACGCACCGAAGCCGGCCGCACCACGCTGTTCACGCTGGAAGGCAAGCGGATGGGAACGGTGGTGGGGAAGTGAGCACGTAACAATACTCAATGCTCAATGCTCAATGCTCAATGCTCAAAGCCAAGGATGATGCCACCGCTCCAGGGCAATGCTCAATGAGCAATATCCCAAGGATGATGTCCCCGCTCAATGAGCATGATTCGTTCCGCCTTCGGCGGACCTCATGCCTTCGGCAGAGCATTGCTCATTGCTCATTTTCGTTCACCGGCCCCAGCGGTAATGCAACACGCCGTGTCCCAAACGCCCGGGAAGCTCGACGCGGGATCCGGGACGAAGGTCGTCGGCGCGCCACAGCAGCCGCCCCGCCCCATCGGTGATCCGGAGGCTGCGCGCCTCCGCGGGAACGATGAGCACGTGACGCACGCCGATCCCGGCGAGCAGGCCGGTCCGGGCATGGTCGACAGACGTCCCGCTGGCAAGGCGCAGACCGACGATCGTCGTGTCGGGTGGCGTCACCAAGGTGTCGGGAAGAGGTGTCGTGGTATCGGGCATCGGCTCTTCCAGCGGCCACAGAGAGTCCGAGGTCACTCGATACGCGGTACCACCCCCATGGGGAGGATTCTGTCCGGACGTTCCCTGGTTGCGCAGGATGTAGTACAGGTTGCCGTCCCGCCCGAAACGCAGCCCCGTGGGATACGACAACCCGTGGGCGAAGTCCTTCACCGTACCCGAGTCGGGATCGATGCGACGGATCCAGCCGCCGCAGAAATCCGTGACGAAGTACTGGCCCTCGAACCACGGAGGAAAACGCACGGAATCGGGGGTATAGAAGTCGCCACCGATCACGGAGCAGCCGTCGCCACGTGAAAACGTGTACAGGGGATCGACGTGTTCGCTTGAGGCCGCCGGACCCTCCCACATATTCCAGCCGTAGTGCTTGCCGACGAGGATCTCGTTGACCTCTTCCCACTGGCTGTTCCCCACGTCCGCCACGAACAAACGGTTGGTGCTCCGCTTCATGGCCATGGTGAAGGGGCTGCGCAAGCCCCGCGCCCAGATGGCGCGGTTCTGGCCGCTCGCAGTGCCGAAGTACGGGTTGTCTTCGGGAATGCTTCCGTCGGCATTGAAGCGCAGGATCTTGCCGAACACCGATTGCAGGTCCGGCGCGGTGGAGCCCACCTCATGGTCACCCAAGGCAACGTACAGCTTCCCGTCCGCACCGAATTCGAGGCCGCCGCCCATGTGCCACCAGGACACATCGTTGCTGCCGCGCGCGGGCAAGGGCGGAAACTCGACGACCAACTCCAGCGAGGCCAGGGACCCGGTATCCCCCACGGCCGTGATCCGCATCACACGGTTGTGCATCACCGGCAGCGCCGCGGTGTGGAACAGGTAGACATACCCGTTGGTGTCGAAGCCGGGATCAAGGGCGATGCCCATCAACCCCCGCTCCCACTGGAAGCTCATGTTGGGGAGCGTCAAGAACGGCTGCGGCAACAGGGTGTCGCCCTTGACGAGTCGTACCACGCCCTCCTGCTGGAGGATGAACACCCTGCCATCGGGCGCCACGGCCAACCCGGACGGACTGCGCAAGTCATGGGCGATGCGCGTTTCGGAAAAGCCGGGAGGAAAGGTCGCCGCGAGCGTATCACGCGCGCCTCCGGAAAGCAAGACCACCAGCAGGCACAGATGAATGACAAACAAGCGCGACATCCGGAATCCTTTGAAAGTCCCTGGAAAACCCTTGGAAAGTTCTTTAAAAGCCTTCTCCACGGGCCTCGTCGCCGTGGCATCGGAGAGAGCCCTCTTCCACTCTCGCCGCCGTGGCGTCGTAGGGAGAGGGTTCACTCCCAAGGTAAGCCCGAAACCGGTTTCGTGCCGGAGAAACTATTTCGCGTTGCCCGGCGTGCGCGGAAAGGGGATCACGTCGCGGATGTTGGCCATGCCCGACACGAACTGAACCAAACGCTCGAAGCCCAGGCCGAAGCCCGCGTGCGGAGCACCGCCGAAACGGCGGAGGTCGAGATACCAGTCCAGCGACGCGATGGCGTGCTCATCAAGACCCATCTCGCGCATGCGCGTGGTGAGGACGTCGATACGTTCTTCCCGTTGCGAGCCACCGATGATCTCGCCGATATGGGACACGAGCACGTCCATGGCGCGCACGGTTTTCCCATCCTCGTTGACCTTCATGTAAAAGGCCTTGATGTCCTTGGGGTAATCGGTGAGGATCA
>CAZKRC010000079.1:0-10626 GCA_964555105.1 uncultured Bifidobacterium sp. | reverse complement strand
CGGTGTCCACGGTGACCGTACCCTGTGCCGCGATCGGCGGCGCGGAAGATTCCTACGCGCCGCCCGACGCGCTGCGCGCGTTCGCGGCGGCGCTCACGGCGGCGCCCGCGCCCTGCCCGGTGACCATCATTGAAGGCGCGGGGCACATGGCGTTCCTCGAACGCCCCGAAGAATTCGCGCGCGCGGCCACCGCGTTTCTCGACACAGTCGCTTAAGGCTCCGGCGATGCGCGACACGACGCGCCGCATACGAACCACCGCGCGCGCCTCGCATTACGAAGCATCACGAAGCATCGGAAAAACGCGGCACGATGACATCGCCATGCCCGGCGACGTCTTCGGAGGACGCAAGGCTACGTAACGTTTCTTGACAAACCCCGCCAACGCCGACCCCGCGCGGGCGCACGCCGCCGCCTTGATGGCGACCGCGCGATTACCGTCGTAAAATTCGATGGAATAATGGAAATTGTCGGTATGACCTCGTCGGATGACACCGTGCCCGAGCCACCCGAATCCGGGAAAGGCGCGCCGCGTGCGCGCCGCAGGCTACGCACGCTCGTGCTGTGGGTCTTGCTGATTCCTCCCGCACTGGGCGTGCTGGTGTTGGGAGCGCTGACCATTGCCGGCTGGTGGGTGGAACGGATTTACCTGCAGGATGAAATCCGGTTCGGAGAAGGCGACTCCGCCATGACGGTGCACGCGCATGGCGTGGACTTCGAATGGTGGCGTCTGAATTTCCGCGCCGACTCCGTGTGGTTCCGCTCACCGGCCCTCGATGTGAGGACCGGCGTGACCGCTGTGCGCCTCGACTGGCTGGAGGGACTCTTGGCATTACGGCCCACCGGCCGTGTGCAAACCGACTCCTTGTGGTTGAAGCTCCACGGTGCGGACACCAAGACACCGGATGAACCCGCCCACCCCGACTCCCTCGCATTCCCGGATTTCTCCCTGCCGATCGCTGTGAGCGCACGTGTCGGAACCGTCGTACTGGAGGACAGCGCCGGCACGATGTTGCACGCACAGGGCATCACCGTCGGATCACGCGGAGGCCGCACGGCGCGCGCGCGCATCGACAGTGCCCGGACACGTTGGTCGGGATCCCTCGCGCCGGGTGCGAACGCACGACTCGACTGGAGTCGCGCCGACTCTGTGGATTTCACGGCCGTGGTGCGCCGTGGCGAAGACTCCGTGATCGCACAAGGACGGCACGCCAAACGGCCGCTGTGGCGCGGGCGGGACAGCCTCGCGCTTTTCATCGCGGATGCGGCCCCTTATTACGAAGCATTCGGAATCGGGGGGGATGTGCCGCGCCCGGTTCCCGTCAACGCTGCCGGAGGAAACGGGCGCGGCGGCATCGTGATGACGGCAGGGACCGTGCTGGGGGATTCCCTGGCGGCCTCCCTGCATGCCCGCACGCGGCTCGCGGCGTGGGAGGTGAACCCCGCGTTCACGTTGAGCCCGCAAGATGTGGAGCTCGCCGCGACCTGGGCCGCCGACCACGGCACGCTGGTGCTCACCAGCGCGGGACGGGCGGGCGAAGACGTGCGTCTCTCGCTCACGACACGCCTCAACGATCCGGGCACGTTCCCCGACAGCACACGCCCGTTGCAGGAACAAATCGCCGCGTCGCTGCAAGGCCACGCCCGTCATCTCCGCGTCATGGTGCGCGACACGCTGCGCCCAGCGGATGCCGTGATCGAGCGCGCCCGCTGGGATGGCCGCTCTCTGGAGATCGCCGTCGCGACCGGCGACTCGTCCCGGCTGGAGGCGCATGCCCGTCTGGGAGGCCCCGTGCGCACGCGACAAGGCACCTTCACGCTCGCGGTCCAACCGGAAGAACGATGGCTCAAGGTGTTCGTGGGAGACAGGGTCACCTTCGAGGGATTGAACGCCGAGGGCGCGTATACGGCTCACACAAGCCGTGGCACCGCGCCGCAAGAGGTTCTGACCGCGACCGTCGCGGCACGGGGCGTGAACGCTTACGGCGTGACGCTGGACTCGCTGCGAACCGGGCACGAGTACTCTTTGACGACCGGACGCTACGTCCTGAAACCCTCCCGCCTTTACGCCCCCGCAGGCCCGCACGACCGCAAACCCACCACCTGGACACTGTCGGGCGTGCTGACGCCGCCGCGCACGCCCCGCGAAGGCCTTGCGGTGGACGCACGTCTCTCGGGCGAAGGGCGCGGCTCCCTCCGGTACACCCTCGCCGCCGACGGAACCATGGAAGCGATGGCCGAAGACTTCGAAGCCACGTCCCTGCCGTACGCCGCCCTGGACAGCCTGCCGCTCACGGACGGAGTCCTCAACGGCGTGTTCCGCTGGAATCCGGAGAAGAAGGACGGTTATGCCGCGCTGCAAGCGCGCCTGATTTACGCCCGCACGGAAACCGGCGAACGCCGCAAGTCCGAACCGGTGGAAGCCGTGGTGGCGGCCGGATGGGATGCGCGCACGCTCACCCTGCAGGAAGCGACGGTGTCCTACCGCGGATCCGATCTCACGGCGCGCGCGCGCGCGCGCACGCAAGGCAGGCAATTCTATGAGGTCGCCACCGTGCCGGCGGCCGACTATGAATCCGTGGCCCTGGAAACCGGCCGCTTCGACCTCGCGGACATTCTCAAGGCGGTGATGCCCGAACCTCCCCTCGATTCGGGTGTGGTGCGCGGGGGACTTTTCTATTCGGATACGGGAGGGTTTTCCGGAAGCATCGCCCTGGAGCAACTCGGGATCAAGGATGGTCCCGAAGACCTTTCGATCCCCCTCTTGCGCATCGAAGGGCATGGAGACACGCTGAACGCCGTGGTGCGCACGACCTCGACGGCGACGCCGTGGTTCAACGATTCGGTTCATGTCACGTTGACGGGCGCACGCGGCGACCGGCAAAAGGTGCGCGTCGACGCGATCATCGACGACTCCCTTCAGGTCACGGCCGAAGGGGCGCTCACCCGCTTCGCCAGCCTTCAGGGAACCGTGCGCGCCTCGGGCTCGCTCGCTCTCCCCGAAGGCGCGGGAGCCTTGCGCGACGTCACTGCGGATCTGGCCTTCGATTTTCCGTCGTTCGTGACCGTCATGGAAAACGGAGCCCTGACCACGCGGACGTTCACCGCCCTCTACGACAACCCCGGCCAACCGCGCCAGAGACTCTCGGTGAATCCCTCCCTGGAAAACGGCTCGTTCCGGATCCCGGCCTTGCGCATCGAAAACGACGCGGGCCAGTCGCTGACGGGCAGTATGGATTTTTCACCTGCCGCGGGCACCTTGTCCGCGCGCGTGCAAGGCGAGCGCTTCGCCTTGCAGTGGACCGACGACTACGCCGTGGACGTCAGCGATCTGGCGATCGATGTGGAACACGGTCCCGGAGGCTCACGCGCGCGGGGAAGCTTCAGTTCGGGAACCTTCACCTATGCGGATCTTCCCCTCCGCGTGCAGGGCCGCCTCGGCGCGGTACGCGTCGACTTCACCCGGCCGCCCCTCCCGCCCGGCGCGGGTCGGTACGACCGCCGCGCCGATACCCTCCGCATCTCGGGTGTGCTGCAGGAGTCCGAGCTGCGTTACCGTCTTCGCAACCTGGGGGACATCCAGCGGTTGTTGGGAGGAAGCGCCAAACGGCGCCCCACGGTCGGGACGCCGCTGATGCTCGATGTGAAGATCCGTACGTCGGGAAGTTCCAACCGCGTCAACACGGACATGGCCCGCCTGAACTGGGTGGGAGACCTTGCGGTCCGGGGCGTGCATCCCTACACGTTGTTCGAAGGGCGCGTCAGCACGCAGTCGGGGGACTTCGGTCTCGAGAGCGAGGCGTATGCGATCCATCGCCTCGACGTGAAGTGGCTGAACTCGCCCGTCGAGGAAGGCGAGATCCACATGGAGGCGCGCAAGCAATTGGCCAGCAGTTGCACGCAAAACACGGGCACCACCGATTCCTGCACCGTCATCACGCGTCTGGACGGATCGCTGTCCGATCTGCAGTTCTCCTACGACAGCGACTGCGGCGGCGCCTACGGCGCGGGGGCCAACGTCGCCGCGATCCTGTACTCGGTGCAACGGGGCTGTTATGACGGATCGATCGCGGGAGGCGAATCCCGGAGCTACGGCGAGCGCGCCCTTACCCTGCTCGAACCGACCATCAGCCGCGGCCTGACGCAGATCATGGGGCCGTTCTGGGGATCCTTCGTCGAAACCGCGGAGGTCACGGGTCTCGCCTCGCTGTCGCGGGACGCGCCCGCCGACTCCCTGGGCGAGGCCTTGAGCCTTGCGCTCACCAGCCGCGAGTACCGGCGTTTCCGCATCAAGATCCGTTCGGGTTATCATCTGAACTCCCAGGACCTTTCCAGTCCGATGGAAAACATGCTGGCCCTGGAGTGGCGCATTCCCATTCCGCAGGCCGTACGCGACTCCGCGTGGAGACGCCGCCTCGACAACAACCTGCGGGCCGCCGCCTCGGTGGAAACCAAACCCGTACGCCGCGGCAGTTTCGAGACCGATGAGATCGAAAACAAGATCGGCCTGTTCTACAACTACGCCTATTGGGGAGAGTGGTGGGCGAAGAAGGAAGAAGGTACCGAGTGAAGAATGTGGAATGTGGTGCCGAAGGCATGAGGCCGCGAAGCGGACGAATCATGGTGAAGGGAACGCGGCTTTCCACGCTCATTCTTCATGCCACTTTTCTCGTTCTTGGTTTCGGGCTGGCACTCCCGTCCTTCGCGGCGCTCAATCTTGAGTTCGCCGGCAACACGTCCTTCAATGCGGGTGTACTGCGCAACCTCACACCGGAGGATCCTGAAGATTATCGGCGCGATGATGTCATCGAATGGGCCGCGGACGCGGAGTGGCTGGTGGAGCGCCATTACCACGAACAAGGCTGGCTCGACGCCCGCGTGGAAGCGACCGTGTCCCCGGGAAGCGCCGCGGACGACTGGATCGTGAACATCGCCGTTTCGGAAGGCACCCGCTATCGCTACGGCCCCGTGAGCGTGGTGGTCGACGGGGACTCGACCGGAACCGTTCCCGGGGATCCCGGCCTGCAGGCGCGCCCGGGGAGAACCTATTCCGAGGCGGAAATCATCCGGGACAGTCGTGAGATCCGGCGCGCGTTCGGTAATGCGGGGTTCGTGCGCGCCGAAGTGCGCCAGAACCTGATCCTGCGGGATTCGGCGCACACGGCCGCGGTGATCCATACGGTGGAACGCGGGGAGGCCGTCGTGTTCGACACGTTGATCGTAAGGTCCCGGAGAACGCCCTCCGCGGGAGTCGGCGACAGTATGGCCGGCCTCACGCGCGAGTCGCTGCTGCGTTCCTTTTTCACATACACGCGTGGTGATACGCTGCGCATCGGCTTGAACGACGAGGTGATCGAAAAGCTCCAGTCCACAGGCCAGTTCAACCTCGTGCGGCTGGAAGACGAGCCGATCGATACCGCGGAGGGAGGAGACGCCGGGGGGGGACGCAGTCGCCTCATCCTGGAAACCGAAGAGAAAGTACCCGGGCGGCTGAACGCTTCCGTGTTTTACGAAACCCAGTACGGCTTCGGCGTCTCCGCCCAGACGTCCCACTCCAACCTCGCCGGCACGTTGCAGGAAGGCCGCGGCGGCGCAAGCATCGCGCAACGCCGGCAGACCGCCCAGATCGGCTACGGATCCCCCCTGCTGTTCGGGACCTTGCTGCGGTTCGACAACGACCTTACCACCGAATGGTATCAGGACAATCTGCCCGACGAAAACCCTTTCGGGGGCGACTTCCGCGTCGCGAATCTCGCGAGCCTGTCGCGCAACTTCACCCGCTGGTTCCGCTGGGTCAGCGGAGCCGAGCTGGAGTACAAAAGCCGGATCGTGGCGGACACCCTCGAAAACCTGGAGCGCGAGAACGGCGGTTTGGTGACATTGGCCAACACCGGTTTTCTCTCCTTCCTCAATCACCCCCTGAATCCGACCTCGGGAACCCGTCTTGCGCTTACGCTGGGCAACGGTGCCTCGATTTACGAACGGGGGTCCCTGCGTTCACTGGAGAACCGCCACACCTGGCTGGAAGCCCGGAGCGCCGTGTACGGCCATATTCGGGGATACGATCAATTCGTGGCCGCGGTCCGCCTCGACGGCGGCCGGTTCTTCGGCGCGGGAGGCCAGAACGTCGAACGCTTCTTTCTCGGTGGTCCACGCGGCGTGCGCAGCTATGGTTTCCGCCAGTTGTGTCCGAACGCGCCTGCTCCTCCGGTGGGCTCTTGCGCGCTCACCGAGACCCCCATTGAACCGGCGTACATCCTGGCATCGGCGGAGCTGCGCCTCAGGCCGCTCGATTTCCCGTGGGTGTCTTCGCGCGGGGTCTCCGGTTTCTTCAAACCCATGGAGTTCGTGCCGTTCGTGGATTACGGCAAGGTGTGGAACCTGCGCGATGAGAACATGACGATGACGCGTGAATTTCTCGACTCGGGATACGGGCGCGGCGTTGCCCTGGGCGGAGGCATCCGCTATCCCCTGTTCGGGATTTTCACGCTGCGTCTCGACTTCGCGTGGGGTCGCCCCGGTGGCGGCAACGCGCCCGACCAGTGGCTGATCGATCTCGCCCAAGCGTTCTGACACAATCATCACGGTCCTGTTTTCCGGCCCGGCGCGCGTTTCCGCAGAAGCCACCCCCCGCGATGTTTTCCCAACATTGTGTAACATCGCGGGTCATCCCCCCCCTACCCGTGTAACTCGTTACAGGGAGACGACGGGGCGGATGTCCGCCTTGCGGCGTCACCGGAAGGGAACGACCATGCTTTATTGGGCTTTTTCTTTTCTTGTGATCGCGCTTGTCGCGGCCGTATTCGGATTCACGGGCATCGCCGCGGCATCCGCAGGTATCGCGAAGGTGATCTTCTTCATATTCCTGGTGATTTTCATCATCTCCCTGATCTTCAGCTTCCGCTGACGATCCTTCACGTGCCTCGACGTTTCCTTCCACCCCCGACCAAGGAGCTCTCATGACCCTTTCACACGTCTCTCGCAACAAGGCCCTTTCACTTTTCCTGATCCTGCTTGGTCTCGCCCTGGTCGCGACGACGGTCGCCTGCGGCAACCGCGGCAGCGGCGAACGGGCCGGCGAAAAAGTCGATGAAGCCGTCGAGGACACCAAGGACGCGGTCGGTGACGCCGTGGACAATGATGGCCCCGTCGAGGACGCCGGCGAGAAGATCGACGACAAGCTCGATTGATCCGCATGTCGTGCGGCGGCCGGTAACACCGCCGCACGGCGCCTCACGACGTCCTCCACACCGCAACTTCAAAGGCGCGCGGACGTGGCCTGCGGGGACCCCCAGGTCGCCCGCCACCGCTTTTTCACGGTCCACAGGACCGACAAGGCCACGGCCGCGAGTGCGGCGAAGAGAAAAAATCCCGGGCTGTACGTGCCTGTCCACTGACGGGCATAGCCCAACGAGAGGGCGAAGTAAAAACCGCCCACGCCTCCTGCCATGCCGACGAGGCCCGTCAACACACCCATCTCCCGCGCGAAGCGTTGCGGAATGATCTGGAACACCGATCCGTTGCCGACGCCCAGCGCCGTCATGCACACGATGAAGCACGCCATCGATGCGACCAGGGACCCCGAAGACAAACCGATGCCGGTCGCGCCGAGAACGACGAAGAGATACACCCACTGCAACGAACGCACCCCGCCCACGCGATCCGCCAGGATGCCGCCGAGAGGCCGGCACAGCGACCCCGCCAGGACGCAGGCGGACGTCAGGTATCCGGCATAAACCGGATTAACGCCGAACTGGCCGTGGAAGTAGATCACCAGGCCGGAAGCGATCCCGACGAACCCGCCGAAGGTGACGCAATAAAAAAGCATGAACCACCAGGTGTCGGCGTCCCGCAAAACGGAAAGGTATTGACGCAACGTTTTGGGTGGCGGACTCGACGGGCTGTCCTTGGCGAACACGGCGTACGCGATCAGGGTAAGCGTCAGGGGAACCAGCACCATGCCCAGCACGGCGTTCCATCCGTAGCGGGCGGCGAGAAGAGGCCCGAACAGCGCCGTGAACACCGTGCCCGAGTTTCCGGCGCCCGCGATGCCCAGCGCCAAACCCTGAGCCTCGGGAGGATACCAGCGGGAGGCGAGCGGCAGGGCGACCGCGAAGGACGCCCCCGCCACGCCGAGCAGAACGCCAAGCGCATAGATCTGCGGGAGCGTGTCCAGGTGCGCGATCCAGGCCCACAGGATGGCGGCGATCACCACCACCTGGCCGATCAATCCCGTGCGCTTGGCACCGATGCGATCCACCATAAGCCCCATGACGATCCGGAGGATCGCGCCCGACAAGACGGGAATCGCGACCATCAGCCCCTTTTCCGACGCGGACAATCCCAGGTCATGCGCGATGAAAACCCCCAGGGGCCCCAACAGGATCCACACCATGAAGCTGATGTCGAAATACAGAAACGCCGTGAACAACGTGGGCGCATGCCCCGTTTTCAGAAATGCCTTGAGATGCATGGAGTGTGCCCCTGCTGCCACCGACGTGCCGGAGCGCGCCTGCCTTGATGCGGAACCCAAAGGGCCGGGCGGACCGGGAGCGATTGGAAGTCGCTCCGTAAAAAGCAATCCGCGTACCAATCGTCAGGTCGCGGGGAAGCGCTTCAGGAACGCGGCGTAGCTTTCATCCGGGTTTTCCGGGAGCTTGCCGACGGGCGACACTGCGGAACGCGCCAGCGTGTCGCGGTAAAAGGAGTCCAGGCACACGGCCTGCAAGTCCAGCGATTGCACGTCCTCGCCGGAGACGTGGCCTGCGCGCCACATGCGCTCGAGATAGAAGCGCGCATGATTGGGGTCGGGATGGCACGCGCCCTCGCCGGCGAACTGCAGGAACCCTTCGGGCCTCAACGTGCGGTTTCCTCCCGCGTGCAGCTCCCGCTCCAGGGCCGCATGCACACAGGCCGGCGTGGTGTTCACGTATCGTTTTTCCGCCAACAGGGATGCGGCTTCATCGATGTTGGCGGAGAGGGCCAACCATTCGGACGCGTCCCACAAGGCGCGCAAAACCGCGGCATGCGTGTCGGAATGCGCGGCATGCCAGCCGGCGCGGACGGCGAGCACCTTGTCGTTCATGGGCGGGAGGATTTCGCGACTGTCCGTCACGATGTAACCGAGTTTGGACAAGGCGGCCCGCTGCCCCCACGGTTCGCCCGCAATGAATCCGTCGATGGCTCCCTCCCGCAGGGCGTGCACCATGCGCGGAGGCGGCACGCACGACCACGACACATCGCGGCTGTCGTTGACGCCCGCGCCCTCCAGCCAGAGGCGCCCCATGTATTCGTGCGTGCTGTGCGGATGGACCACGGCCATGCGCAAGGGCGGCAACCCCGCCTCGGCGCGAGCGCGCAGAACGCCTGCCAGACCCGCCGCGTCCTTTCCCCCGGCACGCCAGAACGCGTTGGAGAGCACCACGGTGTTTCCATGCGCGCTGCTCGCGAACGCGTACGCCAGCGGCTCCGGCGGTTGCGTGGCGCGTCGCTCCAACGCCCACTTGAGCGGCATGGTCACCAGCATGTGGGCCGCTTCCACGTCGCCGCGCACCAGTCGCTCCAGGACCTGGTCCCACGACTGCGCCTTGTGCAGGCTGACCTCCAGCCCGTGCCTGTTGAAGAAGCCTTTTTCCTGCGCGACGACGAACGGCGCGCAGTCGACCAAAGGCATGAAGCCGATGCGTAACCGCGAACTCATGGAAAAAAGATAGGTGAGCATCGTCAACGCATCGTCCGACCATCCCTAAAATTTTCCGGTTGCGGTTGCATGCCTGCACGAGCGCGTTGTCCGAAACGGCAGCTTGTGTCAGGCGCTTGTCACGTGCTTGTCAATCCCGTACGGCCACTTGTTGACAAATATCCTTCCGTGATCATCATGACACCACGTTCCGATGCTTGCCGCACGCAACGGCGGCCATGCCTTCAACCTCGCGCCCTTTCGGTGCCGTGTTCGATGCCGTGTTCGATGCCGTGACGTCACGCTCCCGTATCGCCCTCCTTGTGGTACGGACTTTGCGCTGGTGATGACCACGTCGACACTCCAACCGGTTCCCGGTCCGTCCGGGCCTTTGGTCGCATCCTGTTCCGCAAAGGATCCCCAATGGCCTTGACCGTATTGCCCCCGCCCTCTCCCTCCTCTCCCTCTTCTCCGCAAGCGTCCCCGGACGAAACGTGCACCGACGGATTTTCCGCGGCACAGAAGGAATATCTTGAAGGTTTCCTGCGGGGCCGCACGGCCGGGCTCGCGTTGAGCCGGACCCCGACGTCCGCACCCGATGCTTCTGCCGTCAACGCGCACACTGACCGGGGACGGAAAGCACAGCAGGCCTGGCTGGCCGCGGGCAAACGCCTCTCGCGTGAAGAGCAGGCGAAGTTCGACGCCAATCCGCTGGACCTGTGGGATGAGCTCAACGAACAGGCGCTTCGGAACGAATTACCCGAAGGTCTCGACAACTTTCGCTATCGCTTTCACGGCCTGTTCAACGTGGCGCCCGCCCAGGAATCGTTGATGTGTCGCCTGCGTATTCCCGGAGGCGCACTCACGCCCGCGCAGCTTGAGACCATCGCGGATTGTGCCGAAAGCTACGGCGGCGGTTACGCCGACATCACCACGCGCGCCAACCTGC
>CAZKRC010000078.1:0-10876 GCA_964555105.1 uncultured Bifidobacterium sp. | reverse complement strand
TGGGCGAGCGGTCGGCGCGCGGGTCCTCGTCGCGGAAGCAGGGCGCGATCTGGAAGTAGCGGTCGAAGCCCGCCACCATCAGCAGCTGCTTGAACTGCTGCGGCGCCTGCGGCAGCGCGTAGAAGTGCCCGGGGTGGATGCGGCTGGGCACCAGAAAGTCGCGCGCGCCCTCGGGCGAGCTCGAGGTCAGGATCGGCGTCTGGAACTCCATGAATCCGAGGTCGGTCATGCGGCGGCGCAGCGACGCGATGATCTGCGAGCGCAGCACGATGTTGCGGTGCAGCTTCTCGCGGCGCAGGTCGAGGAAGCGGTAGCGCAGGCGCAGTTCCTCGGGGCCGCTGTCCTTGTCGTCCACGAGGAACGGCAGAGGCTCGGCCATGGACTGGATCTCGAATTCGTCCACCACGATCTCGACCTCGCCGGTGGGCATCGCGGGGTTGACCGTGTTCGGCTCGCGGGCCACCACATGACCCGTCACCGTGATCACGCTCTCGTACTTCAGCCGCGTCGCGGCCTCGAAGAAGTCACGCTCGGGATGGAACACCAGCTGCGAAACGCCGTAGTGGTCGCGCAGGTCGATGAACAGGAAATGCCCGTGGTCGCGACGGCGGAAAACCCAGCCGGAAAGCTTCACGGTTTGGCCGACGTGCTCCTTGCGGAGTTCACCGCAGGTATGGGAACGATAGAGATGCATGCTGGGAGGTCCGGATTGGAAAGGGGGAAATTTAGTTGAAAAATCTGTCGAGGCTATTCCTGGTCATGGTAGGCTCCATGGGGGCCTTTCCAGGGAATGGTGGCGCTCATTGGGGCAATCCCTTGCATGGTGACGTACAAAGGGGACAAAGCTTCGCATGGTATGGTCAACCTCCGGGGTGTTTGCGTATGAGTGAAGGCAGGAAATGAGGCCCTCACCCTGCCCTCTCCCACTCGCCTTGCCACGTGTTATCCCTGCTCCGGCTGCGCCTCCGCGGCTCGCGGGAGAGGGGAACCTGAACGCAGCACGGCCACAGGGAGTGCCACCACACCCCATGCGACCTCAATGGGTTCCACCACACAAAGCGAGGCCTCACGGGTCGCCACCATACAACGAGCAGCCCCAGAGGTCGCCACCATTCCGAAGGACGGCCTCCGAAGCATCGTACCACTTCTCCGTGAGGCTCCAGCGGTCCCCCCACCCCCATTTTTTCCTACCGTATACCCCTATGCTAACCGAAATCCTGGGCTGGGAAAGTTTCTTCATCCTGGTTCTGATCGTCGCCAACGGGCTGTTCTCCATGTCGGAAATCGCCCTCGTGTCCAGCCGCAAGGCACGGCTTCAGCAAATGGCGGAGGACGGCGACGGCAAGGCGCAAACCGCCCTCGATCTCATCCGCGATCCCGGGCGCTTCCTCGCGACCGTGCAGGTGGGCATCACCTTGGTGGGCACGCTCGCGGGCGCATACGGCGGCGTGGCCATCGCCGAAAACCTCGCGGTCCGTTTCCGCACCATCCCGTGGCTGGCGGAATACGCCCCCATGGCCGCGCTGATCGTCGTGGTGTTGGTGGTCACGTATTTTCAGGTGGTGCTCGGCGAGCTCGTCCCCAAGGCCATAGCCCTGCGGCATGCGGAGACGATCTCGCGGTATGTGGCCGGCTTCATGACCGGTCTCAGTCGCGTCGCCGGCCCGGTGGTGCAGTTCCTCAACCTCTCGACCAAGGGGTTGTTGAGGGTGTTCGGCATCAAGGCCGAGGACGAGCCCGCGGTGACCGAAGAAGAAATCACCTTGATGCTCACGCAGGGCACCCGGGCGGGGCTTTACCACGAAAGTCAGCAGGAGATGATGGAAAGCGTGATCGGCATGGGTGAACGCCGCATCACCTCGCTGATGACGCCGCGTCCCGACCTTGAGTGGCTCGACTCCACCGCCGATCTCGATACCATCCGCGCCAAACTGGTGGAACATCCGTATTCACGCTTCCCCGTATGCCGCGGCGGCTTCGACGATCTCGTGGGCGTGGTGCATGCCAAGGACCTGCTCTCGCGCGCCTTGGCGGGCCAGCCGCTCGATCTGGAAAGCATGGCGCGCCCCGTGCCCGTCATCCCCGCTTCGGTCGACGTGCTCAAGGCGCTGGAAACCTTCCGTACCTCGGGGGCCACCCTCGCGCTGGTGTCGGATGAATACGGCAGCATCCTCGGCCTCGTCACGCTCGACGACGTGCTGCGCGACATCCTCGGCGACGTCGCCACCGCGCAGGCCCACGCGGGGGACGAACCCGACGCGGTGCAGCGCACCGACGGGTCGTGGCTGGTGGAAGGCACCATGCCCGTCGACGACCTGGAAGAACTTCTCGACGTCAAAAGCCTGTACGACCATGAGGACGACGAGGACGAGTCGCAAACCGTCGGCGGCTTCGTCATGGCGCGCCTCGGCCGCATCCCCACCGCGGGGGAAACCTTCGAAAGCGCCGGCTGGCGTTACGAAGTCGTCGACATGGACGGCCATCGGGTGGACAAGGTGCTGGTGGCGAAGGTGGAGCCCTTGGAGGGCCACGCGGGGTAGTTGGTGTGACCGCTGAAGCCTTACGGGATGTTGGTGCGACCGCTGAAGCCTTACCTTGATGTTGGTAGTTGGTAGTTGGTGATTGGGTCGATGGGATGTTTAAACGAAGGCCTTCGGAGAGAATCAACGGTGAGAGCCTTCAGCGGATAAAACTTCCCGGCGGTCACAGCGACCAACTACCAACCCCATGAAGGCTCCAAGGGTCTCACCAACTACCAACCCCATGGAAGCTCCGAAGCTCACACCAACCCCATGGAGGCCTCGAAGGTCTCACCAACCTCAGGTAAGGCTTCCGAAGAGTGTAAATTCCCCCCATGTCCCGCCTCACCACTCGTCCCCTCGTGCCGGCTTTCATCGCGTGGATCGCCTCGCTCATCCTGATCTTCGTGATCGTCAATTTCTTCGTCATGCCGTGGGCGGCGGGGAAGTATCGCCCCGTGGCGACGGTGCCGCATCTCGTCGGGCTGGACACGCTCGCCGCAGCCGATACGCTGCGCACCCGCGGCCTGTCGCTGATGATCGATTCCGTCGGTGACCACAGCCGCACCGTGCCCGCCGGGCACGTGCTGCTGCAAACGCCCGATTCCGGCGCGGTGGTCAAGCAAGGCCGCCGCGTGTGGGTCACGTTGAGTTTGGGACGGGAGAAGGTGGTTCGGCCCGGGGGGGCGCGGCATTGAGGCCCTTTCAGGGAATGGTACCGCCATGGAAAGCCCATCCAGGGAATGGTGGCGCACATTGAGGCCACTCGTTGTATGGTACCATACACTGCTGACCCGGCTGCGGCATGGTCGCGTCGACCCCCGGGGAGTTTTCAAACACCCCCCGGAGGTCCACACACCACACAACGCGCGGCCTCAGGGGTCACCACCACACAAAGAGTGGCTTCAGGGGTCGTCACCATGCCGAAGTGTGGCGAACAAAGCTTCGTACCAACTTCGTGGCGTTCGGCAGGGTGGAGCCACAGGGGTCGTCCTCACTATCATGGCCGCCCCCCTCTTCGCTGCCCCCATCCCCGACTCCCTCGCCGCCGCCCGGGCCCACTTCCTCGAGGCGCGCGCGGCCGACCGCCGCGGCGATACGGACGCCGCCCTGGCGGCGTATGGTCGTGCCTTCCGGCACGATGAGCGCAGCCGCGACCTGTGCTTCCTGTACCTCGAGCGCCTCAAGGACGCCGGCGCGGTAGACTCCGCGCGCGCAGTGGCCGCGCAGTGTGTGGCCCTCGCGGGCGGCCAGGAGTTCGCCCGCGGAAGCAGTGGTGCTCCCCGCGCCGCACCCCTCGCGGGCCAACCTTCCCAACCCTCCGAACCCCTCACCGCCGCCGAGCATAAACTGTTGGGCGAAGTCGCGTTGCGTGCCGAAGACGCTCCGGCGGCGCGGACCCACTACGAGGCGGCGCTGCGCCTGCTGGATGACGGCGCGGGCGGCGATGCCGGCGAGGACATCGACGTGCTGTACGTGCTCGCCGGCCTGTACGAACAGGCGGGCGACTGGGAACGTCACGCGGGGGCCGTGCGCCGCCTGCTGCCGCGCCTGGGGTATCCCGCGCGCCTGATGGAGCGCCTCGGCCGCATCTACGTGCGGCTCGACCGCGTCTCCGATTTCATCCCCGTGCTGGAGGAAGCGTGGGCCCGCACGCGCGAACCGGTCTTCGGCCAAACGCTGGCGGCGCACTACGAGGCCAACGGGCTGCACCTCTCGCTGTTGCGCACGGCGCGCGCGCTGGCCGAGACGGAACCCGGCATGGAGCACGATGCGCTGCTCGCGCGCGCCTGGCTGCTCGCCGACCGCCCCGACTCCGCGCTGGAACTCACCGCGAGCCTGCTCGCGCGCACCACCGCGCTGTCCCGCGCGTCCCAAACCTCTCCAACTTCCCCAACTTCCCCAACTTCCCCAACTTCCCCAACGGCCCCGGCCTCCACGCCTTCCTCCCTGTCCGGGGCCCCCTCTCACACGGCCCCAGCCTCCATGCCTTCCTCCCCGTCCGGGGCCGCCCCCCCCTCGTCCCTCCCCACGCCCACACCCCCGCCGCCGCCGGGCCCTCCCGGCGGCCTCAACCCCCATGCGCTGCGCTTCCTGCATGCCACCGTGCTGTTCGAGCGGGGTCGTTATCAGGAGGCCCGCCCCCACGCGCACCTCCTCGTGACGGAAGCTCCCCACGAGGCCGCGCACCACCTCCTCGCGGGATCCCTCCTGTTGGCGCTGGAAGCATCTCCGCAGGACATCCGCGCGGCGCTCGACAAGGCGGTGGCCCTCGCGCCTTACCCCCCCGAACACCGCGCCCGCCGGGCCTATGCGGAATATGCCCTTCACGCCCGTCATACCCCGGGCGACGCTGACCCCAGCCTTGACAGCCTTGACAGCCTCGACAGCCTCGACAGCCTCGACAGCCTCGTCCACTTCGTGACGGCCCTGCTCACGGCTCCGGCAGACAGCGCCGCGCTTTCCGGGTCAGCCGGATCCGCCGAGGGGTTCGATGCGGTCGCGGAGGAGCGCCGCCTGCTGCGCGAAGGCTATGCGCACGGTCGTCTCGCGCAGGAATTGTCCCCGCGTGAACCGGGCCAACGCCCCGCCGTGCTGACCGACCCGCACGCCGCGCGGCGGCATCGTCGTTTCGCGCTGGAACGCTACGAGGCCATCCTGGCGCAGAATGCGGGGCAACGCGCGGCGTTATTCGAGGCGGGGGTCCAATACGAACGCCTCGGCGACCTCGCACGGGCGAAGCCGCTGTTCCGCCGCCTGATCGCGCGCGACACGTTGCACGCCACCGCCATGAACTACCTCGCGTATACCTTGCTCGAGCAGGACAGCATCACGCCCGCCGAAATGGACGAAGCCGCGACCTTGCTCCGCCGCGCGCTCGCGCTCGAGCCCGAGAACGGGGCCTATCGCGATTCATGGGGCTGGTGGCATGCTCGTCGGGGAGACCACGACAGCGCGCTGGTCTGGTTCACCGCCGCGCTTGAGGCGGTTCCCGCCGATCCCACCATCCTCGACCACCTCGTGCGCACATTGGTGGCCCTCGACCGTCGTGACGACGCCTGCGTCGCGCTGCGCCGCCTGCACGCGATCGACCCGGGCATCGCACCCGGCGGCATCACCGTGCCGTGCCCCGCCGCGCCCAACGTGCGGCCTGAGGCGCCCGCCGCCCCCAACGTGCCTGAGGTGCCCTCCGCCCCCGTCGCCCCCGCAGGAAGGACGCCGTGACCGCACGCCTCGCTCCCCTCCGGTCCCTCGTCCTCCTCGCCGCGGTCTCTCTGATGGGGCTGGTCGCCTGCGCGCCGCCGCTCAAGGACCCTTGGGGGCTGGCGGTGGTGCGGGCTCACGAGGACGCCCACGGGGACGCCCGGGGAGACGCGGTCCTGTCCCCGCCGCCGCACACCCTGCAGGCCGATCTCACCGTCACCGCGCATGTGCCCGGCGCCATTCCCCTGTCGTCGCGCCTGTATGCCGAACCCGGCCGGCGCTATCGTCTCGACATCTTCGGGCTGTTCACGCCCGTGGTCGCGTCATGGGCATGGTACGGGGCAGGGCATGGGGCAGGGCACGGCGCAGGTTACACCGCGGACACCCTGAAGGAACCCGCCCAGGGCCCCGCCGGGGACACGGATGAATGGCTGCTGGTGCGCCACGACACCCGCGAAGTCGTCACGGGGACGGGGACGTCCTTCATTCCCCTGGCCGCTTCGGGCAAGCCGGTGATGATCCCGGATGTGCATGCGGTGTTGGGATTTTTGTGGGGGCAACCGCTCCCCGGGTTCGACGGAACGTCGACGACCTCTCCGGCTCGCGGGGCGGGGGAGGGAGGCAGGGAAGGAGGCGCGGTTCACGAGGTGCGCTGGGTCCATGGGGGCAGGCCCTGGAGCGCGCGCTTCGACCGCGCCACCGGCCTGTGTCTCGAAGCCTCGTCGCCCGACATGACCGTGCGCTACGGACGCCACGCCCGCCAGGGTGAACGGGTGCTCCCGCGCGAGGCCGACGTGTGGATCGACGGGGCGCGGGTGTTGACGCTGAGCGTGCGGACGCGCCGGGAAAACCCCGTGTGGCAACGCGATCCGTTCGTGCTCACGATCCCCGCGGGGTACGATTCCACCGCTTTCTGAAACGGGGAAAACGGGGGGGACGGTCTAACCGAAACACGGGCGGCTCCCTTGTCAGCGCACCCGGTGTGATTTAACTTTACGCCACTGCGTGGTGGACGTAGCTCAGTTGGTAGAGCAGCGGTTTGTGGTACCGCTGGCCGGGGGTTCAAGTCCCCTCGTTCACCCCACTTTTTTTCTCACGTGGCGCACATGTGGCGAAAGCCCGCTTTCCTTCGAGAGCGGGCTTTTTTGTTCCCGGCGCGGCGTCCCGCCTGCTCATCGTGCGCGGCGTCCCTTTTGATAACAGGGCGGCGGACGACCCTCCGCTTTGGGGTGCCGGACGCGCCGGACGCCTGATTTTGGGGTCGAAACTGGACGCATCCGCACGTTTTTGACGGGTTTTCTACCAGTGTGTGCGACAACTTGGCAGAAAAATTATTACGCAACGTAATCGAAATGTGTAGCCTGTTTTAAAGCGAAAAAACCGCGATTCGGGATGAAAAGGATGTTATCGAATTCACGGAAAAAACGGGGTTTCGGCGGGAGGACGTTTGCGGCGGAGCGTCCCATGGATATGGGACAACGCGGTTTCCGGGGTTTTTGCCGCGAAAAAAGCCGCTTATACGGGATAAAAATGCCATATTTGGGGTACTCCTGTTCGCGATCACGATGGTTGTTTTCACGTAGTTTTTCGCGGGGTGTTATCAATCTTTTGGAAAGCGTTTTAGAGGTCAATGGGCGTTCCCGCACGGTACTACCTTTTTGCTCAGATGATGAAAAAGCCATGGATTCTGGTCAATATGACAGATGCGGAAGGGTTCCAGACCCTTTCCGTCTGGCCTCATGATGCGGGAATCCCGGCGCGTGCGCATGTGGTCGCGGACTCCGGGTTCACCCCCGGCCCCGGTTGCATGAAGACCCGCGCTGCTCTTCTCGGAAGCCCGGAGGCACCATGACCATCTTGCTGTTGTTTCTCGCCGGCGGCGCGCTGTTGTCGACCGCATTGTTGGGTGTGTTCGTGCGCACTCCCCTGGCCCGCCACTTCGCCGACATGCCCGGTCACCGCAAGGTGCACCAGACGGTGATTCCGCGCCTCGGCGGTTTGGGCATCATCCTGGCGTTCCTGCTGTTGCTGGCGATCGCGCAGATCTTCCAGTTGTGGGTGCCGACACCCCGCTTTCTGTATTCCATCGTCTTCGCGAGTGTGTTCCTGCTGATCTACGGGACGCTCGACGACGTGTTCACCTTGGGCTACAAGGCCAAGTTCGTGTTGCAGTTCTTGCTGGCGGGCGTGATCGTCAGCGCGTTCGAACTGTACTTCGAGAGCTTCACCGTGTTCGGCCATCACATCCCTCTGCATGGCATGGGTCCGGTGATCTCGGTGTTCTGGCTGGTGGGCCTGATGAACGCGATGAACATCATCGACGGCATCGACGGTCTGGCCGCCGGGGTGGCGGTGGCGGGCTTTACGGGCGTGGCGGCGTTGTCGTACGCGGCGGGTTCGCCCAATCCGGTGGGCGTGTGCGTGGCGCTTTCGGGCGCGATCATCGGCTTCCTGTATTACAACCTGCAGCGCCGTCGCAAGATCTTTCTGGGCGACACCGGGTCGCAGTTCCTGGGGGTGATGCTAGGCATTCTGACCTTGCGCATTCACACCCTGCCGACGGTGGGGGAGAGCATGCTGGTGCCGCTGTTGCTCGCGGGCTATCCCATCCTCGACCTGAGCGTGGCCATGGCGCGCCGCTTCCTCAAGGCGCGCAACCATCATCTGGGCCGTCGCGTCACGCGCATGTTTCATGCGGATAACGGCCACCTGCATCACCGCCTGGTGTACTCGGGGCTGTCGCACATTCAGGCCACCGCGCTGTTGATGGTGCTGGCCTCGGGCTTCACCGCCACTGCGGTGGTGTTGCCGCGGGTGTCGACGTTGGGGCAAGTGGCCGTGGCGGCCTACCTCGCCTTTGCGGTGGTGCTGGTGTTGAACCGGCTCGGCTTCGTGAGGCGCGGGGTTTTGGGCAACGCCGTGCGCACGTGGTTCGTCGGGACTGAGCCCCGGGTGCCACAGGCTCCCGTGCGCTACCCCCGCTACTATGAGCTGTTCAGTGCCGCCGAAGCGCGCGTGGAAGCCACGGCTGCCGCCGCCGCGGCGACACCTGTTGCTGCGGACGCGCCGGCACCGGCATCCGTCTCCGCACCTGCGACCGCGACTGCGACCATGACAACACCTGCGTCCGCGGCGGGAAGCTTCTGATTCATGGCGGACACGGACCAAAAAAAGGGGCGTGCCTTGCTGATCGGTCACCGGGTGGCCGATCCCGGGTTGCAGGAGGCCCTGAGTGGCTACGGATATCGGGTGGAACTGTACGCAACCCGCCAGGAGGGCATCCGTGCCTTCCGCGGGCAGAAGCAGGCGCTGGTGATCGTGGATGCGGAGGCCATCAGCGGATTTCCCGAGCGTTTTTTCCGCTTTTTCCAGATGGTACGCGATAACGCCATCGTGCTGGTGGCTTCAAAACCGCAAAATTCCGAGGCCTCACGTTATTTGTTGTGGGGCGCCCACGACATCCTCCCCCTGCCGGTCCGGCGCGATGCCCTGAACTTCACGCTCAACCGGGCTTCCGCCTATCACCGAACCCTGGTGCGGGCCACCTTCCACCGCTACCTGGCCTGGTTCGGTCTGGCCATGCTCCCGCTGTGGGGTTCCGTGGTGTACCTGACGTTACGCTGATGCCGTTGTCCCGTTTCCGTTCATTGACTCGCCCCGGCGATCCGGTTAAATTCCCCGCCCGGGGAATCGCCCACTTCGTGCACCGGTTCCGGGTTCATCCCTTCCGCGCTCCCGCGGGAGACAGGAGTTTTATCCTCTGATGTCCACGCCGTTCTCTTTCCAACATTCCGGTCGTACCCTGTCCTCCGTGTTCTACGGAACCGTGTATGCCCTCATCTCATTGTTCGTGCTGGCAGCGCCGGTCGCGGCGCAAATGCCCAGTGCCCAGCAGGTGCAGCAGGCCCAGCAGGCCATCCAGTCCGGCATGACGGTCACGCCCGAGATGATCGATGCCGCCCAGCAGCAGTTCCCCGGGCTGGAGGGAATGTCCCCCGAGGACATCCAGAAACAGGCGGATGAAGAGGAACGGCGCAAGGCGGAGGCCAAGAGCAAGGAAGCCGCCTTGCTTGACGACCAGTTTTTGGAGCAGGAAAAGGAGTGGGTGTCCCGCCGCGACGGCCATGGCAGCCGCGATGCCGACAGCGAGCGCGACCGCCGCTTTCCGCCGGGTCTGAAGCGCTTCGGACACGACTTTTTCCGCAATGCCGATGCCGCGGGTCTGGGCCCCAACGCCCCCTCCTTGCCCGAGTACGTCCTGTCTCCTGGCGACGAAATCCAGGTGTCCACCTGGGGGCGCGACAGCCGGAGTTCTTCCGTGGTGATCGACAATGAGGGGATGTTCCACTATCCGCCCCTGTCGCCCATGCGCATTTCCGGGCTGAAGTTCGCGGCGGCGGAGCAGCGCATCATCTCCGAGATCCAGAAAATCCAGGGCGTTACCGCCTCGGTGAGCCTGGGGCGCTTGCGCAGCATCCGCATCATGGTCCTCGGTGAAGCGGTGAGCCCCGGTTCCTATGCCATACCCGCCGGGGCTACCGTGACCTCGGCTCTGTTCCGCAGCGGCGGCGTGAGTTCCATCGGCAGCCTGCGCAACATCGAGGTGCGCCGTAATGGTAAGGTGGTGGCCACTCTCGACTTGTACGAGATGTTGCTCAAGGGGAGCAGCAAAAGCGACATCCAGCTGGTGTCGGGCGATGCCATTTTCATCCCGCTGGCCACGCGTCAGGTGGCGGTGCACGGCATGGTCAAGCGCCCGGCCATTTACGAGCTCAAGGGTGATGTGAAGGCTTTGCAGGCGGTGGATTTGGCCGGTGGGTTGCTTTCGAACGCTTTCAAGGGGCGTTTGCAACTGGACCGTGTGCAGGGCAACAAGCGTAACATCGTGCTGGATGTCGACATGGACCAGGTGTCCGGGGCTTCCAACGTGGCGCTGGTGGATGGCGACATCCTCTATGTGGACAAGGTGCTCGACAAGCTCGACGAGGCGGTGTTCCTCAAGGGTAACGTGCATCGCCCGGGGCGGTACCAGTTCAAGCCGGGTATGACCGTACGCGACCTGATTCCGTCGCTGCGTGACCTGAAGAGCGAGACCTTTTTCGAGTATTCGCACATCCAGCGTCCGGCACCCGATGACGAGCGCCCCATGTTGC
>CAZKRC010000077.1:0-11004 GCA_964555105.1 uncultured Bifidobacterium sp. | reverse complement strand
TCGCGATGCTTGGGATCGGTGTTGGCCTGGATCTTGAACACGAAGCCGGTGAACTTCGGCTCGGTGGCCTCCACCGTGCGTTCGCGTGCGACACGCGGCATCGGCGGCGGCGCGACGGCGACGAAGCTGTCGAGCAAATGCCTCACGCCGAAGTTGGCGATGCCGGATCCGAAGTACACGGGCGCCTGCTCGCCGCGCAGGTATTTTTCCTGATCGAACTCGGGCATCGCGCCGAGTGCGAGCTCGGCCTGATCACGGAACTCCCGCAAGTATTTGGCGTCGAACCATTCGTCCAGCTTGGGATCGTGAATGCCCGATACCTTGCGGATATTGCCCTGGCCTGAGCGTGTCGAAGGATTCCCTTGATTCCCGGCGGGCTTCGTCTCCCCCGCCGCCTCGCCCTCGTCACCATCGGGGCGGAACAGGTGCACCGTGTCGTCGATGAAGGAGTACACGCCCTGGAAGGCCTTGCCGCTGCCGATGGGCAAGGTGCGCGGTGCGCACTGAACGCCCAGCACCCGTTCCACTTCGTCCATCAGCGCGAGCGGATCGAGCGCGTCGCGATCCATTTTGTTCATGAACACCGTGATGGGCGTCTTGCGCATGCGGCAGACCTCCATCAGTTTCATGGTCTGGACCTCGACGCCCTTGGCGGAGTCGATCAGCACCAGCGCCGAATCCACGGCCGTGAGGGCGCGATAGGTGTCCTCGGAAAAGTCCTGGTGACCCGGGGTGTCCACGAGGTTGATCTGACAGCCGCCGTAGGGGAACGACAGCACCGACGACGACACGGAAATGCCGCGCTGCTGCTCGATCTTCATCCAGTCGGAGGTCGTGAATTTCTTGCCGGTTTTGGCGCGCACGTGACCCGCTTCACGGATCGCGCCCCCGAACCACAGGAACTTCTCGGTGATGGTGGTTTTGCCGGCGTCGGGGTGGCTGACGATGGCGAAAGTACGGCGGCGGAGGATTTCTTCTTCGAGGGTCATGAGGACGGGGAAAGGTAGGAATCGGGGGAGGAGGAAGAGGTTGGGAGTTGGGAGTTGGTGGTTGGTGGTTGGTGGTTGGTGGTTGGTGGGTCGGTGGTCCTGAAAGCGGGTGCCGCAGGACGAGACGGCTCCTCACGGAAAACAAGGGAAGAACACCGCGCAATACGAGGAACGTGCGGGAAACGCTGCAGGGACGCGGAGCGGAAGGTTTTTGGGGGTGGGGCGCGAACGGGACGTTCGCGGGTGCGGGGTCGCAGGGAGAGGGGACTACCCTCCATGATTGACGAAGCACCCCGCCCCTCTCCCCCCGACCTGCGCCGGGGCAGGCTCGGGAGAGGGAGGAACGCCTCGCAAGTTGACGAAGCCCTCACCCCAGCCCTCTCCCAAGGGGAGAGGGAGGAGCGCTACATGATTGACCTTAGGGCGCCGAGGGCGAAAACGATCACGATGACGATTCCGGTGATCCACCAGATGGGTTTGACACCCTCGGGCTTGACCACGTCGCCGAACTCACGGTCGAAGGCCTCGCGGTAGTCGAAGGAATCTTCGGGATCGGCGGTGCCGCCGCCCGCATACCCGGTTTCGTTCCAACCCGCGTTTTCATCCGCGCCACACTCGGGGCACGCCAACGCCTTGGCGGGAACATCCGCCCCGCAGTTGGGGCACACGAAATGAACGGAAGGTTGGGAGCTGTTCGCGTAGGCCATAGGGTCAAATTAAGAATTAGGAATTGGGATTGAAGAATTGAAAACAGGGTGCTTCCGGAGCGTGTCGAAAGCCAACAAGACGTTCGCCGAACAGGGTATGCATCGCATTCTGAAAACAGCGTTATTCCTCGCTCATTCTTCATTCTTAGTTCCTAATTCCAAATCCAAACCGGGTCATCTTGCTAAATTCCTCTTATACCGAAAAACCATACCCGAAAGCCTCCATGATCGCGCAAAACCCTTCCCCCACCTGGCAAAAGACCGCCGTGCGGCCCTCGCCACAATACCCCCGAAACTTCGTTCCGCAACAAATCGACCTGGGCGACTGGGACGCGCAAAAACCGTTGTGGGAAGAACTCGGAACACGTGAACTCCCCGATGCCGCCGCGCTGAAGCAGTGGATCGCCGACTGGTCGGAACTATCCGATGCCGTGGGAGAGGAAGCCGCGCGCCGCTACATCGAAATGACCTGCTATACGCAGGACAAGGACATCGAAGCGCGCTACATGCACTTCGTGGAGAAGATCGAGCCCGAACTCGCGCCGCTGGACGACGCGTTGAACCGCAAGCTGGTGGCGCACCCCGATGCGGCGAACCTTCCGAAAGACCACGCGCAGTGGTTGGCGGCGGTCAAGAGCGGCATCGAGCTCTATCGTGAAGAGAACATCCCGTTGTACACCGAACTGGCCAAGCTCTCGAACGAGTACCAGAAAATCACGGGTGCGCAGACGGTGGAGTGGGAAGGCGAGACCAAAACCCTCAGCCAGCTCTCCCCCATCCTGCAGGAAACGGATCGCGACCGCCGGGAAAAAGCCTGGCGTGCCATCGCCGCCCGCCGCCTTGAGGATCGCGATACGCTCGACGCGTTGTACGACAAGATGCTGGCCATCCGCCAGCGTATCGCGGCCAACACGGGCCTGAGCTTCATCGACTACACCTTCAAGAGCAAGCAGCGCGATTACACGCCCCAGGATTGCTTCGACTTCCACGATGCCGTGGAAAAGACGGTGGTGCCGGTGTACCGCGAAGCGCTGGAAGCCCACCGCAAGGCGCTGGGACTGGATGCGCTGCGTCCGTGGGACCTGAGCTGCGACCCGCACGGACGTCCGCCGCTCCGGCCTTTCAAAACCTCCGAAGAACTCATCGCGGGCGTGGACGCGATCTTCGCGAAGCTCGATCCCGAACTGCGCGACCTGTTCTCCGTGCTGCGCGACGGCGGCCTGATGGATCTGGACAACCGCGTGGGCAAGGCTCCGGGCGGTTACCAGAGCAGCCTGACCGAAACGCGCCTTCCCTTCATCTTCATGAACGCGGTGGGCCTCAACCAGGACGTGTTCACACTGCTCCACGAAGGCGGGCACGCGTTCCACTACCTGCTGGCGCGCGATCAGGCCTTGCCGTTCAACCGCCAGGCCGTGATGGAGTTCTGCGAGGTCGCCTCGATGTCCATGGAGCGTTTGGGGGCGAAGCACCTCGAGGCGTTCTACACGCCGGAGGAAGCCAAGCGGGCCATTCGTGCCGAGAACGAGGAAGTGTTCCGCATCCTGCCGTGGGTGGCCACCATCGACGCCTTCCAGCACTGGATCTACGCCCACGAACACACGCCCGCGCAACGCACGGAGTTCTGGCTTTCCCTCGACGAGCGCTTCGGGGCGACCGTGGACTGGAGCGGGCTGGAGGAATACCGCGCCCACGCGTGGCACCGCCAGCTGCACATCTTCGAACTCCCGTTCTACTACATCGAGTACGGCATCGCGCAACTGGGCGCGCTGCAGGTGTGGAAGCGCTCGCTCACCGACGTGCCGGGTGCGCTGGCACTGTACAAGAAGGCCCTGTCGCTGGGTGGCACACGCGGTCTGGCCGACCTCTTCGCAGCCGCGGGCGGGAATTTCGACATGACCGAAGACACCATCCGCCCGCTGATCGACGCGGTGCGGGTTGATTGGATGGAATCCTTGTAGGGGTGAATAATTATTCACCCCTACATCCGCACCGCAACCCCAATGGATGACATGACCGCAATCGATTCACGCCGCGACGCGGCGTTAAAACATTTCGACACCCATCGCGCCGCCGTCATCGACACCCTGAAGGCCCTCGCGCGCATCCCCAGCGTCAGCTTCGACGGGTATGACCCGGCCAACGTGCGGCGCTCGGCCGAAGCGACCGCGACGTGGCTGCGCGACGCCGGGATGCCCGTCGTGGAGGTGTGGAACCTCCCGGACAACCCGGACGCACACCCCTGCGTGTTCGCGGAGTGGCGGGGTGCGGCCGACGCCCCCACCGTCCTGTTGTACGCCCATCACGACGTGCAGCCGCCGATGCGTGAGGAGTTGTGGAAGTCGCCGCCGTTCGAGCCGACGGAACGGGACGGACGCCTGTACGGCCGTGGCACCGCCGACGACAAGGCCGGCATCGCCGTGCACGCCGCCTCGCTCGCCGCGTGGTTGAGCACCGCGGGCTCGCTGCCGGTCAATGTGAAAGTGTTGATCGAAGGCGAAGAGGAAATCGGCAGCCCGCACCTCGCGGACTATCTCGCGCATTACAAGGCACGCCTCGCGTGCGATTACATGGTGCTCACCGACTTGTCGAATTACGATGTGGGCAAGCCCAGCCTGACCACCAGCCTGCGCGGCCTCGTCACCATGGACGTGACCGTGGCGGCGTTGAAGTCTCCCCTGCATTCGGGCATGTGGGGCGGCCCGCTCCCCGATCCGGTCGCCGGCCTCTGCAAAATACTCGCGACGCTCAGCGACGATGAAGGCCGTGTGGCCGTCGCAGGCCTGCGCGAACAGGTCGTCCCTCCCACGGCGGAGGAGCGCGCCGACTTCCGCGCGCTGGGAATGACCGAAGCGGTGTTCCGCGAACAGGCCGGCGTGCTCGAAGGCGTGCGCCTTCACGGCGCGCCCGAGGATTACCTCGAGAAGGTCTGGCGCGAGCCGTCGTTCTCCATCAATGCGGTGGAGGCCGGGCTGCGCAAATCGGCCGGCAACGTCCTGCTCGAATCCGCATGGGCCCGCATCGGGCTGCGCCTCGCGCCCGGCATGGATCCCGACCTGTGCACCACCCTCGTGGTCGACCACCTCAAGGCCGTGTGCCCTTGGGGATTGAAGCTTGACATCGTCCCCGAACAGGGCGCGAAGCCGTGGAAAACCCGCCCCGATCACCCCGTGTTCGAGGTTGCGAAGAAAAGTCTTGGCGACGGCTACGGGAACGAGGCCGTGTGCATCGGATGCGGCGGCACCATTCCCTTCGTCGACATGTTCACCGCCGTGCTCGGCGATGTTCCCGCCCTGCTTGTCGGCATCGAGGATCCGTACACCAACGCGCACTCGGAAAACGAGTCGCTCCACCTCGGCGATTTCGACAAGGCCGTGCGCTCGCAGATCAGGTTCCTGCACGATCTGAGGATCTGGTCGGACGCACAATCCCGCACCCCGTCCGACACCTGACGCACCGGACCACACGTCACAGACCACCCGACGGCCCCGACCAACCTTACCGACTTTAACCACCCGCTTTCCCTTTCCCCACGCGCCTCCTGAACCCCACGCCATGCCTTCAGAACCTTCGCCTCCCGACTCCGACTCCGCGCCCCACGGCAACGGTACCCCCCATCGCGAATACGACCTCATTGTGCTGGGTGCAGGCGTCATGGGCCTGTCCATCGCCTTTGAACAGCAACAGCAGGGCAAGCGCGTGGTGGTGGTTGAGCCGCACGCATTCGGAGCCGGCCTGGGCCGGGCTTCGTGGGCCGCCGCCGGGATTCTCGTCATGCGTGCGGGGGTACTCGGCGGCTCGCCCTTCCGCAGGTTCTACCTCCGCTCGATTCCCCTGTTCCCCGACTGGTTGGCGCGCGTCGAAGCCGCCTCGGGTCTCGAGGTCCCCTATGAGCGCGGGGGCGACTACCAGATTTTCCTCGGTGACCCCGCGCACGACGCCGACGCGCGGCGCGTGCTGGAAGAACGCGAGGACCAACTCAAGCGGGAGCGCGCCTCGCGATTCACGCGCCTGAACGAGTGGCCCGACTTCCTCAAACCTTACGGGGCCCCCGGCCCGTTCCATGCGTACCACTTTCCCGACGAAGCCTACGTCAACAACCGCACGCTTCTGGAAGCGCTGGAGGCGGCGCTGCGCCGCGGCGGCGCCACGCTTCTGACGGGGGCGCGCCCTGTGGGCATCGGCCGTGATGGCGCTCTCAACGTGGTCACATTGTCGACTCCCGCCGGCACGCGCACCGTGCGCGCGCCGCGGCTTCTCATCGCCGCAGGCGCCTGGAGCAATGAGCCGCTGAAGCTTCTGGGCCTCACCATGCCGCTTTATCCCGTGAAGGGGCAACTCGCCCTGCTTCCCAACTTTCACGGGACACGCACCATGCTGCATGGGGGCGAGCGCTTTTACCTCATTCCGCGCGGCGACCAGCTGGTGGCGGGCGCGACGACCGAACCGCACGCGTGGGACACGGCCTTCAACGACAAAGGTGAAAGGCATCTGGCGGGAGAGCTCGCGCGGTTTTTCCCGGGCGTTCGGATACCGGGATTCGAGGCGGTGGAAACCTGGAGCGGCTTGCGCCCCCGCAGTGCGGACCGGTTGCCGCTCCTGGGCTGGGTCGACGAAGCCTCGGGGATCGCCCTCGCCACCGGTCTCTACAAAAGCGGGATCAGCCTCGCACCTCTCGCCGCGCGGTCGCTGTCGGCGCTGCTGGACGGCGAAAAACCGCCGGTGGACCTCCGCCCGTTCGCCCCATGGCGCGCGGGGGGAGTAAGCCTGCTTTAGCGCGAGATGACGAGCACGTTCTTGCGCGAGGTGCGGCGGCCGCCGGTGGGGCTGCCGTTGCTCTCGCTCCACGTGGCGCTCACCTCGTAGAAGTAAACCCCGTTGGCCAACTGACGGCCCCACGCGTCGCGCCCGTCCCACTGCGTCTCCCCGGAGCGTGCGTCGCGGAATTCGCGCACCATGTACCCCAGCTGGTTGAAGATGCGCAGGTCGAAGCGGACACGATCCACATTGGGAGACGTCAGGTCTCCCCCCTCCTCCACCGGAAGACTGGTGGAGAACCAGAACGTGGTCCTCCCGGTCTTGAGCGGGTTGGGGGTGTTGAACGCGCGCACGAAACGCAGCGCGGTGTCGGCGCTCACCTGCAAGGTCAGCTGGCGCTGGCTGAGGTTGCCGAAGCCGTCACGCGCGGAGATCTTGAGCAAGTGTGTTCCTTCGGGAACCTCCTGCGGGGACAAGGGAACCTGGTACACTTTGCGGTACAGTTCATCGACCCCGGCCTGGGGTTGATAGGGCGCGACGGAACCGACCACCTCCACGGTGGTGCCTTGGTCGGGCCCGTCACCGGCGAGCACGCCGCCGCCCGAGTCGCTCACCGCGACCTGGAAACAGTAGGGCAGGCCGATCCTCACCTTGTCGGGGAAATCCACGCCTCCGGCCTCGGCGGTGTTGCAGCCCGTCACGGTGATGCGCGGGCCGCGCTGGTCATTCTCCATGCAGCTGTTCTCCGCTTCGCCCGAGATCTTGAGATCACGCACCAGCAGAGAGCTCTCGCGCAGCTCAAGGGAGTCCCAGGCGAAGATCTGGATTTTGGCGGCGCTGTCTCCGAAAGGCACTTGCTTGGGCAGGAAATACTGTACCGAGAACACGGAGTCGGTATAAGGTACCGTCGTCTCGAACAGGATCTGGCCGCGCTTGTCCACGATGTTCGGTTTCAGTAATCCCGAATCGGAATGCGGGTAATACTTTCTGACGTCTCCGGAGACAATGCGGACGCTCACCGCCCCCTTGCCACTGCCCTTGGTCACACGCCCGCTGAGGGTGCCACATGCAAGTGCCTGCAGGCTGTCGGGTTTTTCCGTGAGCTCAAGCCCCAATCCGGGCCGCTTGAAATAAAGCACCGGTTCTCCCTGCAGCACGTACTTCTGCTGGTTGTACGAATCACCCACGCCGGCCGTAGCCTTGGCAAGGCGCACGGCATCCCCCACTGTGATGATGTCCGTCTCATCCTCGCCGGAAAACACCCGCGCCGCGAAATTGAACCCAAAGTTTTCGTTGGGACCGGGATAGGTTTCACGCGTCCCGGAAAGGGCCGCGATGGCCCCGGCATTGTTCATCCTCAGGAACTCTTCGCTCATGCCTTCATCCGCAAGTTTGTCGAAACGCCCCACGGTGCAACTGAAAATGCTCATCATGAAGGGTTTGTCGGCATTCCGTAAACGGGACAGGCCGTCATTGGTCTTGAGCAAAACCTCGTCCGCCATCTGGTTGTAGGCCCCATGGCCATAAAAGGTCGAGAACAGGACGCCCCGGTTGTAATGGTTGAGCAGATCCTGGGTCGCTTCGGGCATCAGGTACGAGGCGTTGTGCTCATAATCAAAGAGATAAACGGTTTCCTTGCGCAAACCGGAGTCCTGCGCAAGAACGACATTCCCGAAATTTTCCGCCTGATAGGTGTGGTACTTGATGGGATCAATGCCTCCCTCCGCGCGCCGCTGGGTCGCGTCGTCGGCGGTCAACAGCAGGCGGCTGCGCCACTCCCCCGAGGTGGCCGGATCTTCGTAGCGGATCACCTTATCCAGATAGTTGTTGGCCTGCTCACGCGTCTTCGCGGAAATGCGCCCGATGGAGATCGATTGCAGTGACGACGTCCAATGCGCTCCCGCATCCAGGATGGCGTAGAAGTCGTCGGTGCTCATCGGGTTCGGGGAGCTTTCGCTTTCCTGCCAGTTGAAGGGCGGGATGTGGTTGGGCGAGGCGCCGCCTCCCAGACCGTTGCGGATGTTGCGGTAGTCGAAGTGACCATCCCCGAACAACACCACCTGGGTGAGCTCTCCGGGCGTGCCGCCCGTCCCCCACCGGTTCATCGCCCAGCGCAGGAAGTCGCGAATGGCCACCGGGGACATGCGGCCTCCCGACCATTCGCGATAAATGTCCTCGACGCGCACCACCACGGTGTTCCACGGGCGCTGACGATCCTGGCTCCCACGGTAGTTGCGCAGGCGCACGGCTTCGGGCAACAGTGCTTGCGGCGCGATGATGATGTACTCGGGATTCTCCCTCCCACCGCCCATGCTGCCGTCCGCCAGGTTGCGGATCACCCCGTCCGCGGCCACGGGGGACTCCACGCTGAGCGCGGACGGTTCCACCCCCCGATATGAAACTCCTTGCAAGTGATACGACACGTCTTCGTTCACGCCCGCGCTATCGGAGAAGGCGAGGGCCGTACCTACCGCTTGCAACGGCAGCCAGCGCGCTCCCACGCCCGCCTCCACCCGCAACACGCGGGCCCCGGCGGGAGCGCCCGTCAGCTTGTAGGCCACACGCTGTCCCGTGACGGCCGGAAAGACGCGACGTCCGTTGCTCCAGGAGAGGTTACGCGTGTAGCGCACCGTGTAGCCTTCGAAGCGGGGAGCGATCCCATAATCCCAGGCCATACTGTCGATCTGGATTTGGTTCGAGGCGAAATTGTTGGCCCCGACCAGGGGAAACCACCCTCCGGAAACTCCTTGGGGTGCTTGTGCCACTTCCCCTCCTCCCACCCACAACCGGTAAATGCCTTGGTCGACGGGAGTGAAGAGGTGAAAGAGCCCGACCCATGCCGAGTCGGACACGCGGCCGTCCAGGGCCTGCCATGATTGGGCCCGCAGTTGCGCACCCGTGTAGGCCGGGCCGGCGGTTCCATGCAAGCAATAAAACCGGCCGAACCAGTACCAGGTGTGGCCGGTTTCCGGGTCGAACGCACGCGCAAGATCGCAGGATCCGGTGGCGAGGTCGCGCTCCGCGCGCACGTAGTGCGGGGCGCTGGTCACGGTGTCAGCCGTCGCGCCCGCAGCAGCGGTGGGAAGGCGCAAGGCCCCCGTCGCCGGGCCGTCCCATTGCAGGTAGTAGCGGTTCTCGAACGACCACGGGTCGCTTTTGAATTCCCAACGGACGGCTCCCGAGGCGTTCGGGATCGGCTTCCAGAGACTGGTGCCATGGGCGTAGAACAGGATCGAGTCGCCCGCGTCGAAGGTGCCGTTGCCGTTGACATCGCGCACCTCGATCGGGATTTCACGCAGCGTCGGTCCGACCAGCGTGTCCATGCCGATGCGGAGAGTGTCCTGCGGGCCGGTGAACATCCGGAAGTGATCCAGGGATCTCGACAGTTCAAGACTTCCCACCTGACTCGCGAGCTGGGCAAAAGTGAGGGCGTACACGCCGTCTTCATCCAGCCCGTCGAGCACGCGGTCGCCGATGGTGATCACCAGACGCTTGGCGTCCACATCGAGGGCCCGCGTGGCCGACGTGGCGGCGCGACGCGCCAGCGGCGCGGAACGCGGCAGGCTCACGTGATGTTGCCCGCCGTTGACGTTGCTGACCCCGGCGTGGACCAGCCGCTTCCGCACGCCGGGAGACGGCGAGGGCGCGGGAGACGGGAAGTCGACCCGCACGCGGAAGGTGCGCAGCATGTTGACGCGTTCGCCGCCCGCGTACGTGCCCAGCGGCACCGACACGGTGCGAACCGGCAGACCGCGCACCGGACGTGCCGGCGAAACGGCGGGTGCGATGCCGCGCGCCGCGGAGAACAACGCGTCGTCCCGCACCGGTTCGGCTTCGGTTTTGGTCAACCAGCGCGGCGCGGCGGCGAGACCGCCCGGTACGTTCACGCTCACCCACTCCCGCGGCTCGACGCTCACGCGCGGCGCCTGCTCACCGGTGGCGACCTGGAATCTCAGCCAGGGAAACGCGGGGGCCCCGGGCGCATCAGGCCCGCCAAACCCGGGGGCCGAAACCCCCACCCCCCGAATCCCTTCCGGCATTTCGGTGGTGGTGTACTCGGGAACCGTGACTTCCAGGACAAGACGCGCGGGCGAGTCTTCGAGGACGACCGTCTGTGCCGGCGCGAAGGAAAACAGCGCGAGGACGACGGCCGCCAGGGGAAAGGCCAACGAAAAGAGGGAGGGACGCAGGGAGGAGAAAAGGGTACGGGTTTGCACCGGGTGAAAGTACAAAGTTGGGACAACGGGAGACAGACACGCACGCGGTACCAAGAAAAAAGGGCCCCGCCACCGGCCGCTACCGACACGGGGTCCGGATGGCGGCCGGTTGATGACGATCCGGTGCCCGCGACAGCCTCCCGCAGATCTTCCCCAAGACGTTCCGAAGAGCTTTGGAAAGCCCCCGGAAAACCCCATAAAAAAAGGGCCTCCCGAGGGAGGCCCTTTGTAGAACACGATGACCGGTCGGCGGTCGCACGGGTGAATGTTGTTCGCCCTACTCCCCTTCGACCTTGACCACGTCGCCGATGGTGGTGCCGCGCGGCTTGTGGG
>CAZKRC010000076.1:0-11055 GCA_964555105.1 uncultured Bifidobacterium sp. | reverse complement strand
GCTTTCTGAATTCTGATTTCTGATTTCTGATTTCTGATTTTCGTCCTCCCGGCAACGTCCACAACGTTTCCGGTGTTTTCGTTTGGGCGGAGACGAAGCGTGCGGCGACGAAGAACCAGTCGGAGAGGCGGTTGAGGTAGCGGATGACGTCGGGCGGGACGGTTTCGGCGTGCGCAAGCGTGACCGCGCGGCGTTCGGCGCGGCGGCAGGCGGTGCGGGCGTGATGCAGCCACGCGTTGGGCATGGTGCCGCCCGGCAGGACGAAGGACGTGAGTTCGGGCAGCGCGCGGTTCATGTCATCCATCGAGGCCTCCAGGGCGACGATGTCGGCCGGGCCCGGGAGCGGCATCTTTTCCCAGGTTTTTCCGTCGGGCGTGGCCAGCACGCTGCCGCAGTCGAAGAGGCGGTTCTGGATCGTCACCAGGTGGGCGTCGAGCGCGCGTCGCGCGTCGTCCGGAAGCGCCGGTTCCGCCGCCAACGCCGCACGGCACAGTCCGGCGATGCCGTTCAGTTCGTCGAGACAGCCGTAGGCTTCGACGCGGAGATGATCCTTGGGAACGCGCTGCCCGCCCAGGAGCGCCGTGCGGCCGTCGTCACCGGCGCGCGTGTAGACGCGGTTGATGCGTAATGTCATGCCCGGGAAAGTAGAACATCGTATCTTTCCGGACATGACATACTCATTCTCCGGCCGTCGCGTGCGCGCGCTGGCCACCTTGGCCGGCCTTGCGCTTTTGTCCGTTTCCCTGCTCACCGGCTGCGCCGGCCTGTTCGGTCCCAAAATCAAGACCGTGAGCCTCGTGAAAAGCGAGCGCCTGTACTTGCACATCACCCCCTTCGATTCCGTGGTGGTGAGGGAGCTGGACCGCGCCGGGGTCGACGCCGTGAAGCTGGCGGAGGAACTGGAGGCCGAAGTGCGCTACCGTTTGTACCTGCGCGGTCAGGAGGAAGCCCACGACAGCGCCAGCGCGGCGGTGATCGTCACCTTCACCGTGCAGCGCCTGCAGCCCGGCTCGGGCAATGCCGGCAGCTACGCGTCCTACTCGCTGACGGGAACCCGTCCCCGCAAGCGGGACACGGAAACGGTGGTGTGGAACACGCAGGGACGCTCCCGCGACAACGTCCCGGGTGCCTTCACCACGCGCCATTTGGCGCGCATGGCCGCGGATGAAGTCCTTGCGCGACTGCAGCCTCCCAAGAGCAACGAGCCGCCGCCGCCGCTGCACCTGATGCGCTGAGGCGCGCTGCGTTTTGCGGAGAGTTCCGCTCAGGGTGCCCAGAACAGTACAGCGGTACAGCGGTACAGCAGTACAGCAGTACAACAGTAGGGCACCCCGGAAAAAGCGTCAGGCCTTTAACGAGGTTCCGGGCTTCCTGTCTTTGTGTTTACCGCTGTACTGCTGTACCGTTGTACTGTTTCGCTGTCCGCTGTCCGCTGTCCGCTATCAGCTATCAGCTGTCAGCTAGCCCCCCCCTGCACCAACCGCTTGAACGCCATGCCGCGCTCCTTGTAGTTGGTGAACAGTCCGAACGAAGCGCATGCCGGTGACAGCAGGATGACGCCGGTGCGGATTTCTCCCCGCAGGTAATTCAGCGCCTCCTCCAGCGTGTCGCACCGGCGATGCGCGCGCCCGGCAAGCGCTCCGGCGGCCTCCAGCTCGCGCTCCAGACGCGCGGCGGTATGCCCGATGAAGGCGATGGCGCGCACGTGTGTTTCCTCCGTGAGGGCGCGCGCGAACTCCGAGAAATCGGCGTTCTTTTCCGACCCGCCGAGAATCAGGCCCAGCGCTGTTTCATCCCCGGTGTGTGCCGCTCCGTCTTCCGGCCAGGCCCCGCTCTCCGGCGCCGCCGATGAAGGGCCCACGGTGCGAAAGGTGCGAAAGGCGCGCACGGCCGCGAGTGCGGCCTCGGGACGCGTGGCGTAGGAATCGTTGAAGTAGCGAACCCCTCCGTGCGCGCGCACGAATTCGATGCGGTGTTCCAGCGGCGTGAAGGCGCGCGCCCCTGCGCGGACGGCTTCGGGAGCGGCGCCCAAGGCGAAGGCCGCCGCCGCCGCGGCCGCGACGTTTTCCAGGTTGAACGCGCCGGTCATGTTCGTGTCGGCCAGCGCGAGCCGGAAGTCGCGACGCGTCCATACGGCCTCACGCGCGGTCAATCTCACGACCTCCTCCGGCACGGTCTCCTCCGGCCCGTTCGCCTCCGGCGCGTGCCCGCGTTCCCGCAGCGCGCCGTCACCGGGCGAGGCATCCGGAGCTTCCTGTGGCGCGTCGCTGCGGATGCACACCCGGCGGCCCGCCCCCAACCCGCCGATCCGGCGTGAACCCTCCACATCGTCGAAATACACCACCACATCCCCGGCCTGCTGGAAGCGCACGAGGTTGGCCTTGTGGTCCCAATATTCCTCGCGGCTCGCGTGCCAGTCGAGATGTTCGGTGGTGGTGCGCAACACGACGGCCACGCGCGGGCTCTCCTGCAACGTGCACAGCTGGAAACTGCTGAGCTCAAGCAACAGCACCGCATCCTGCGGCAAGGGCTTCGTGCCCGCTCCCGCAGCCGCTTCCCTGAAGTCGTCGAGCGCGTCGAGAGGCGGCACGCCGATGTTGCCCGCGAGGCGATGCGGCACGTCCGCCGCCGTAAGCATGGCGGACAGCAGCGAGCAGCAGGTGCCCTTGCCCACGGTCCCGGTCACGCCCGCGATGCGGTCGCGGCCCAGCAGCGCGAACACGGCTTCGACCTGCGACGTCAAACATCCGCCGCGGGCGAGAAAGGCGTCGAGGGCCGGTGTGAACGGGCGCACGCCCGGAGCGCGAAACACCGTACGGATGAGCGGGGTCTCCTTCCCCGAAGCCACCGCCAACGCGTCGAGATGATCCGCGCCGAACACGCCGCGCACGCCTGCGGGCAGAGGCTCGTCGGGTTCATTGCGGTCGAGTACCACGAGGTCGCGATACCCGCGCCGCAAAAGGTGCCGCACCGTACTGCGTCCTTCGACTCCATAGCCCAGCACCGCCACCGGTTCGGGGAACAGGCGTTTCCACGCGTCCGCGTCGGGGGCGGGAGACGACCCGGTGGATGACGGGGACGGGGAGGCGGTCGGGGAAGCGGTCATGCGCCAAATCTTATATTCAGCGCGGGGAATGTCGAAGAGGTGCAGCCGCGCCGCACACGGCAAACCGGAAAGGAAACCTGATCGTGGAATCTCTGGGACTCACCGCGCTGTACATGCTCACGGCCGTGGCCTTCATCGGAGCCTTGAACGCGCGGGGACGCGGCCGCACGATCGTGGCGGCACTGCTGGTGCTGGCCTGTCTGGGCGCGGCGCTTTGGCACACCAACGCGTGGCGGGCCCGCAAGCTGGCGGGGCTCGCAACGGGAACGGTCGCAACGGTTTTCGGTTCCGGTCCCGGATACGGAGCAGGGGCTGGTGGGGGAAACGCTCCGGTGCCCGGGAGCCCGGTCCCTGCGGTCGCATCGTCTCCCCGGGCGTCCGGAGCGGGTGATGCCGGGGACCTCCGGGGGGATTTCGTGTCGGACGTGGCCGGCCTGGTGGCGCGCGCCATGGTGCTGCGCGCGGACCTCGCGGCGGAGGATCCGTCGCGCGCGCGGTCGCTCAGTGATTCCGCCTATCAGGCGCTGGAGGCGCGCGCCGGGGATTACGTGTCGCGCTCGCGGCGGCTGCGCGAGCGGGCCGCGCAGTTGTCGGCGGCGGCTCCCACGACCGTTTCTGCGGCCTCGGCGCGCGCCACCGCCGCCGAGGCCGAGGAAATGGCCGAAGCCCTGAACGAAGCGCTGCAACCGCTCGCCTCCGCCGCGCGCGATTTGCGCGCGTTCCTGCGCGCCACGGGCCGCGACGAGGAACGACGCCTGGCGGCTTCCTTCCGTCGCGGGGTCGAGGCCGCCGAGGCTCCCTTGCGGCGCGCGGCGGCCGGGGTGGGCGCGGGCTTCCGCGTCCCGGGGGATTGAAGCCCGCGCCGGGTAAGTTAATTTGGTTCGTAAATTGATATGGTGACATGGCGCCGCGCGCGCCTGCGTTTTCCGGATGCGGGACGACGACCGCATCGGAATGTCTTTCGAAACCTGTCCGGCCACGCGGAATACCAGCGGGTCCGGTTATCCCGGGCCGCGTCCCAAGGAGTTCCTCATGTCAGCAATCCCCGCGAATCTCCAGTACACCAAGGATCATGAGTGGACCTTGACCGAAGGCGGCGTGGCGACGGTGGGTATCACCGATCATGCGCAGCATGAGCTGGGCGACATCGTGTTCGTCGAGCTTCCCAAGGTGGGCGCGGCGATCAAGGCCGGCGAAAGCTTCGGGACGATCGAGGCCGTGAAAACGGTGGCGGAACTGTATGCCCCGGTTTCGGGCACGGTGACGGAGGTCAACACGGCCCTGGCCGATGACGCGGGCGTGATCAACACCGATCCGTACGGCAAGGGCTGGATCATCAAGGTGGCCGTGGAAGGCGACAGCAGCGAGCTGATGGACGCCGAGGCCTACAAGAAACTGATCTAGACGTTGATTCAAGCGTGGGCGCGGTGCCCGCGACCCGGACGAAGGTTTGTCCGCGCCCTGCGCCGGACAGGGGGATTGAAGAGAGGGCTGCCCACACGGGCAGCTCTTTTCGCGTTTTCGGGGCGGGGTTCGCCAGAAGTCCCAAGGCCCCCACGGCTCTGCGAGGACGTTCCGAAGGCTCCTCCCCGCATGTCCCGTACATATATTTGCCCGATGCCTCCGCAAAGCCCGGGTCGGGTCGGAGAGGCTTGCAAGGACGCGCGTTTGGCACATTCCCTCGAAAAAAGCCTGAGCCCCTTCCGTTTCGAGGCACCCGGTGCGCCGTTGAAGGCCGCGAAGGCTGCCCCGGGTTCGGCGAAGGCCGCGGGAACCGGGATGCCTGGCCGACCCGCCTCTTCCGCCCCGGCGGAGCCGGTTCACCCCCCGACGCCGTCTTCCGCCGATGCGGAGCTTGAGGCCTTGCTGGCCCCCGGGCTGGCCCGTTTGTCGACGTGGATGGAGCCGCGCCACACCTTGCTGTTGCGGACGTTGCTGGATCGTACGGACACCGTGCGGGCCGCGTCGGTGCCGGCGGTGGCGACGGGCGTGACGCGGGTTTTGGACGGGCTGCGTCGGGACACACGCCTGAAGTACGCGGAGTTCCGGGAGCGCTGGGATGCGCGTCTGGAGCCGCGTGCCTTGCTGCCGTTCCTGACCCGCAACCAGTGGATCGTTCCCCATGCGGAGGGCGGCGTGGTGCTGGCGGGCAAGGGCATGCGCAAGGAAGCCCGCATGCTGTATCTGCAGACCGGGCACGACATGGCGACCGATTGCGCGCGCCAGTGGGCGTCGATCGCGGGCCGTCTGCAGGCGTTTCAGGCGTCGTTCGCGGCGGAATGGCACGCCGCGGTGGTGGGGCCCGACGATGCGTCGCGGTTGTTGCCGACGCTGGAGGCCACGCTGCGCGATGCGGAGTTCGAGGCGTGGAAGGCGCTGCGGCTGTCCCTGGGTGAGGTGGCCGAGGAAGCGTTCATCAAGGCCGTGCTGAAGTGGGAAACGCGCCCCTTTCCCGACGAGGAGGCGCTGGTGCGCGGGACGCTGCATCCGTGGGTGGGGCAGAGCGCTTCGCGCAACGGCTGGGCGGGCCTCATGCGCGCCTTGTCGCATTTGGGAGAGCGCTTGACGCTTTCCATGCTGGATCATTATCAACGCAAGTGGGAACTTTACCTGCGGGGCCTGCCGGCAACGGCCGCCCTGCGGACAACCAAGGACAGTGAAGATGGCGAACATGGATGACACCGCACAGAACAGCGCGTCGCTGCCGGCCGGCGCCCCGGAAACCGGGACGAACGCCTCCGTCTCCGTTGCCGCGAAGAAGCCGCGCAACCCGTACCTGGTGTTCTTCTGGGGCGCGCTGATCATGGCGGCCGTGTGTTTCTGGATGGGAAGTGAACGTCTTGAAATCGAGCGGCCGGCGCGCGCGGACGCCTATTTCATCACGGGTCTTCTCGGCATCCTGAGCGCGGCGATGGCCTGGAGTCTCGGGGCGGCGCATGAACGCGCGCGCCGCAGCCAGCAAAGCCTGCAGCAATCGCTCGACGGCCTGCAGGACAGCATGCAGGACATGCCGCGTTCGCTGATGGAGGAAAGCGTGCGCGTGGCCGCGCGCGAAGCCGAGAGCCGTCGCGCCGACCAGGAGCGTCAGGCGCGGGAATTGCGCACGGCGTTGGAGCAGGGGATCAGCGCGGGCTTCGCGCCCATGGCCCCCGCCGTCGCCGGGCGCATCGAGGAGTCGCTGCGGGGATTGTCGGAGTCGCTGCGCAGCGACCGGGAAGAGCGCGCGGTCGCGCTCAAGGCGACGGCCGATACGGTGTCGTCGTTGCAGGCCGCGCAGGCCGAATGGACGAAGGCGTCCGCGGCGCTGCTGGAAAAACTCCGCGAACAGGGGACGACCTTGCACAACGACCTCAGCGCGCGCGACGCTTCGGCCCGCGCGGCGTGGGATGAGAGCGCCGCTGCGGCGAAGGCGGCGTGGCAGGAACTGGTGGCCTCCGCGCGCGCTTCGTGGGACCGTACGTCCGAGGCGTCGACGCAGGGCGTCCAGGCCGCGCTCGAGCACCAGATGAACACGGTGAACGGCCTGGTGGAAACGCTGTCGACCCGTTGGGACGAAACCCTGCGGGCCCAGCGCGAGTCCTTTGCGGGCGAATGGCGCGAGGTGCTGGGGAAGTCGCAAACGCAGCTGGAAGAGGCCGCGACGCAGGCCCGCGAGCAGCTGGCGTTGTCTGCGGAGGCGTTGAGCACGGCGGTCCACGAGGCGTCGGCGGCCGTGCGGGCCGCGACCGAGGCCGCGGCCGTCGCGGTGCGGACCGCGTCGTCGGACGCATCCGCGGCCTTGGAGGCCGCCTCGTCGGGGGCCGCGGAGACGATGCAGCGCGTGTCGTCCGAAGCGGACGCACGGCTGGGCGCGACGTCCGGGCAAGCCGAAGAATGGCTGCGCAACCTCTCGTCCGCGGCGGGCGCCATCAGCGAAGCGCTCGATGCGATGCGCCGCAGCGGCGAAGAGTCCGCCGTGCAGCAGGCGGCCGGTCAGGCCGAATGGCGCGCCACCGTGGAGATGTTCCACCAGGGCATGGGCGGCGTGCTCGACCGCCTGCAGGCGCTCGGGTCCTATACGGAAGGCCAGGCCGCGCTGCTGGAGCGCATGGAGGAGGTCATCCGGTCCTTCGAGGAACGCTCCGCCGAATTGATCGAGGATACCGCGCTGAAGGCGCAGGAGTCCTTGCTGGAAGCCCTCGACCAGGCCGGCGCGCGCGACGCGGCGGCGGAGAAGGCCTAGAAGCGCGCGACGGCGTATGGCCCCTTCACGTTTGAGGATGACGGACGACATGAACGAAGACGGGAAAACCCAAAGCACCCCGGGCACACCGGGCGTTCCGGACGCGGACGCGCCGGACACGACGAACGCGACGGACGCCACGAACGCGCCGGGTGCCCTGGACGCGTCGTCGGGCGTGCCCGGAGCGGGCATCGCCTGGGACGCGCTGGAAGCGCGCCTCGCCTTCGCGCTGTCCGGAGGATCCGGAGCCTCCGCTACGACCTTGCCGCCGTACCGGCGCCCCTGGTTCGCGTCGCTGATCCGTCAGGGGCGCGAAGCGGAACACACGGGGCGCACGGCGCTGGCGGCGCATTGCCGGGATCGTCTCGAACGCGAGTTCGCGCACTTCGGCATTACGTCCGACATTGCCTCCGGCATTACGTCCGGCATTACGTCCGACATTGCGTCCGACATTGCCTCCGGCATCGCGCCGCTGCCGGAGGCCGCGGACGGGGAGGGGCCCTCCGCATCCCGCGCGGAGCCTCGTAAAGACGTCGGCACGGAATCCGGGGGAAAGCCGTCCCGGGAGTCCGCCGCAGCGCCCCGGCCGCCGTCCCCGCTGGAGGCGTTGGCCCGGCGCCGGGAGGCTGCGGCGCGCGCGCGGCTGCGTGAACTGCTGGATCGTCACGCCGCGCGCCTGTCACCCGATGAAGCGGCCGCCTTCGTGCAGGCGCTCGAGACCTCCGGCGACGCCGCTGCGGGCGCGGGGGCTTCGGTTTCCGGCTTGCGGCGGCGCCTCCTGGACCGCCTCATGCGGGCCGCCCGCTACCGGCGGCAGGCCGCACGCCTCGCAGCGTGGAACCCCGCGACGCCTTCAGGCGTGGCGGGGCCGTACAACGATCATCGCGCGCTCGAGGAATTGCTCCATCGCATCACGCGCGCAAACCCCCTGGCCGCGGAATGGGCCGCGGAGTTCTTCGACATCTACGCCGACATGCGGGCCGTCCACGACGCGTACAACACGATACGGGGGTAGGGGGCGGTGCCTGCGGCTTGCGGCGCATGGTTTTCAATACAGCAGTACAGCAGTACAGCAGTACGGCATCACAGCATCACAGCATCACAGCAATAAACACAAGGCCGGGGCCGATCGGTCGTCTCGTAGAATCACACGGACCGCTTCACAGCGCTGTCACCCTTACGCCCCAGACCCAACAACCACACAGGCTGTAGCGCTACTGCTGTACTGCTGTACAGTTGTACTGTTAAGGTTCCACGACCCCATGCCGTGATGCTCCGTCAGTGGATCGTTTCCTGCCACCCCACTGCCCCATTGCTGCATTGTTGCACTGTTGCACTGCCCCATTGTTCCATCGTCCGTGCCTTACAGCGTCACCCCTGCGAGGGCAATTTCGATCTCGAAGCGTTGCGCGTAGCGGCCTTGCTTCATTTCGTGCTCCAGGGCCGCGAGGCGTGACAGCACCTTCTTCCACTTGGCGAGCGAACGCTTGCGGGCCTGCTCCACGTACCCTTCCTTGTCGAAGATGTAGGGGTTGACCTTGGTGGCGGCCAGGATGTCCTGTTTGCCGGCGCCTTCATCGAGCATCGCGCGGATGCGGGCGAGGCGCAGGAAATGGTTGTACAGCACGATCGTGGGTCCGATGCCGCTTTCCTTGCTGCCTTGTTCCACCAGCAGGCTGCGCAGCGCCGGGAGGAACGCGGCCATGTTCTGCAGACCGGCGGCCTTCTGGTACTCGAACATGGTGTGCACCTTGAGCGGACTCACCACGCCATGGATGGATTCCGCCGTGATCGGGGCGCCCTTGGGCAGAAAGGTGTCGAGTTTTTCCAGCTCGTGGTCGAGTTCGGCCGTGTCGTTGCCGACGATTTCGTGCAGCAGGCGCGCGTCCATCAGCGAGAGGGTTCGCCCGTGGGTCTTTTTGGCGCGCTCGACGAGCCATCCGGGGATTTTGTCGCCGTAAGGAAGCTTGAAATCCGAAAGCCTTCCGGCCTTTTTGAGCGCCTGCACCCATGATTGGCGCGCGTCGAGCTTCTCGGCTTCGAGGAGCACCGCCACGTTGGGATCCTCGTTTTTGAACGCGCCCAGGAGGACGTCGCGCCCTTCGGCGCGCACCTTCTCGAAGTTGCGGATGATGATGAGCTTGCGCGCCGCGAAGATGTCCTGCGTCCGGTATGATTCCGCCACGCGGAAATACTCGGTCGCGGCCTGAAGGTCTTCACCGTGGTAGACTTCGCGTACCCCGGCACCCTCTCCGGAGCCTTCACCCGCCGCCGCCCAGCGGGCGGCCTCCGCCTCCAATGCCTCCTGGCGCTGGAGTTCATCGTCACCTGTGAATGCAAAGACGGTCATGACGTGGGGAACCCGTGGGCTTTCGTGAGCATCGAAAGTATGAAAACCACAGGGCGTGGAAAGGCGTGGAAAGGGGAGGCAGGGAGGTGGGGGGGAGGGAAGGGCGCTGCGTGTGGCGCGCCCTTCCGGTTCAGGCGGGGTCCGAAGGGAGCCCGGGTTCAACGGAAGTCGAGAATCTCCATCTTCAGGGGGCCGCGCGGCAGCTGGGCGACGACGATGTCGCCGCGCTTTTTGCCGATCAGGCTTTGGCCCACCGGCGACGCGCTGGAGATCTTGCCCTTGAGGGGGTCGATTTCATCCGAGCCCACCAAGGTGTATTCCATGGATTTTCCCGTGTCGAGATTTTTCACCGACACCACCGCTCCGAAAATGATGTGCGGGCTTTCCGACGGATCCGCCGTGATGATTTCGGCGCGCGCGATCTTGTCCTCGAGTTCGCGGATGCGGTCCTCGATCATGCCCTGCTTTTCCTTGGCGGCGTGATATTCGGCGTTTTCCGAAAGGTCACCCTGCGCGCGCGCCACGGAGATTTCCTCGATGATCGCGGGACGATCTTCCTTTTTAAGTTTTTCCAGATCCGCGTTCAGCTTGTCGTACGCGGCGCTGCTCATGGGCAGTTTCTCGGCCATTTCATGCCTCCTTCTTGAACAATGCACGCAAAAAAAGAACGCAAGCCCGCTGGGGCCCACGTTCCGGCGTACAGGATGTCAGTTGTTAAGAAGCAACATAGTCTCTTTGCAGGAAATATCAAGTTTCCCCAATTTCGGTGGGTTTTAGCACATTTTGCCCCGAATCGGACAGGGCGTGCTCTCGTCGGCCACCGTTTTCCCCGATTGGAGGCCGCTCATGCACGATGTCGCCTTTCCCCAGGGCTTTTCCGCCGCCGGCACCGCCTGCGGCATCAAGAAGAACGGTAATCCTGATGCGGGCCTGCTGATCAGCGAACCTCCCGCGCGCGCATTCGGCGCGTTCACGCGCAACGCCGCGGCCGCCGCGCCCGTCATCCTGTGTCGCGAGGTGATCGCCGCCGGCAAACCCGTGTCCCACATCCTCGTCAACAGTGGCAACGCCAACGCGGCCACGGGAGAGCGCGGGTATCGTGACACTTTGAATTCTGTAACGCGTCTGCGTGCCGGGACGCAGGGGGGCGGCGCGGTGCTGGTTTCGTCCACCGGCGTGATCGGCGAACCGTTGCCGATGGAGGCGTTGGGTCGCGGCATCGATACCCTCGCCGCGGGGCGGGGCGAAGCGCCCTTCCACCGGGCCATCATGACGACGGATACGTTTCCCAAGACGGCGCAGGTTTCCTTGACGCTGGGCGGGCGCGAAGTCCGTCTCGGCGGTGCGTCCAAGGGCGCAGGCATGATCTGCCCCAAC
>CAZKRC010000075.1:0-11126 GCA_964555105.1 uncultured Bifidobacterium sp. | reverse complement strand
AGGACGCAACTCGACACCATGCCAGAAGAGCTCGATTCGCTCACGCGCCGCCTGTTGCAATTCCGCATCGAAGAGAAGGCGTTGAAGTCGGAAAAGGACGAGAAAAGCCGCGAGCGCCTGAAGGCGCTGCGCGCCGAGATCGACGCCCTGGCGAAGCAGGTGGATGCGATGAAGGCGCAGTGGGACGAACGCGCCCGCCACATCGCGGCCGTACGTGCGGCGCGTGATCGTCGCGACGAAGTCCGCCGCGCCATCGAGCAGGCCGAAGCCGCGTACGACCTCAACAAGGCTGCGGAGCTGAAATACAAGACGCTGCGCGAAGCCGAAGCGACGCTGAAGGCCGAGGAGGAGAAGGCCGCCCGCATGCGGGCGGCCGCGGAACACGCGGCCGAAGGCTCCCTGGACGCGACCGCGTTCAATGAGGAGGTCACCGAAGACGAGATCGCCGAAGTGGTGTCGCGCTGGACGGGGATCCCCGTGACGCGCCTGCGGGCCGAAGAGAAGGACAAGCTGTTGAACCTCCCGGCCCACCTCGCGAAGCGCGTGATCGGGCAGGACGAGGCCGTCCAGGCCGTCAGCGACGCCATCCTGCGCAACCGTTCCGGCCTCGGCCGCGAGAACCGCCCCATCGGTTCATTCCTCTTCCTGGGCCCCACGGGCGTGGGTAAAACGGAATTGACCAAGGCCGTGGCGGAGATGTTGTTCGACAGCGAGGAGCGCGTGATCCGGCTCGACATGAGCGAGTACATGGAAAAGCACGCGGTGAGCAAACTCATTGGTGCGCCTCCGGGCTACGTGGGCTACGAGGAGGGCGGCCAGCTCACCGAAGCGGTGCGCCGCCAACCCTACTCCGTGCTGCTGTTCGACGAGGTCGAGAAAGCGCATCCGGACGTGTTCAACATCCTCCTGCAGGTGCTCGACGACGGGCGCCTCAGCGATTCTCAGGGCCGCACGGTGAGCTTCAAGAACACGCTGGTGGTGATGACCTCGAACATCGGGTCGCACGTGATCGCGGAGGCTTCCGCCAGCGGCACGCCGTTGACCGCCGAAGCGCTCATGCCGGAGATCCGCAAGTTCTTTCGCGTGGAGTTCGTCAACCGCATCGACGAGATCATCGCGTTCCAGCCGCTCGCGATCGACAACCTCGTCAAGGTGGCCACCCTCCGCTTCGGAGACCTCGCAAAACGCCTGCGCGAGCGCGGCATCACCGCCGAGATCACGCCCAAGGCGGCGCGCGCGGTGGCCGAACTCAGCCACGATCCCCAGTTCGGCGCGCGGCCGATCAACCGCTTCATCCAGAGGCGCCTCGAGAACCCGCTCAGCCGGGCGCTGGTGGCCGGCGGCTTGCGCACGGGCACACATCTGGTGATCGACTATCGCGACGGCGACTTCCTGTTCGGGGGCAAGACCGCGGAGGAGGTGGCGGAGGCCTCCGCAAGCGACGACGCAAACCAGCCTGGGTAAACAACAAAAAAGCCGGTCTCTTGCGAGACCGGCTTTTTTGTTGTTCGTATCGCGACCGGGCTTAGATACCCATCTCGATGCGCACGAGGTAGTACCAGTCGCCCGACAGCGTGGTCGCCGGCGCGAGGGAGACGGTACCCCACTCGTTGGGCAAGCGCATGTGGTCGTTGGCGACCTGACCAATCACGCGGAAGCCGCTGACGATTTCACGGGTGGCGTTCACGGACCACTTCCAGTTGTCCTTGGTCACGGCCGTGGCGTTCGGATCGTACAGGTTCGGATCATCCTTGATGTTGCCCGCACCGTCGTACACGGCCGGAACGGGCATCCCGATCCGCTCACCGTCAAGCGTCCGCGTGGTGTTGGGGAACTTGGATCCGTAGTATTCCATCTGGAACGACAGAACATCCAGGACCTTGTACCCCGCCGCGCGCGTCGGCAGGTTGATGCCGAACATCACGGGCATGCGCTCCACCGCCTTCTCGTAGTAGAAGGGGTAGTTCTTAACACCCAGGAGCGCCACTTCACCGAACACCTTCAGATCCTGGGGACCGAACGTGGACAGCGGCAGATAGGCCTTGGGGTCGAACGAAGCGCGCGCCATGAGCTTGACACCCTGGAACGTGTAGAAACGGGTCGTGTCGATCAGGTAGCGCGGGTTGTTGCCCACCACTTCCGTCACCGGGTTCTGCACCACTCCATTGCTGTCGATGGTGGGCTCGATGAAGTTGGGGTTGTCGATCACGTAACCGTTGCCGAGACCGTAGTTTGTGACATTATCACCCGGCTTGATCTTGGGTGAGGTCCAGCTCGGCTTCACTGAAAGACAGTGGTAGCACTGCGCGCCGGCTCCGACCTCCACGCCCTTCGCCACGGCGAAGGAGGTGATGACCGTCGGCGAAAAGTCGCCGTTGAGCGGCGGCATATCCTGTTCCATGGGCAACAGGAAGTCCGTCTTGGAACGTCCGTTCAGCAGCGACATGTTCAGGCGCAGACCCTGCACCATCACGCCGCCGCCGGAAATCAGGTTCCAGCCGCCTGTGCTGATGTAACCGGGATACGCGCCCGAGCGCAGCAGATACTCACCCAGATTTTTGGCGTCGGGGTTGTACTTGTAGGGGAAGTAACCCGCCTGCAACGTGAACATCGGGTCGGCAGGATCGCCGAAACGGTATTCCATGTCGACGCGGGTGATGCCCGGGCCGAATTTGGGTAGCTGCAGGAAGCGGCCCGGTTCACCCGAACCCGCAGGGGGGTTCGGGGAGGTGTACCAGAAAATTCCGCCTGTACCGGCGCGAATATCCAGGCGGTCGCCCACCGAGATGGTCTGGTTGAGCCACACCGAGGTGCGCTGAATGAGGGTGCCGTCATTCATTCCGGCATTGCCGGAACCTTTGACGACCTTGCCGGCATCGAGGGTCGTGCCGAGCGAGAGGGGCTGGATCGTGACATCGTCGTCCGCACCCTGCGCCAGGACGGGGGAAACCGCCAGGCAGGAAACGATCAATGCCGGAGTCAATAGGTGTTTTCGCATGGAGACGTTCCTTTCCGCTTCCAGAGCGCCTAGATTCCGAACTCGAGACGAACGACGTAGTACCATTCCTTGCCATTCTTGTTGGTCACGGGCACATAGGCCGGGAACGCGCCCAAGTCAAAGGTGTAGGGCCGGAGATGATCACTGGCGGCCTGGGCGTACAAACGAACACCCCGGACGATTTCCTTCTTGCCGTAGACGCTCCACTTCCAGTTGTCGCGGTTCGCCCAGGACTTGTTGAATTCATACTCGTCTTCCGAGAGGGAATACTCGCCGGGCATGCCGGTGGGAGTGAGCTCCTCGGCGCGATACCAGGTGGGAATGGCGTCGTAGATCACGTTGCGGTAATTGTTCACGAACGAGTTGTTGTAGTACTCGAGTTCGAAAGACAGGACGTCAAGCAGCTTGAAGGTGGGGATGTTGAAGCCCACCATGATCGGCATGCGCTCGCTGCGCTTTTCGTACAGGTAGCTGTAGTTCTTCCAGCCCAGCACCGCGATTTCACCGTACAGCTTCAGATCCTCGGGTCCGAGGAAGTCCATGGGGATGTACGCCTTGGGGTCGAAGGAGGCACTGGCGGCCACCTTGATGCCCTGGAAGGTGTAGTGGCTGGTGCTGTCACGGTCATAGGTGATCAGGTATTGGGCGTTGGCCGTATCGTGCACAACGGTCGCGCTGCGGATGACCTGGTTCGATTCCAGCTTGGGCGACTCCTCGCTCGGACGGGTGGACAGGCAGTGGTTACAGGCGATGCCGGCACCAAGCGTCACACCCTTGACCGGATTTACCGTAGCCACGTAGGCCGGGGTCAGCGAGAACAGCGGGGGCAGGTTGGTTTCCATAGACAGGATGAAGTCCGACTGGAACTTGCCATCCCACAGGGGCACGTTCAGGCGGGCGCCCTGGTTCATGAAGGCCGAGCTGCTGACCATGTTCCAGCCGCCGGTGACCAGATAGCCCGGATAGGTGCCGGAACGCAGCAGGTATTCACCGAGGTTTTTCGAATCCTGGTTGTACTTGTAGGGAAAGTAACCCACCTGCAGACGCGCCGTCGGGTCGTTGAGGTCGCCCCAGGTGTAGATACCCTGGGCTTGCGAGATGCCGGGGCCGAACTGGGTCTGCAGCGTCAGCGGGGACGAGCGCTGGCTGGGCATGGAATACCAGAAAATGCCGCCCACGCCGACGACGAGGTTCAGGCGCTCCTTGACCACGGCTTCCTGGGTGACCCAGACGCCCGTGCGCGAGAAGAACTTCATGTCGAGCGGCTGGTCCATGGCTGACTCGAGGATATTGGGGTGGGTATACCCCTTGACCACTTGTCCATTATCGAACTGGCCGGTGATTGAAACCCGCTTGAATTCGATGTCGTCCTGCGCGATGACGGGCATCGCAAGGCTCGTCATCACAACGGCGGCGGTGGCTGACAACAGGTGGCTTGCTTTCATTCCATGCTCCTGCAAGGTACGGATCCCGATCGTGAATCGAATCGGGCATGAGTGGGAGTAATCTAGGCCGCTGTCGCCGTTTGTCAATTCACTTTTTCATAAAACCAAATAAACCTTCTCATTCTGGTATTTTTTTTTCACGACTCATCATAAACGTCGGGAATTATTTCACAAGATGCTGATATTGCTGGCGCAATTTTTCGGAGAGGGGTATAATTGAGTTCTATAGCACCCGCCGACACGGCGAAAGAAGAGAGGTTCACAATGGCTTACAAGAAACTGGTTGCATTCGGATTGATGCTGGGCGCCATAGGCACGGCCCTCGCCCAGGACGCCCCCGTCCCCGGCAAAGACCGCCCCATCCGCGTTGGGATGTTCAAGGGCACGGGTACCGGTGGCAACTACTGGCACACCAACATCCACACCTCGCACACCGTCATTCGCAACATCCTCGCCAACCCCGCCACCGCCGGCCTCGGCGATTCGCTGTTGGTTCCCCCCGCCGGCTTCACCTTCTATTCCGCCGGTGTCGGCCTCAACAGTGCCGGCACGGCCGAATGTACCGGTAGCGGCTGCGGTGCCACCGCCGCCCAGATCGCCGAGTTCGTCGGCGCCCTTGACACCCTTGACGTCATGATCCTGAGCAGCGTGGTGAACTTCGGCAGCCGCGTCCAGAACGCCGCGCAACGCCAGGCGTTCGCCGACTTCTGGACCAACAAGGGTTATGTGGCCATCCACGCCATCACCGACTCCCACGGTAGCTGGGCCCCGCTGGACACCATCCACGGCACCCGTTTCCGCGGCCACCCCGCCGAACAGGACGGCACCATCCGTCGCGACTCCGTTTTCCAAAACGAAGCAGCGTGGCAGCAGCTGAACCGCGGTGTGTTCAGCAACGGAGTGGACACGACCTTTTTAGAAGAGTGGTTCTATTTCACCACCAGCGGCGCCGCCATCCGCAGCACCGCCTTCCTGAAGCCGACCGTCAAACTGGTCGAAGCCAGCATCGCTCGTCCCGGTTCGCAGACCGCCATGGGTGACCACCCCCACAGCTGGTACCGTGAACTGCCCAGCGGCGGCCGGTTCTTCTACACCGCCGTGGGCCACCGCTCGCAGGTCTGGGAAACCGTCCGTTCGTTCCGCCGCCAGGTGTACAACGCCATCGTGTGGACTGCAAAATATGACAGCTCGACGACCTCGATCCATGCGCCCCGCATGGCTCCCGGCGCGGCGGCCGATTACTCCCGCCTCTCGGTGGCTCCCGGCGCCCTCACGGTGACGATGCTTCCCGCCGGTGCCCACACCGTCGAGCTGCTCTCCGTGGACGGCAAGCGCATCGCCCTGCAGACCGGTGAAGGCCGCGAAAAGGCCTACAACTTCACCGGCCTGCGCTCCGGCGTGTACGCCGTCTCCGTGAAGACTGCGGCCGGCCGTTCGAACCGTCTGGTGACCATCCAGTAATCGTCCGGACGATCGTTCCGATCAAGAGGCGGGGTCACCACCCCGCCTCTTTTTTTGTCCCTTTTTTGTGGCCCGCCACGTGAACTCCCGGGGCGGACGGTTTCCGCCTGGCCGCTCGTGCCGCCTGTTGCAGGGTATCATTGACTTCGGACCTCCCATGAAACACATCCCCGTTTCCCGCCATACCTTCATCGGGCTGCTGCTGGCCTTGGCCTCGTTCGTCGTTTATCGCCTGACGATGGCCCCGCACCTGGGCACCGAGGATCCGGGGGAAATCGCCACGGCCCTGCACGGCCTCGGCGTGCTGCACCCCACGGGATACCCCCTGTACAGCCTGATCGGCTCCCTCTTCGCCCGCCTGCCGTGGGGTGATTCGGTCATCGAGCGCCTCAACCTCCTCGGTGCGATCCTGACGGCGCTGGCCACCTTCCTGTTTTACGGCACGTTCCGCACCCTGTTGACCGCCTCGACCACCCCTGTGTTCACGCCGCGCGCACCCGCCGCCGGGCTGTCCGCCTTGTCATCACGGCGGGGCGCGCCTCAACCCCCTGCCTCATGGGCTCCTTCGTCATCCGTCCCGTCTTCTCCCGTGTCATCCCTTCATGCGGATACGGCCGCGACGCTCGGCGCGATCGTCGCCACCCTGACCTTCGCCTTCTCGGCCGTGTACTGGTTTGAGGCCGTGTGGGTCGAAGTGTATTGCCTGCATCTCGTGTTCCTCGCCTTGGTCGTCCGCCTGTTCGTGGCGGCGCTGGCGCATCCCGGGGACAACCGGCGCTGGCTGATGTTCGCGTACGTGCTCGGCCTGAGCTTCGCGCATCACATGATGACCGTGCTGCTGGCGCCGGCTTTTCTGCTGTTGTTCTTTCAGGTGTACGGGTTCGGACGCGCAGCATGGGTCCGCATCGCGCGGGCGGTGCCGCCGTTCCTGCTCGCGCTGACCGCCTACCTTTATCTGCCCGTGCGCGCTGCCGCGAAACCATTGATGAACTGGGGCGACCCTTCGACTCCCGCGGCCCTGTGGGACCACATCCGGGGCGCGCAGTTCCGCGACCAGATGTTCTCCTCGCTTGAGGTTGCGGGCCGCAAACTGCTTCAGTTCGGCGCGGATCTCCCCGGTGATTTCGGGTACGCGCCGCTCGCTCTCGCCCTCACCGGCCTGTGGGCGATGGGACGCACGCCGCGACTGCTGACGTTCACGCTCCTCCTCTTCGTCACGGGTGTCGTGTACGCCATCAACTACGCCTTCGACGACGCGAACTTCCATTTGAACGCGCACTTCGCGGTGGCGTGGGCGGGGGGGATGGGCGCCGCATGGCTTTGGACGCGCGCGCGCGGCGCCGGACGGAGCGCGGTGGCGGCCACTGTGGCGGTGATGGTGGGGGTGGCGTTGTGCCCCCTGGCGTTCAACTTCAAGCGCCTCGACAAAAGCCGTGATACCCTTGTCGTCGACTACGCGCGCAACGTGCTCTCCTCGCTGGACACCCACGGCGTGCTGTTCTCCAACGAGTATGAACGGTTCGGAAGCCCCGCATTCTACCTGCAGAACGTGGAAGGTTTCCGCGCGGACGCCACGGTGTTCGACGTCATCATGCTGGGAATGCCGTGGTACCTTGATCATCTGGAACAGCGCGATCCTGCGCTGATGGCGTCGGTGCGTCCCGAACTGACGGCCTTCCGCACACACCTTCAGCGCCATCTCGAAACCCGCGCGGACTCCGCCGCGGTGCGCGCCAGCCTGGCCACCCTGTTTCATGCGTTGGTCACGCGCAGCGAAGCGGCGGGGCGCCCGGTCTACGTCACCTCGGGCATCAACACGCACCTGATCGACCGCTACCAGCACGCGCCCACGGGCATGGTCTTCCGCCTGCTGGCCCCGGATGACACCACGCGCGTGCCCGTGCGCGAACCCCGGTTCGCGCCCTTGCCCAAGGCGAATCGCCTGACTCCCACCGTGCGTTCCGACTATGCGCTCAGCTACGCATACCAAGGGGTTTATCTCGCGCAAGGGAAAGACACCGCACAGGCCATCGCCTACTTCCGGAAGTCGCTGGCGCTGCAGCCCGACGCCCCGGAGGTCGAAGCATACCTGCGGGCCCTCGAAACCGCGCGCCCGCAATTTCCGCAAGAACGTTAGTGCTCGTGACCGTCGTGGACGTCGGGATCCACCGTACGCTGTAGCGGCGGCGGCGGGTTCTTGCGCATGACCGCCAAGGAGTCCGCCGTCAACGGAAAACGCACCAGGCGTTCCCGCCGCGTCCATTCCCGACGCAGGACCTGGCGATCCTCGAAGAACGAGAACTGCACCACGGTTTCGGCGGCATCGCGCCGTTCCAGCCACAGGTTCGCGGAGATGTCGAGCATCTTGCCGCCCGGCGGCAACTTGCCCCCCAAGGTCACGAACAGGTCTTGCACATACAGCGATTTCATGTCGAGGCGATCGTCGCGATCGCGACCACCGGGCTTCCATTGCGTGACCTTCAGGAAGAGGCGCTTTCCGTCGACACGGACCGGCACCCGGTTCTGCAAATAGACTTCCAGCCGTTGCTCGAACAGGCGGAACGCAGCCGAGTCGCCATCGTTCTGCTCGCTGTAGGGAAACACGCCCACGGTGTTTTGCAGATCCTCGGAGCCCGCACCCACGGTCACGAGGACGGAATCGGGCCCGACCAGGCGCACGGCGATGCCCGCACGGTGGAAATGCTGCTCACCCGGCAGATGATCGTCCATCGGGTTTTGAGCCACGGCCACAGCTACGAGGGACGCAACGGCAATCAGGAATTTGTTCACGGCACCTCCCAAAACGGACCCACAAGGTAGCAGTTCAGCCCCCGTGAAAACACCTCAATGCGCGTGCCCCGCATGATCGACGGGAACACGGATGGTTGCAGGAAGGGGGGGCGTTTTGCGCATGACTTCCAGGGAATCGGACGTCAGCGGAAAACGGATTGTGCGCTCAGTGGGCGTCCATTGCCGGCGCAAAACGTGATCGCCTTCGAAGAAGGCGTATTCCACCATGGTGATGCGCGGCCGGTCGGGACGTTCCACCCACAGGTCGGCGCGGATGGACAGCGACTTCGAGGCGGCCGGAAGGCGCCCGCCAAGCGTGATGGCATGGAACGGGACATGCAACGAGGCCGAGTCGAGCGCATCCTCGCGGCCCTGACCACCGGGCTTCCAGCGGACCGCCGCGAGAGGCACCGCCTTGCCGTCGGCGCGGAGGTGCACGCGGCTCTGGAGATAGACCTCCATGCGGTGCTGGTAGAGCGCCACGAATGAATCCAGGGTGCCCTTGTGAACATCGGGGAAGGTCCGCACCGTGTTGTAGAAATCCTCGCGGTCAGCGCTCACCTCGACCAGCACCGAATCAGCGCCGACCAACCGCACGTCGATGTGGGCGTTACCGAAGTGCTCGGCAGCGACCAGAAGTGGCAGGGAAAACACGAAGAACAGAACGCGGAAACGACCCAACATCATAGACTCCTGATCGGGGAACTTGGGGGCAAATTAGCAGACACCGGGCAAAATGTCCTATTTGCGCGCCGTTCTCGTCTTTTTATCCAAAACCTGTGCGACAAAAGACACACTGGAAGATTCGAAGGGATGGTATGTTACAAGTGAGGGGAAAAGGAGGGATCATGAGAACCTTTTGGCTGACGTTCGCCAGCTTGGCCGCGCTGGCGGTCATGGCCACCGCTCAAACCGTGCGGCCCGGCCTGGACAGGCCCATCCGCGTGGGCATGTTCGGAGGCACGGGAACCGGAGGATCGTACTGGTCGACCAACACGCATACCGCATTCACCGTCGTCCGGGACATGCTGGCGCGACCCGATACGGCGAAGTTGGGCGACTCTTTGGTTATTCCACCTGCTGGGTTCACGTTCTATCGGACCACCCTCGCCTGGAACTCCTCGACCATGTCGGAGTGCGCCGGACCCGGATGCGGACCTGACGCAACCCAGATCGCCGAATTCGTCAGCGCTCTCGATACGCTTGATGTCATGGTCATGAATAACGTAGTGAGCTGGAGCAGCCGTGTCACGAGTGAGTGGCAGCGTGCCCAATTCCAAAACTTCTGGCGGAAAAAAGGCTATGTGGCCATTCAGAATATGGCTGATATGCGCAATGATATTTGGGAACCACTCGACTCCATTCACGGTGCCCGCCTGCGCGGCTGGGCTGCCGATCAGACGTTCACCATTCGGCGTGATTCCGTATTCATGGCCGAGCCCGCGTGGCGGCAGCTGAACAAAGGCGTGTTCCCGAACGGTCTGGACACATCGTTCTTCGAAAGACCGATATACTTCACCGAATCTGGTATAACCATCCGCGCCCGCGCGCACGTCAAACCCACCATGACGCTCGTGGAAGCGAGCGTCATGAACCCTGGTGTACAAACGCCCATGGGAGATCACCCGTACAGCTGGTACCGCGAACTTCCCGAAGGAGGGCGATTCTTTTACACTGCGCTCGGACATCGCGCGCAGGTCTGGGAGAACACGCGTACCTTCCGCCGCCAACTCTACAACGCCATCCTGTGGGCCGCTGGTGCGGATTCAACCGGCGTGGTGTCCGTCCGGAAGAACGATGCGGCGCCCGTGCGTTTCACGGATGCCGCGCGGATTTCCTTCTCCGGCCCCACACTCGCAGTCTCGATCCTGTATGACGAGAAACACACGGTGGAAGTCCGCAGCCTGGACGGCCGATTCGCCGCGCTCCGTCGCGGTACGGGCCGCGCGGATCACCGCATCGAAGGCTTGCGGCCCGGCGTCTACACCGTGTCGGTGACGGCAGGCGGACAACGCGTCGCGCGGCTCGTCACCACTCCCTGAGGCCTTCCCCACCGCGACGCGAAGCGTCGCATCCACCCCCACCCCAAATCAACCCGGATCAAAACAAAAAAGGGAGCCCGTTGCCGGACTCCCTTTTCGTTTTAACACTGACGACTCTTACCGCGCGTGACCTCATGAGAATGGGCCCCTCGCGCTTCGTACCTCAGCGCACGGACGCGTGAACGTCCATGAGCGTCCTTACCGCGCGTGACCCGTGCGGAACATGACCGTCTGGATGGACGTCATCTCCTCGATGGCGAAACGCAGACCTTCGCGGCCAAGACCGCTCTGGCGGTTGCCGCCGTAGGGGATCTGGTCGGGGCGCAGGTGCGGGCAATCGTTGATCACCACGCCGCCGAAGTTCAGGCCGTTGATGGACTGGAACACGCG
>CAZKRC010000074.1:0-11136 GCA_964555105.1 uncultured Bifidobacterium sp. | reverse complement strand
CAGTTTGTCCAGAGGTCTCATGTGGAAAAATCCCGGATAATGTGAAATTCAGCCGTTTTTGAGCTCTGTTTGAAATAAAGGGCACAAAAAGGGAGTGGGAAAACGTAGTTAAGCCCGGGGGGCATGACAAGGACGCCCCGCACTTTGCCACAACTCCCGGTCGGCCACCCACGCGCCCCCCCGGAACGGCCCAAACAGGCGATTATGGAGGGGTTATGGGGAAATATGAAGGATGAAATATGAAGTATGAAAAGAAAGCAGAAATCTGAAATCAGAAAGCAGAAAGCAGGCTGAACACGGCGACGCGGGGTGGCCTCATGGGTCCCAAAACGCGTACCCAGGGTTTCGATCCGTGTCTTCCTTTCAGATTTCAGATTTCAGATTTCCTTCTCAGCTTCCCGTCTGCCTTCTGCTCACGGCCGTGACGGCGGGAACCTTGCGCATGCGCTCGATGGCCTCCTCAAGCTGCTCAAGGTCGCGCACTTGCACCCGGAACCGGTTGCGCACCTGGTCGCGCAGCGTGACGATGCTCGCGCGCTCGACGTTGATCCCCACCTGCGAAAACACGTCGGTAAGGTCCCGCAGCAGGCCGGAGCGGTCGCGCGCGGTCACCTCGAGGTGCGCATCGAAGGTGTGCCCCGCCTGGGAGCTCCACTGCACGGGCACGATGCGTTCCTTGTCGCGCGTGAGCATGAGCCCCTCGTGACAATTGGCGCGGTGGACCGACACGCCGCGCCCGCGCGTGACGTAACCGATGATGCGGTCGCCGGGCACGGGGTGGCAGCAGGTCGCGAAGCGGATGAGCATGTTGCCCATGCCCGACACCAGCACCGAATCCTCCGTTTTGGCGGGGCGGCGGATACCCACGCGCGACAACAGCGAGGGCTTGGCCCGGATCGGGCTCATCTCCTGCACGACCGCCGATGCCGACCCCAGCGAAATCTCGCCGTGGCCCAGCTTCTCCCACAACGTTTCCCAGTTCGCGACGCCGAACTTGGCGGTGAAGGGCGCGAGGTCGGACTGCTTGTCCGCCGGGACGCGCGCGTGGCGGAACTCGCGCTCGAGCATTTCCTTGCCGAGCTGGATGCTGTGCGCCGACTCCTCGTTGCGGAGCCAGCGGCGGATGTGGTGCTTGGCCTTGTTGGTGACCACGATCGACAGCCAGTCCTGCGAGGGATGCTGGGTGTCCGACTTGAGAATCTCCACGCGCTCGCCCGTCTGCAGCACGCGGTGCAACGGAACCATGACGCCGTCGATGCGGGCGCCCACGCACTTGAGCCCCAGCCCCGAGTGCAAGGCGAAGGCGAAATCGAGCGCGGTGGCGCCCTGCGGCAGATGCACGACGTCGCCGCGCGGCGTGTGCACGAAGATCTCGCTTTGCACCAGGTCGCGCCGGAAGAAATCCATGAATTCGTCGGAGTCGGTCAGTTCCTGCTGCCACTCCATGAACTGCGTCAGCCAGGTGCTTTCCTTGCCGATCTCGCGCGGACTCACGCCTTCCTTGTAGCCCCAATGGGCGGCGATGCCGTGCTCGGCGATGCGGTCCATCTCCTCCGTGCGGATCTGGATCTCGATGGCCTTGCCCTGCGGGCCGATCACGGTGGTGTGGAGGCTTTGGTACATGTTCGACTTGGGCGTGGCGATGTAGTCCTTGAAGCGCGACTGCAAGGGCGGCCACTGGGCATGCATCGCCCCCAGCACGGCATAGCAATCTCCCACCGTCTTCACGATGATGCGCAGGGCGTGCAAGTCGTAAATGTCCTCGAACTGGCACTTGCGGCTCTGCATCTTGCTCCAGATGCTGTACAGGTGCTTCGGCCGGCCGAACACCTGTGCCGACAGACCAGCCCTGGCCAGAGCCTCCTTGGCGGGGCCGAGAATGGAACGCACGTATTCCTCGCGCTCCTGGCGTTTCTCCACCACCTTCGCGACCAGGTTCTTGTAGGCATCCGGGTTCAGGTGCTTGAAGGACAGGTCCTCCAGTTCCCACTTGATCTGGCCCAGACCGAAGCGGTGGGCCAGCGGGGCATAGACCTCGAGCGTCTCGGCCGCGATGGCGCGCCGACGATCCTCCTTCTTGTGGTGCCCCAGCGTGCGCATGTTGTGCAGGCGGTCCGCAAACTTGATCATGATCACGCGCAGGTCCTTCGCCATGCTGATCAGCATCTTGCGGAACGTCTCCGCCTGCTGTTCCTGGCGCGAACGCGTGGGCAACGCCGTTATCTTCGTCACGGCTTCCACAAGAAAGGCCACGCCCTCGCCGAACTCGGCGCGGATCTCCGCCACGCCGTGGGGCGTATCCTCGGCGACGTCGTGCAAAAGGCCCGCCACGATGGTGACCGTATCCATGTTGAAGTCGGCCAACAACTTGGCCACCTCGAAGGGATGCTCGGCGTAGGGCATGCCCGAGTGCCGGAACTGGTCCTTGTGGGCGCGCATGGCGAACTCGATGGCCTTGTGCAAAAGCGCCACGTCCGCCTCGGGATGACGCTCCTGGATGTACGCGATCAGGTTGTCACGCGCACGATCAAGCCCGCGTTCGATTTCGGGAGCCTTCAAATCGGGCAAGGGGTCCCCCGCGTCCGTGAGGATGCGTGGTGGCGGCAAGCGGGGCCCGGGTTCGGGGGCCGGATTGTCGGTCGAAGCCTTGGTCGCAGAGGTCATGGGAATCTGAATCCTTCCGGTTCCAACATAATACCAAGGATGCGGGTGTGGCTCGGGGGACCTGGACCCGGATGCGTGTACGCGGGGGGCGGAACGCGATTTCACGTTTGAAATCGGTGAAACCGGTGAAATCGCGGGGGGAACACAGAGGGGCACCGCGCAGGGCCTCCCGGCCCCTTGATCCCCGCGCGGTGCACCCGACCCCGGGAGCGGCCGCAGGACGCACCCCTTAATCAACCGGCGTGGCCGCAGGACGCGCCCCTACCCCCCCGACAAGCGCCGCTGCTCCAGCGCGGTGATCCGCTTCTGGAACTCCAACGTTTCCGCGAGATCGCGGGCGCCGGCCTTCATGCGCCTCCAATAACGCATTTCCAAGGCGTCGCGAAAATCGTAAAGATGCCGCAACATGCGTTCTTCATCCCCTTCGGCGGGTTCGATGGCATCGAGCGCGTCGCGAAGATCGTCCGGCAGGCGCTCGCGCAACTCGACGGCGGAAAGGCCCCGCCCTTCGGCCCACAAGGCCAGCGCGTAGTCGACGAGATCGCGGACGCGCTCATCCTGGAACCAGTCGAGGTTGACCTCCTCGGCCACGCGGGTGCAGGCCGCGGGGTAGTAAACCAAAAGCTGGAGGAACTGCCACTCGGGCTTGTCCCCGCTGCGCACGGAGACCGGCGCGCCCGGGACGAAGAGGCCGAGGTTGTCATCCACGGCAAGCGGGTTCGCCGCCCCCCGCGCCCGCGCCACCACCGGACGGGCGCGCTCCACCCGTTCCCTGAGGCCGAGGGTTTGGCGCAGCGTGCGCACGTGCGCGTCGCGCACGTCGGCCGACGGATGATGCGCCAGCAACGCCGTCGCCTCGCGCACCAGCGTGTCCTTGGCCTCCACGCTCATGTCCTCCAGGGACCGGCCCGCGGCGCGCACGAGGAAGCCGGGAAGGTCGTCCGCCGCGTCGAGCAGGGCGCGGACGTCGTCGAGCGTGTGCCCGCGCACATAGCTGTCCGGATCTTCGTTCGCGGGCAACACGGGGACGCGCACCTCGACGCCCTGCGCCAGCAGGGGCTCGAGGCTGCGCCGCACCGCGGTGCGGCCGGCGGCGTCGCCGTCGAAGAACAGGTGGACCTTGCGGGCGAAGCGCGTGAGCATCTGCGCGTGCTCCTTCGTCAGCGCGGTGCCGCACACGGCGACCGCGTTCTCCACGCCGGCCTGCCACAACGAAACCAGATCCATGTACCCTTCCACCACCACGGCCTCGCCGCTTTGGTCGATGGCCTGGCGCGCGACGTGGAACCCGTACAGGACGCGCCCCTTGTGATACAACGGAGACTCGGGCGTGTTGACGTATTTCGGGCCGTCACGGCCCGGTGCGATACGGCCGCCGAAGGCGATCACCCGACCGGAAAGGTTGAAGATGGGAAAGACGAGGCGACCGCCGAACCGGTCGTACACCCGGCCCCCGGCCGCCACCCCCAAAATCCCCGCTTCCACAAATGCCTTGCCCGGCACTTTTTTCGCTTCGGCCAGCTGGCGGATGCGGTCGGGTTGGGCGGGCGCACACCCGATCTGGAACTTCTTCACGGTTTCGGGCTTGATGCCGCGTTCGTGGAGATACGCGGTCCACGTAGAGTCCTTGCCGAGCGATTCGGTGTACACCTGCAGGGCGATCTGGTTGGCCTGCAACACCAGCGCGGTTTTGTCCGCGTCCTCCCGGCTGCCCGCCCCGAAGTTCTCGGGAACGGCGATGCCGGCCTTGCCCGCCACCTGTCGCAAGGCTTCGGCGAAGCCGATTTTCTCGAACTCCTGCACGAACTTGATCACGTCGCCGCCCGCGCCGCACGCGAAGCATTTGTAGATGCCCATGCGCGGGTTGACGTTCATGCTGGGATGCCGGTCGTTGTGGAACGGGCACACGCCGACGTATTTCGACCCCGCGCGGCGGAGGGGCACGTACTGGCTCACGATCGTGACGATGTCGGCGCCTTCCTTGACGCGGAGCAGGATGTCCTGGAAAGTGGGAGCGGAGGCGGTGGACATGGGGGGAAAATTACGTATTCCCTGACGTACTACGTCCCCAAAGACAACCAGGAGACCGATGTACTTTCCCAATTCATGAAACGCTCAACACTCTTCTTCGTCGTTTGCATTAGTACTGCCCTCATGGGTTGCGCCTCTTCCATACCCGAACCGGAACCCGTAGCCCTGCAACAATTTCTGACGTGCGGCGCCAGCGACAGCCTTGAAATCGTTCGAACAGCACGCGTGAAGTCAGGTCGACGCCAGATCAACGTCGGGTGGAAGATCTACGACATCCTCGTGACCGATGGGTATCGTCTTCTCTATGCCTTTAAGGAGCCCGCCTATCCCTTCGCAAAGGTTAAAATCGAACGCGGCGGAGCCCGTTATCCTGAAGAAAAATCCTTGATTATCCAACAACATCGAGCTCTTAAAGACGTCCGTACGGATTCATTGAACCTGAACGGAATGGAATTGCTTTCTTCGGAACCGGATTCTGTAGTCCCAAATAAAACGGCAGGAATGTACACGGCCTTCTCCGATGCAAACCGGCTAGTCGTCACGATCCATCTCGTGAATCCCGTACGCTGGAACTTCCTTCGAGAACGGGATCTGGCCGCTCGCAGATTTCACGACAAAGCTTCATTTCTGCCGTTGCGAGATGACTTTCTGCACACGCTCACATCATGCATCAATGGAAGGATGGGGGAGGTATCACGAGATTCCACTTGAGAATTTAACGTTTTTTAAGGTTTTTCACGGGCCACGAGGAAACCAACCCCGCAAGAAGTGGCTAAATTTCCCGTTCTATCATGACCAATCCCGCCAATACCCCCGTCAGTACCGGTTTCGGCATCCCCTACCTCACCGGGGACCAGATCCGCACCAGCTTCATCGAGTTTTTCAAGTCGAAGGCGCACACCTACGTGCCCTCTTCGCCCGTCGTGCCCCACGACGACCCGACGTTGCTCTTCATCAACGCGGGCATGAACCAGTTCAAAAGCGCGCTGCTGGGCGAGAACCGCGAAGGCTACAAGCGCGTGGCCAACTCGCAGAAGTGCATCCGCGTGTCGGGCAAGCATAACGATCTCGACGAGGTGGGCCGCGACACGTATCACCATACGTTGTTCGAAATGCTCGGCAACTGGTCGTTCGGCGACTACTACAAGAAGGAAGCCATCGCCTGGGCGTGGGAACTGCTCACCGAAGTGTGGAAGCTGCCCAAGGACCGCCTGTTCGCATCCGTGTACAAGGATGATGATGAAGCGATGGAGATCTGGAAGACCGTCACGGACATCCGTCACGACCGCATCCTGCGCTTCGGCGACAAGGAGAACTTCTGGGAGATGGGCGAAGTGGGGCCGTGCGGTCCCTGTTCCGAGATCCACTTCGACATGGGCGACGAAGCCACGCGCGAAGCCACTTTCGCCGATCCCGTTCACGGCGTGAACGGGACCAACGCGCGCTACATCGAGATCTGGAACCTGGTGTTCATGCAATACGAGCGCCTGCCCGACGGCAGCCTCAAGCCGCTAAAGAACCAGAACGTGGATACCGGCATGGGTTTCGAACGTGCCTGCAGCGTGATCCAGGGCTCGGGCAGCAACTATGAGACGGACGTGTTCCGCCCGATCATCGACAAGATCGCGGAGCTTTCGGGGACCGCCTACGACAAGGGCATCGACGGCACGCCGCACCGCGTGATCGCCGACCACATCCGCGCGCTCGGCTTCGCGATCGCCGACGGTGCGACGCCGGGCAACGAGGGCCGCGGCTACGTGCTGCGCCGCATCCTGCGCCGCGCGAGCAAGTTCGCCCGCGAACTCGGGCAAAAGGAGCCGTTCCTCCACAAGCTCGTACCCACGCTCGCGGGGCACATGGGCGGCGCGTACCCCGAACTCGCGGCGCGCCAGGATTACATCGCGCAGGTGATCCGCGCCGAGGAAGAACGCTTCGGCAAGACCCTCGACCTCGGCCTCGAGCGCTTCGCCAAGGTGGCCGAACAGGCAAAGGCCAGACAGCAGACCGTGATCGACGGCGTCGAAGTATTCACGCTGTACGACACCTACGGGTTCCCCACCGACCTCACCCGCCTGCTCGCCGAAGAGCGGGGGCTGACCATCGACGAGGCGGGCTACGAAGCCCACATGAACGAACAACGCGAACGCGCGCGTGGCGCCGCCAAGTTCACCGCCGCCATCGCAGGCGACGAGGGCTGGACCATCCTCAAGGACGGCCTCGACACCGAATTCGTCGGTTACGATTCGCTCGTCGCCGACATGCCCGTGCTGCGCTACCGCGAAGAGGGCGACACCGTGCTGCTCGTCGCCGCGCGCACGCCCTTCTACGCCGAGGCGGGAGGCCAGGTCGGCGACACCGGACTCATCGAAGGCGAGGGCGTGACCCTTCGTGTTCTGGACACCGTCAAGGTGTACGACATGGTGGTCCACAAGTGCGCGCTCGCCAGCGGCCTCCTCACGCCCGACGCGCTCAAGAGCGCGAAGGGCTCCGTCGACGCCGAGGCGCGCGCCGCCGCGGTGCGCAACCACAGCGCGACCCACCTTCTGCACGCGGCGCTTCGCCAGGTGCTCGGCGACCACGTGCAGCAGCAGGGCTCGCGCGTCGCGCCCGAGGGCCTGCGCTTCGACTTCACGCACCACACCGGCGTCACCGCCGACGAGCTGCGCCGCGTGGAGACCATTGTCAACGAGAAGATCCTCGCCAACCTCGACGTGGCGCCCTCGGTGCACGGCATCGAAGAAGCCAAGGCGATGGGCGCGATGGCGCTGTTCGGAGAAAAGTACGGCGACCGCGTGCGCGTGATCCGCATGGGCGGAGACGCCGACCAGTTCAGCATGGAGCTGTGCGGCGGCACTCACGCCACGGCCACCGGGCAGATCGGCCTGTTCAAGATCACCTCCGAAAGCTCGATCGCCTCGGGCGTCCGCCGCATCGAGGCCGTCACGGGCGCGGGCGCGCTGGCGCTGGTGAACGAACGCTTCGAGCGCCTCGCGGGCATCGGCGCGGCCCTCAAGGCCAAGGCCGGCGACGAGGCCGGCAAGGTGAACGAACTCGCCGCACGCCTCAAGAGCGCCGAGAAGGAACTCGCCGAACTGCGCCTGTTCAAGGCGACACAGCAGGCCAAGGCGCTGGTCGCCGAAAAGGGCGTGGCCGTCGGCGGTTTCACCGTCGTCGTGTCGAAGATCGACGCGGCCGACAAGGACGCGCAGAACGCCTTCCTCGACGCGGCCGCCAGCCAGCTTCAGAACGGCGCGGGCGTGTTCACCGCCGTGGCGGGCGACTCGCTGTCGTTGTTCGCCGTGGTGGGCAAGGCCGCCCAGGCGAAGGCCAAGGCCGGCGACCTCATCAAGGAACTCGGCCCTATCGCCGACGCACGCGGCGGCGGCCGTCCCGACCGCGCGCAAGCGGGGTCGAAGGCGGTCGACAAGGAGCCGGCCGTCCTCGCGGCGGCGGAGGCCTTGCTGGCGCGGGTGCTGGGGTGATCGCGATGCAGTAGGGGCGAATGACATTCGCCCCTACATCCCCCACCCGCGCATCGCCGTACGGTTCCGCCGCAAAACATCCCCGCGTTCCCGCATTTTCCGTTTCCGGGTTTACATTCCCCCCATGACCGGCCCTACAATCGGCAAGACCGAAACCGCCCTCCTCGAACGCCTCGCGTCGCGCAAGGCTCTCTTCTTCGTCCTCCTCGATCCCGATTCCGGCACACCCGAATCCGTCGTCGAAGCAGGCCTGCTCGCCGCCAAACACGGTGCCGACGCGCTGCTGCTCGGCGGCTCGTTCATCGGCAACCCGCACTTCCCGCGCATCGCCGCGGAACTCAAGGCCACCGCGGGAATCCCCGTGATCCTCTTCCCCGGCGGCGCAGCGCAGGTCGTGCCCGGCCCGGACGCCATCCTCTTCACCACGCTGCTCTCGGGCCGCAATCCGCAATACCTCGTCGACGAACAGGTGCGCGGCGGACTGCTCGTCAAAGGCCTCGGCATGGAGGCCATCCCCACCGCCTACCTCTTGATCGATTCGGGTGCGATGACCGCGGTGGAATACATCTCCAACACCAAGCCGCTGCCGTCGGACAAGCCCGGCATCACGGCAGCGCATGCAGTCGCGGCCGAACTGCTGGGGCTGCGATGGGTGTATCTGGAGGCGGGAAGCGGCGCCCGCAATCCCGTGCCGGCCTTGACGGTCGCCGCGGTGCGGAAGGCCACCGGGTTGACGGTGATCGTGGGCGGCGGGTTGCGCCGCCCCGAAGATGCCCGCGAGCGGGTGCTCGCGGGAGCGCACGCGATCGTGGTCGGCAATCTGTTCGAAAAGGATCGCGATCCGAAGTTGTTCGAAGAATTCGCGAAGGCCGTGCACGGGGAGTGAACGCCCCACGCGCCGCGCGCGGCGTCAGAAGTCCACGGGAACCGAGAAGCGCCCCAGGGAGATGGGCACGTCGTGGCGCGTGAACAATGCCGCGGACACGGCGATGACGTCCCACCAGAAGTGAATGGCCACCGCCTGCCCCAGTGACCAGTCGTTGCGTTGCGTCACCCATCCCATGTAATAGCCGAACACGGCTTGCGTGACGGGCACGTTGGTCACCCCGCCGATGTGCGCCGTTGCGAACAGCAAGGATTGCGCGGGGTTCGAGATCCACGTCCGTTCGCCCGACCATTGATGGAACAGCGGATACAGATACCCGCGAAAGAACGCCTCTTCGGAAACCCCTGCGTTCAGGGACAATGCGCCGGTGAAAAAGGCGTCGGACGGTTCATAGGCGTGCCATCGGGCTCTCGCCTCCTCCTTGTCGGCACGGTAACCGGTGACCCCCACGCCCATCACCCCGGCGAACAGACCCAGCGGGATCCACGTCGAAGGACGCGTCAAGTGTTCCAGCCTGAACGGCGCCAACAGCAGGTCGCCCACGGTTTCCTTTTCCCGGGGCATGAAACCGAAGCGTCCCCGCGTGCGCTGCTGGACCGGTACGGCGGAACGGAACGCATCCCACGCACTGAGAAAGCCCGCTCCCTGGTAAAGTCCGGCTCCATAAAAAACCCGGCGCGCTCCGGGTTCGTCGAACATGATGTCATCGAACGAACCGTCGCCCGCGTATCCCGCGTTTACCGCGAGCGCCAAACCGGCCACGGCGGCCGTCCCGTAAGCCAGGCCTTCGAGATAATCGCGATGGGCGACCTGACCGAAACCGGGGAGATACACGCTGGCCAACGGCAGCAGCAGCACGGATGCGGGCCGGGGCGGTTCGCCACCGGACACGGACATGGACGCGGAAGCGTGTCCCCCCTGCGCCTGCGCGGGCCCGAACACGATGCCCGTCAACACCACCCACAGCGTGAGCGCCAGCGACCCGCGCCGGCAACGGCGCCTCACCCCCCTGGACTTCGGCATGGCATCCCCCATGAGGATCAGAACGCGTATCCGAGACTCAGGAAAAAGGCCAGCCCGCTGCCCAGCACAAAGGTCATCATGTCGTCCAGATCCGAAGGCGGCTCCACTCCGACCCATTCGTGATTATGCGGCCGCAACAGATGCGACCACCCCATTCCCCCGGTGAAGTAAAACCCGTTATGGGCGAGGTAGTCGATGCCCAGGCCGAAATCCAGAAAGGGGCTGGGTTCGATTTGAAATTCATACCGGATCCCCGTGTCGGGGTCTTCGACCTCGCCGACGGTGTTCCCGCTCCCCAATCCGAGCTTGACGCCGCCGTAAGCGAACGGGGTGAATTTGGCGTCGGAAAACAGGTAGCGCCCGTAAACGCCCGGCCGCAAACCCGTCGTCGACACGCCCAACCCCAGATCCACCGCCACCTGCGGGGTGACGAACAAGGTTCCCTTGAGGCCCACCAGGCTGGCGAGGCTGTTCATGCCGGCTTCGAGGCTCACCGCCGCCGAGCGGGGTTTGCGGACGTATTTGCCGTAGTCGTCGGTATCGGCAGCGAGAGTGGTTTGGGCCGGCAACGATGCTCCCATCATCAGGAGGCCCACGCAGAGATTTCTCATGATCCTCAACCTTTTCAGCAAAAAAAGCGATTTCCCGGGAAATCCGGACATCGACGTGACGTGAGGGACGACAAAGGTTTTGAATGTATGCCCGGGAGCCCGCGCCGGCCGCCGAAAAATCTCATTTTTCGGCCCACCCCCACCCCGGAGAGGGTTTTCGGAGGGTTTTCCGCCGACGGGGGCGACCCGAGTCCCACGCCCCCTCTCCCCCCGTGGAGGGGGAGCCCCCGGCCCTCCCCCCCTGAAAGACGTTCCGGGACATTCTGGAAAATCATGGGGTTACGCGCCTCCTCCCCGCGCTGTCCCCCTTTTCAGGACTCGTCTTCCACCCCCGGAAAAAACACTTTCCGCCCGCCAATACAGGAATCCTTGCAGCCCCACACCGCCTTTACTACGTTTCGCGACCCCTTTAGCAGGACTTTCAGATGACTACGGTGAC
>CAZKRC010000073.1:0-11157 GCA_964555105.1 uncultured Bifidobacterium sp. | reverse complement strand
GGATGCCTTGTACTTCAGCGTGTCGCTCTGAAGCCGGTCAGGGCTCCATCAGCTTCAGCAACCTGGTGGTGGTGTTCCAGTTGCGGATGGTCACGCTCTGGTAGGCGGGGAGTCCGATGAGTTTCGTGAGGCGGCTTTGTGCGGCGCGGGCGGTCAGCCGTCGGAAGTAAACGGCGTTTCTCCCGGCATGCACCGTATCGACTTCCGGTTTCAGTCCGAGCTCAAGGATGACCCGCAGCAGAGCCGGGGCCGTCAGGGGTACGATCGGAAAGATCACGTCATGACGGTGGAGTTCGGGGTCGTCGCCGAACCCCTGTGGTGCCCCCTCCACGGCGGCTTGCAGCGCTGACCGCGTGAGGATGAGCACCTTGGCTTGATAACCGAAGCGCTCCGACAGCCCGGCTTCGATCCGCGCGCGCGCGGCGACGGGGGTCGTAGAGCCCTTGACGGGAGGGTCGAACACGACGTTTCCGCTCTGGATGTAGGTCGCGACGTTCCGGCACCCCATGTCCTCGAACGCCGTCTTCAGGTCGGTCATCCTGATCAGGTTATTGCCGCCGACATTGATGCCGCGGAGCAGGGCCAGGTGTGAAGGCATGAGGGAAAAGTACAGCGTCATCGCCGCCCGTGGTGGGGATTTCTACCGGGCGATCTCCACCACCACCGGCCAATGGTCGGACAACGTGCCGTCGTGCAGGTCGTGCCGGATCGTCGCCTTGACGACCCGCTTCGCCAACCGCTTGTCCACCAGGATGTGATCGATCAAGGAGAGCGGATCGGTGGAATCGCGTGCGCCGTTCTTGTTCTTGTCCCACCACGCCGAGTAACGCATCTCCGCCACGGGCATCCGCAGGACGGCATTGGTCAACTCCTCGCCGGCGCGCGCCGTGTCGACATCCTTGAGGATGGAGAGAACGCTGCGACGTTTCATCTTGTACGAGGACGGTCCCCCGGCGTCCGGATCGAAATCGTTGATGTCGCCGAGGACGATCGGCGTGTAGCCCCGGGCGAGGATTTCGGCGTTTACGATGTGCGTCGTGATGCGTGCTTGCGTCTCGCGTTTCGCGATGCGGCCGCGGTCGTCGGGATGCGCGAGAAGGTGGAGGCCGAGCACGCACATCCTTTCCGGCTTCGAAAAACAGATCAGCGCATGCTTCGTCAGCCTTTGGCGCCGCGGGTCGTTGCGCTTCATGTCCGCCGGCCTGCCGGGCAGGGTGTCCGCAAAGCGGCGGATGGGCGCGCTTTCGATCGTGTCGAGCCGTACGCGCGGCGACACCAGGAAGGCCACGTCCTGTCCCGTGCCCCGGTCTGCGGACTCCACGTGCAGGACGCGGTATTTGAAAGACTTGAGGGCGGGCTCCGCGGCGAGCTTTTCCAGGGCGCGTCGCGTGGTCACCTCCTGGAGGCACAGGACATCGGCGTTCACTGCGGCGATGACGCGTGAGAGTTCGCGCCGATGGGCCGCAAGTTCCCCTTCGTTTTTCCAGGGCGCCATGCGCGTCTCCGTCGCGCTCTCCGTCAGCCATTTCACGTTGAAAGTGGCGACGCGCAAGGGCGGAGCGGACAGGGAGGAGCCGGGGAATGTCAAGAGGATGAGGGCGACCGCGATTCCGGAAAGACGTCGTGAACACGGAACGTGACGGATTGCGTGCGCCGTCGCCCGGAGAAACGCGCGTGGTGTGAACGCGGTCACGGAGTGTTTACCAGCCATTCATGGAACGTCATGATCTCCACGGCTTGAACCGCGCGCAGGAATTCTTCGTCGGAGGCGATGCGGGTTCGCACCGCCTTCACGAACGCGGCCGGTTCCCATTTCCCGGCGGGCACAAGACGCGTTTGTGGACGCATTTGTGGACGCGTTGGTGCCGGATGCGCGGTGTCGATCGCGGCGACACGGGTGGCGATGAGCGGGAAGCACGGGTGGCGCCCGGCACTGCGAAACCAATAGTCGGCGTTTCCGAAATCGCCTTCGCGACGATGGAGAATGCCATGGAGGACATCGTGGTTGCGCTCGCCTTCACGGGATTGCGCGATTTCATGCGCTTCATCCCAATGGTCGTGCCACAGATAAAGCAGACCCGCGGCGACACCGTCGCCGTCAGCGGAAATGCGGGCGCGGATCTCGTGCTGCGGCAGCGTGTTTTCACGACGCGCCCGGGTGAGAAAAGGAGGGTTTTCAGGGTTGAAAAGGCTCATGTAACGGCTTTGGTGATAACGGATGATTCAAAAATACGACAAATCCGATTCGACCCAACAAAAAACGGCGTTTTAGTGCCGTGTCGGCGCTGTGCGGTCCACCGTCAATATTGTAAATCGAATAATGGTTGATAATATTGAGCTTACTAGTAAATTTGCGCTCCCGTGGTTCCGGAGGACTCCCCGCAGCATCGCGGGGTTTTTGCTTCCCCGTTTTTCCTCTCCGGAATAACGCCCATCGAAAGGTGTTTCATGACCAAGACGACCCGTAAAAAAGGCGATACCGGAAAACGCTATACAGAAGCCGAACGCAAAAAGATCCTGGCTTTCGTCGAGAAGTATGGACGCGGGGGAATCTCCGCCGCCACACGCGAATTCGGCGTGTCCTACATCGCCCTGCGTCGCTGGATCAAGCTCGGGCCGGGCGGCGCTCCGCGCGGCACGCGCGCCAAGCCCGCGCTTGACGGCCGGAAGGCGCGTCGCATCAAGAGCGCTTTGGCTGCGGTCAAGACTCTGAAGACGCAGCTGAACGGCATTCAGTTGATGCTGAAGAACCTGCTGAAGTAAACCGTTCAGGGTCGCACGCTCTCGAGCCTCCTCCCTGAAACCCCGCATCTTCGCATGCGGGGTTTTCATTCCTGATCAATATCATTCGGGGAATATTCATGTCGAACATGCTGATCCGGGGCGCGCAGGTCGTGACGCCGGAAACCACGATCCGCGCGGATGTGCGCGTCGAAAACGGAAAGATCTCGGACATCGCCGGGACGATCGCCCCGCGCGACGGGGAAAACGTGCTTGAGGCCGAAGGCCTGCACCTGTTCCCCGGAATCATCGATCCGCAGGTGCATTTCCGCGAGCCGGGCAACACGCACAAGGAGGACCTGGAGTCGGGCTCGCGCGCCGCGGCGGCGGGCGGCGTGACGGCGTTCCTGGAAATGCCCAACACCAATCCGCCGGGCACGACCGCCGCGATGATCCGCGACAAGTACGCGCTGGCGTCGACGAAGTGCCATGTGGACTTCGGGTTTTTCATCGGGGCCACGCCCGACAATCTCGAGGAACTCAATTCCTGTCCGGAAGCCTGCGGCATCAAGATCTTCATGGGGGCCTCCACCGGAACGCTGCTCGTCAACGAACGTTCCGCGCTCGAGCGCATCTTCGCCAACGGCCGCAAGCTGATCGCCGTGCACGCCGAAGACGATGCGATGATCAAGGACAACAAGGGTCGTCTCGGCGACAAGGCGACCTTGCAGGATCATCCCTACATCCGTTCACCCGAGGCCGCGCTCAAGGCGACCACGCTCGCCGTCGGGTTGTCCCGCAAGTACAACCGCCGCCTCCACATCCTGCATTGCACCACGGAAGAGGAAGCCGACTTCCTCCGCACGGAAAAAGTCGAAGGACTGATCTCCGCCGAAGTCTGTCCGCAGCATTTCCTGCTGACGGCTCCCGGGATTTACGACAAGCTCGGCACCTATGCCCAGATGAATCCTCCCTTGCGTGAAGAGCGTCACGGCAAGGCCTTGTGGAAGGCGCTGGTGGACGGCGTGATCGACTGCACGGCCACCGACCACGCCCCGCACACGCGCGAGGAGAAGGACAAGGGGTATCCCCACGCGCCCGCGGGCATGCCCGGCGTCGAGACGTTGTTCCCGCTCATGCTGGACCGGGCCCTGAACGGACACTGCACGCTGCACGACCTTGTGCGCTGGATGTGCGAAGCGCCCGCGCGCCTGTACGGCATGGCGGGCAAGGGCCGGATCGCCGACGGTTACGACGGGGACTTCGTGCTCGTCGATCTGGCGGCGGAGCACACCGTACGCAACGGCCACCTGCAAACGCGCGTCAACTGGAGCCCTTATGACGGCTGGACCCTTAAGGGCCAGGTGAAGAAAACCATCGTGCGGGGGAAAGTCGTCTACGACGACGGCGTGTTCGGGGAACCGGGCTGGGGCCGTCCGCTCACGTTCGACGCGGCGTGGGAGAAGGAAGGGAAAATCTGCGCCGAAGGCATGAGGCCGCGCGCAGCGGACGAATCAATCTGAAATATGAAGTATGAATGATCGTGCTGGCCGGAAAATGTGACACTTCATTCCGGCGCCTGTTCCTTCAGGCTTCATGTTTCAGGGTTTATAGGGGGATTGACCATGACCACACAAAATCTTGTTGGAATCGTGGGTGCCGGCACCATCGGCCGCGCCATGGCACGGCATTTCCTGCACGCCGGATGCGGCGTGGTGCTCAGCAACAGCCGGGGACCCGAATCGTTGGGAGCCGCGGTCGAGGAGCTGGGAGGCGAAGACGCCGGCGTCTTCGCCGGGAGCACGGAAGAGGCTCTCGCGGCCGACATCGTCGTACTCTCGGTCCCCTGGCAGCATCTGGAAACGGTATTGACGGTCGCGCCTGCCTGGAACGGTCGCATCGTGGTGGACGTGATGAACGCCATCATCAATCCGGGTTTCAAGATCGTGGATCTCGGCGGCCGCGCGTCCAGCGCGGTGGTGGCGGATCAAGTTCCCGGCGCGCGCCTCGTGAAGGCGGGCAACACGTTCGCGGCCACCGTGCTGGCCCGCAGTCCTCTGGTCGAAGGCGGGCGTCGCGTGTTTTTCCTGTGCGGCGACGACGCTGCCGCGCGCAAGACCGTCGGGGGGCTGATGGATGCCGCGGGCTTTGCCGTCGTCGATCTCGGCACGCTTGGCGACGGGGCGCGCCTGATGCAGTTTCCCGGGGGCCCGCTCCCGGGGTTGGACCTCATCCGCCCCGTCTAACCGGCTCCGGATTTCAGAAGGCGCTGCGCGCAGGCCGGGTTCAGGCGGGGGAGAGCCAGACCCGCAGGGCTTCCGTCACGGCACCGGGCTGTTCGATGGCGGAAAGGTGCCCGCAATTGTCAACCACACGAAGGTTCGCGCCGGGAATGGCGGCGACGATTTCTTCGTGTAGTTCCACGGGCGTCACGCCGTCCTCGCGTCCGCACAACACCATGGTGGGGCAGTCGATGCGGGGGAGGAAGGGACGGCTGTCGATGCGGCTCATGATGGCGGCCTGTTGGCGCGCGAAGGCGTCGGGACCGACCGCGTGCGCCATGGCGTTGAAAAGGGTGTTCAGGGAGTCGTCCTTCACGCGCCCCGGGTGCACAAGCTTCGGGTACATGGCGTCGACCACCGCATCGAAATCCGTCTCCGCGCGCGTCATCTGCTCGCGACGGGTTTTGCTGGCTTCGGCCGTGTCGGGGCGCGCCTGGGTGTCGACGAGGGCGAGCGCCGTGACCCGGCCCGGCGCCTGACGCATGATTTCGAGCGCGACATAACCGCCCATCGACAGGCCGGCCAGCGCGAAACGCTCCGGTGCCTGTTCCAGCACGGACGCCGCCAACGCACGCATGTCGCCGGCCCGCGTCAGGTCGCCGACCGTGCACGCGGCGAGGTCGGCAAGTCCTTCGGTTTGCGCCGCCCACAGACGTGCGTCATGCAAAAGGCCGGGCAAAAGCAGGAGGGGAGTGCGGGAAGTCATGACCTAAAGATGCACTCCCGCAGGCGAAGACGGGGCGGGGCCGCGGGGGGCTTGCGGGGATCGAGGGGACTCGGGAAAGGGGCGGGGGGTCAGATGTGACCCTGGTCCCGCATGGCTTCGGCGACGCGCAGGAAACCCGCGATGTTGGCGCCGGCGATGTAGTTGCCCGGGGCGCCGTACGCGTCCCCCACCTCGACGCAGCGTGCGTGGATCATGCGCATGATCACCCGCAGGCGGAGGTCCACTTCTTCCCAGGTCCAGTGCGAGTGGGTGGCGTTCTGGGTCATTTCGAGCCCGGAGACGGTGACGCCCCCCGCGTTGGCGGCCTTGCCCGGAGCGAAGGCGATGCCGGCCTCCTGGAAGACGCGTACGGCCTCGGGGGTGGAGGGCATGTTGGCGCCTTCCACGACGGCGCGGCATCCGTTTTTCGCCAACATGCGGGCGTCCGCTTCGCTGACCTCGTTCTGGGTCGCGCAGGGGAAGGCGATGTCGCAGGGAACGCTCCACGGGCCCGCATTCGGGTGGAATTCCACACCGAAGTGCTCGGCGTAGGCGGAAACGCGGCCCTTGCGGTTCTCTTTCAGGTCGCGCATGAACGCGAGCCGTTCCGCGGTGATGCCGTTGGGGTCGTAAATGAATCCGGAGGAATCCGAAAGAGTGACGGGGATGGCCTCGTATTCAAGCAGCTTCTCGGCTGTGAACAGGGCGACGTTGCCCGATCCGGAAATGGCGCATCGCTTTCCGCGCAGGCTCTCTCCCCGGTTCGCGAACATTTCCTCGGTGAAGTACACCACGCCGTATCCCGTGGCTTCAGGGCGCAGCAGCGAGCCGCCCCAGCCGGGACGCTTGCCCGTCATCACACCCGTGAACTCGTTGTTCAGGCGGCGGTATTGGCCGAACATGTAGCCGATTTCCCGGGCTCCCACGCCGATGTCGCCTGCCGGCACGTCGGTTTGGGGGCCGATATGGCGGGCCAATCCGGTCATGAAGGACTGGCAGAAACGCATGATTTCGGCTTCCGAGCGGCCCTTGGGGTCGAAATCGGAGCCTCCCTTGCCGCCACCCATGGGCAGGCCGGTCAGCGCATTCTTGAACGTTTGTTCGAAACCGAGGAATTTCAGCGTTCCCGCGTTCACATTGGGGTGAAAGCGGATGCCGCCCTTGTAGGGGCCCAAGGCGCCGTTGAACTGCACACGGAAACCGCGGTTGACGTGCGGAGTCCCGTCGTCCGCGGTCCAGGCCACGCGAAACTGAACGAGACGTTCCGGTTCCACCAACGCCGCCAAAACGCCTGCCCGGGCGAACTCCGGGTGCCGATCCAGGGCGGGGCCCAACTCGGCGAGTACTTCGTGGACCGCCTGCAGGAATTCCGGCTCTCCTGCATTCCGTGCCGCCACGAGGGCCAGGGTTTCGTTCAGGACGTTCATCGTTCGCTGCTTCCTTTCGTCAGGCGTGTCAGTCCGCGCCCGCTGGTTCGTGATGCGTGATACGGGGGAAAATCCACGTTTCCTCGGTCCGGAGGTGCAACATGGTGTCGGCTTCAAAGCGCGTAAGTGCCTCAAGCATGGCGCGATAGGTGCCGCATGCCCAAGGAGGGGCAATATAGTTTTCCGTCAGCTCGCGCAGGCGGCCAATGCCCTCCTGCAGCCAGCCGCCTTCCCGTTTCAGCTCCGCCAGCACATCCGCCGGGTCCTGGCTGGGGAAAGCCGGGACGTGAGAGGCCGTTTCCGGGGTCCCTTCGGCTTTGTTCAGGAGGGGAAAGAGGAAACGTTCCTCTTTCTCAAGATGTGCTTTCATGAGCAGGGCGACCTCCTGCCAGGTTTCGCGCACGGCCTCAAGGTGGGGGTTGCGTCCTCCATGCACCAAGGCCACACGCTCCGTCATGGCATCGAGCCGGGGCAGTTCCTCGCGCAGGTACGCGTGGTGGGTCGACCGGATGTGGTCGGCGAGTTCCGGGCCGGAAAGGGTGGCGACGTCCGGGCCGCCTTGTGCGGGGGCCAGCAGCTCTTCCAGGTCGCGGATCAGTTCGGTCACGTCGGCTCCCCGTTCCACACAGGCGGCTTCAAGGGTCGTTCCGCCTGCGCAGCAGTAGTCCATGCCGTAACGCTCGAAGACGCGCGCGGCGGCGGGATGTTGTTTGAGGATGCGGGTGATGGTGTCTGTGGGCTGCAGCATGGGGATCCTCCTTGCGCGGTGCCCCGGGGGATTCCGGAGCGGGGTCGGCGACCTTTTCAATAGACGAAAAAGTCTATTGAAAAGCAAGGATCAAACCGCGTTGGCATCCGTTTTTTTTCACGGGATCCCTCCCGGGCGGGCGTCTCCCGAAACGGCGAAATACGCGGAAATGGCGGGTGGGGGCGCACCGCGGCCGGAAACCGTTCCGGACCGCGGACGCCGCGCCCCGGTTAGCGCCTGAACAGCCCGAACATTCCCGCAATCGCCGCGATCACGCCGGACACCAGCAGCCAGATGGCCTTGTCGGAGGGCGCGCCCGTGACGGCTTCGGTCACCTCCGAACCGAAGCTGCGGTAGACGCGAAGCCCCCAGACGGTGAGGGCGATCCCGACGATGACGAGTGCGACGGACAAACCCTTCATCATGCTGAATTCCTTTCGGGCGGGGTGTTCACAGGGGCTTTCGACCGCTGATGATGCGGACCAGCAACATGATGATGGCGACCACCAGGAGTATGTGAATGAAGCCGCCCACGGTATATGCGGACACGACGCCGAGCAGCCAGAGAACAATAAGGATGATTGCGATCGTATAAAGCATGGTAAGCCTCCTGATTGGGGCGGCCATATTGCCGCCTGACATCACCATACCAAATTCGCGACACCGGAAACCCGTGGCCCGCCGTGTGGGTTGGTCCCCCCCAACGGTAATATCGCCGGGTGGCCTGGCGCAAGGAACGTTATGATCTTTCTGCGGAAGGGTTATTCGTGACAACAATGATTTATGGGGATGAACCTTTACGGAAGCACGATCCGACAGGGCAGACGCATTCACCGCCCCACAGGAAGACCGTCGCATCGTCACAGCGCGCGACGCCGGGCGCGGTACGGTTGCCCGCACCCGCCCGTTCCGGTCGGATCACCCTTTCATCACCCTTTCGGGTCCTCCCACTTCACCGAGCCCGTGAAGTTCATCATCCACTGGATGCCGAACTTGTCCCGGAGTACGCCATACCGCTCGGCCCATTCGGTTTGTGACAGCGGCATTTCCACCGCGCCGCCCTCGGAGAGCGCGGAGAACACGCGGTCAGCCTCTTCGGCGCTGTCGGCTTCGAGCATGATGTAGACGTTGTTGCCGACGTTCAGCGAGCCCTGGCTCGACGGGACATCGCTTCCCATCAGGAGGTTGTCGCCGCCGATGGGCAGCGCCACGTGCGCGATGAGGTCCATTTCGCTCTCGGGGATGTTCATCACGTTTTCGCCGAAGTCGCGGAAACGCAAGGCGGGGCCGGCGAATTCGGTTCCGAAAACCGACTTGTAAAACTCAAAGGCTTCGCGCGTACGGCCCTTGAAGTTGAGGTAGGGGTTGGCGAGTTTCATGGGAGTTCCTTTGTGGTGGGGGAAGTTTTTTGGAGGGTAAGGGCGGGCGGGGGGCATGCCTGCGCGGTCACGATTGCCCGCGGCGTTCCACGATGTCGACGCCGATGCCGTTGGGGTCCAGGATGGCAAAATGCCGGTCTCCCCATGCCTCATCGCGGAGGTCGACCTCGATCGGCACGCCGAGGGCGCGGATGCGTGCGTACTCCGCCTCGGCATCATCCACGTCGATCGCGATCCACGCGCCGCGCCCTCCATACCCCCCCCTGAATACCGGGGCCTGGAATTCCAGGTCGGGTTTCATGAAGCCCAACTCGCTGTCACCGAGTTTGAGCAGGACGAACCAGTCGTCCCCGCCTTCGTAGATCACCGCGCATTCGAGCACGGAGGTGTAAAAGTCGCGCGACGCGGCCACCTTGTCGGTGATGAAGCCGGTCCAGAGTTTCTTGAGTTGCATGGATCCCTTTCCGAGGTCCCGTCACCGGGGCGTGTCTTAGGGAAAGGGTAGCGCATGCCCCCTGACAATCCGTGTCAGGAGTCCTGCGGGCCCGAGTACCACTCGGGATGCAGCGTCCGCATTTCGGCTTCCCAGGCGCCGACGAGGACGCGTCGGGGCCTGCCGTAGGGTTTGTCCGTGACCTGCGCCGCGTGGATGCGGTCGGCGCGGAAGGTGCGGAAGGCCTTGCGCAAAAGGCACCATCCGACGATGGTCTGCACGTTTTCGTGGAACCCGATCTGGACCGGCCACACGTTGCGGTCGGTGACGCGCTCCCGGGCGTCGGCATAGCGCAGCGCCAGGGTACGCTCACTGGTCATCGCCTTGCGCACCAGCGTCAAAAACTCCAACGGTTTCCGCTCCGAGGAGAAGAAGATCGGCCACAGGCCCACATCGTCGATTTGCACCCGGAGGTCGGCGGGAGCCGCCGCCGCGATCTTGCCCAGTGCGTTCCGCGCCGCGCGTGCCAGGTCCCGGTCAGGCTGCACGCCCACCCAGCGGGCCCCGAGCACAAGCGCCTCCAGTTCCTCACGCGTGAACATCAGCGGCGGGAGGAAGTAGCCCGGGCGCAGCACGTAGCCCACCCCGGCCTCGCCTTCAACCGGCGCGCCGAGATCCTTGAGCGCCTGCATGTCGCGGTAGAGGGTCCGTACGGACACCTTGAGCGTGGCGGCGAGCGAGGCGGCGGAGACGGCCTGGCGGTTGCGCCGGAGCGCATCCATGATGGTGAAGAGGCGGCGGTTTTGTTCCATGGTCGTGGCGGTCGCTGTCGTTCACGCGTGTCGGGCGCCTTCACGTGCGTGTCGCCGCAAAATAACACCCGTCCCGGTCTCCACCGACCTGCACACGGGAAAAACCGCGGAGTGCGCCGGCGTGAAGGGTTGATGGACGCGGGCGTCCGCAAGGGACACCCGCGATCCCGCCGTGTGGCCTCGCTCAGGCTGCGTATTCGGACTCGGGAATTCCCAATGCCTTGGCCACGCCGTGCCCGTAGGCGGGATCGGCCTTCAGGCAGTTGCCGATGTGACGCAGCTGGATGTGACGCGGGGCGTCGCCGATGTTGCGCGCGGTGTTCTCGAACAACACCTGCTGCTGCGCCGACGTCATCAGGCGGAAGAGCGCGCGCGGCTGCGAATAGTAATCGTCATCGTCTTCGCGGAAGTTCCAGTGGTCGGCCGCTCCGTGTAGCGCGAGCGGCGGCTCCTTGAAGGCCGGTTGCTCGGCCCACTGGCCTTCGCTGTTGGGCTCGTAGCCGAGCGTGCCGCCGTAGTTGCCGTCCACGCGCATCGCGCCGTCGCGGTGGTAACTGTGGAAGGGGCACTTCGCCGCGTTCACGGGGATCTGATGGTGGTTCACGCCGAGACGGTAGCGATGCGCGTCGCCGTACGAGAACAGGCGGCC
>CAZKRC010000072.1:0-11325 GCA_964555105.1 uncultured Bifidobacterium sp. | reverse complement strand
GTCGTGCAGGTGCGCGTGCTGGGCGTCGACATGGAGCAGAAGCGCATTTCGCTGTCGATGAAGAAGGCTTCTTCGGGCGACAACCGCGCGCAGGGCAAGGGCAACCGCCCCGGCGCCAAGTCCGCCAAGCCGAAGGCGACGGTGGACCAGCTGGTGCAGAAGTTCTCGGGCGCCGCCCCGCAGAAGAAGAACAACGTCAAGCTGGCGGTGTCGCTCAAGTCGTTGATGCGCTCAGGCCGCTGACGCGGCCGTGGCACTCTGGCCGCTGACGCGGCCGTGGCACTCTGGCCGCTGACGCGGCCGTGGCACTCTGGCCGCTGACCGCGCTTTGGTGCGGACGCCGCAAGGCGTCGCACCGGGCCCGGCCGTGGCGTGTGGCTGGAAGGGAGCGGGATTGTGACGTCATGTGACGTTCATTTCGGGAAGTTTTAACGTGGTAAATCCCGCTCGTCGCCCTATATTCACTCCATACCCATGACCCGGCCGGATGATTGGAGGATGTGACGATCGATCTCCGCCGTGACTCCGGAGACCTTATGCGGATTGATTCGGCATTGTCCTTTGTCAGCTCCCGCGTTCCGCGACCGCTTCCGCTGTGGGCCCTGCTGCTGGGCGCGCTGGCATCCCCCGCTCCGGCCCAGTTGTCCGCGTTCAGCCACGAAGGGTGTGCGCCGCTCGCGGCGGCGGATTTCGCGATCGATACGCTGGTTCGCGCCGCCACGAACCCGTCGGTGCAGGAACCGCTCAAGATGGACTTCGATCGTGACGCGCAAGGAAATGTGGATGTGTATTTCACCCAGCGTTACGGCCGCGTCCTGAAATATTCGGGAGCCACGGGCACCACGGTGACGATCGCGGATTTCGCGTATGACGTGTCGGCCGTTCCCGTGCGTACCTCCAATCCGTCGAGCACTTTGGGGTTGCATGGCATCGCGCTCGATCCGGCGTTCCGGTCCAATGGCTGGCTGTACCTGTACACGGCGTTGGGTACGGGAAACTCGGTGTGGAGCGTGACGCGCTACAAGGTCGACGGGAACACTCTGGACAGAAATTCGGCCAAGGTCATCCTGGAGTTTTCCGCTCCCTCCTCCTCGCAGCATATGGGCGGGGTGATCCGCTTCGACAAGGACGCCAACCTGTGGGTGACGGTGGGAGACAATGGGGGCAACACGCTCCCGGCGGCGTTCACGAACGCCAACCACTACCAGGCGGCCAATACCGCCAGCCCGTTCGGCAAGATCCTGCGCGTGAAGCCCAGACCCCTCGCCGATGACGCTGCGGCTCCCGCACCCGCCGCCGGTGCGACCTACGACATCCCCGCGGGCAACCTGTTTCCTCCGGGAACGCCGCAAACGCTGCCGGAGATTTACGTGATGGGAAGCCGGAATCCCTACACGCTGTCCCTGGACAGCGTGCGCGGCGCGATCGGTTGGGGCGATGTGGGCCCCGACGCGCTGAACGGTTCCCCGGTTCCCGTGTCCTCCCTGGATCCCGCCTGGCAACCGGAGGAGTTCAACTTCACGACCACGCCCGGAAACTTCGGGTGGCCGTACTGGGCGGGCAACCAGCTGGTGGTGAACACGGGTGGAGGCACGGTGGCGGCGCCCCTGAACAACCGGGCCGACAATACGGGATTGACCAGTCTGCCGCCGGCACGGGCGGCACTCATTCCCTACGGGCGAGACTGTGCGGTCGCCGGCGATGTGTACTACTACAGCGGCACGCTCAATTCGAGCGTCAAGTTCCCGCCGCATTTTCACGGCGCGTGGCTGGTCGGAGATTTCAACAAACACTGGATCGACGGCGTGAAGCTGGATGCCGCCGGCTCCCAGGTCCAGGCGCAGGCGCGCCTGTTCGCGGGCACGGGAACGGACAATCTGCTGAGGCTTCCCTTCCTCAGCAACGTTTCCGGAAGCCTCCTGGAACAACGGTTCGGGCCGGACGGCGCGCTGTACATCCTCAACTACAACGGGTACCGCACCACGACGGCCAACACCGGACTCTACCGTGTGCGGTATCGCGGCTCCTGCAGGCCGGGCACGGCCTCTCTCGCCCAAGACCGGGCGATCCGCCTGGCCGCGAACTACCGCCTTGAGGGACGGGTGCTGGTGATCGGTGAGGCCGGCGCCCACAATGCCGCAGTGCGCGACGTGGCCGGCCGCGTGTTGTGGTCCCGGCGCGGAGACGGACCGGCGCGTTATGATCTGGCCGCGCCGCTGTCGCAAGGACACGCGCCCGAAGGCGTCGGCATTCTCACCGTCGACGGCCCCTCGGGGCGTTTCACGCGCGCGCTGGCGCCCTAAGGACATCCGCAGCGGATTGAACATTCTGTTTTCTCAGGGGGAATACATGCCAAAAACATCGAAACATTATTGGCGCGCCGTTTCCGTGGCGGGTGCATGCGCGGTCGCTCTCTGCGGCGCTGTCCACGCCCAGGAATTCACCGCTGCCGACTCGGGCTGGGTGCGGATTTTCAACGGCACCAACTTCGACGGACTCTACTCCCGGACGTATGGCGCGACGGCCCCGCTGGTTCGGCCCCCCGCGGCGCCGTACCAAATCCTGTACGCGGGCACGGATACCGCCGCGATTCGCGTCACCACCACCACAAGCTCGCAACAAGGAAACATCGGGACGGACAAGACGTCCTACAAGCATTACCGCGTGCGCGTGCAGTATCGCTTTGACGTGCAAAACGGAAACAACAACGCGGGGTTGACGTACCATACGGATGAAACCGCACCGCGCATGCAGAACAACTGGCCTCGATCGATCGAGTCGCAGATGAAGCAGAGTGAAACCGGATCGGCCTTTTCGATCCAGCAGGTCGCGTTCACGACCCGTACCAACGGAACGGGAGCGGGATCAGGCTACAATGCTTCGGGCAACAATGTCGTCCAGGCCTGCGAGAACGGTTGCAACGGGCGTTGGTACCGGGGGAACCCGCTTGTGGGGACCCACCCGGCGTGGAACCAGATGGAGGTGGTGGTGCGCGGAGCGGACAGCGCCATGCACATCATCAACGGGATCACGGTGATGCGGCTTTGGGACATCAGGCTGGTGAACAACAGTGGCCAGACGATCTCGCCGGTTGACAGCGGCGGCATCACCCTGCAGGCCGAAGGTTCCCTGATCAATTACCGCCAGTGGGAGATCATGGAAATGCCGCCGACGACGCCGATGAGCGCGCATTACCTGCACCGCCTGCTGCTGGACATGAAAGAGCCCGATAATTTTGTCCTGCCCGGGACGACGCATGCCATCAAGTGGCGCAGCATCGGCGACGTTCCCACGGTGAAAATCGAATACCGTTATACCCTGCCGGAGGGGGATTGGGTGACGATCGCGGACGCGGCGCCGAACACGGGTTCTTTTGACTGGAAGGTTCCCCGTGAGGCCGAAGGGCTGGCCAAGGCAGCTTCCACCGTCTATACCGCGGAGATGCGCATCAGCAGCAGTTTGGACCATGTGCAGGCGGATACAAGAATGTTTGGCATGGTGTGGAGTGCGGCGATCACTCCGGGGATGCTTCACGGGTCCCTGTCCTTTGGCGTCACGGGAACGGGACGAATCCTGTCGGGGCTCTCGCAGGGCACCCAGGTGGAAATCCGCGACCTCCTGGGTTCGCGGGTCCGTGTCCTGATTGTGGGAGAGCGGGACATCGACTGGGATCGTCGCGATGAACGCGGGAAATTCGTTCCCGCAGGAATCTATTTCGCGCGGGCGGTCAATGGAGGCGTTCAGTACCGGACGGCGCGCATGCTCCTGCCCTGAAGAACGGACGTGTCGAAGGTGAACCGGCACCGGAGGTTCCGGCGGTCCTGACGACACGGGAAAACTATCTTCACGGTGTATCCTGAGGCCATCCTTCCGTCACAACCGTGACGGACCGGGATGTCCTCTTGATGTCCTCTTTTTGTCCTCTTTTGACGACTGGTAACCATGTCTTTCCTTCGCTTCCAACGCCACGACATTCCCGGCTACGCCGCGCTTGCGACGTTGTGCCTGCTCGCGGTCGCGCTGGTGCGCGGCCGCTTCAAGCTCGGCTACGTGCTGTTGCACGTCGCCGTCGCGCTGGCCGAGCGCTGGCAAGAACGGCGTGCCTTGGCGCGCGTGTCGGACGCGCTCGCAACGGTGAAGCCCGAGAGCGGGGGAGAGTCGTGGCAGGACAGGGGTCCGGCCTGATCGTGTCGGGTTCCCTGTTCCGCGTATCGCATCGCGCTCCCGACGCTGCGCTTTTCCTGCACCACCCCTGCGCCGTTCGTGCCAACGTTTCACCACACCCTTGTCCCACGAACCGCATCGCGGCTCCTGGCCACCGTTCACTCCTGTAACCCTGGATCTTGTCGATGACTTCTTCCGCCAACCCCGTGTCCGCATTCTCCGCCGCCGATCTGGCACGCCTCGCCGAAGCCGGGATTTCCCCCGACGCCGCCGCCGCGCAACTCCGCCTGTTGCGTGAAGGCATGCGGCGCCCGACGCTGCTGCGTCCCTGCACCGTGGGTGACGGGATCGCGACGCCCGATGCGGCGGAGTTCGAGGCTCTGGGCGAAGCGTACACGCAGGCCTGCGCCGCGGGCCGATGGATGTTCTTCATCCCCGCATCCGGTGCGGCCACGCGCATGGCCACGAGCCTGACCGATCCCGCGGCGGTGGAGAAGTTGCGCGCACATCCCGCGTTCGCGCGGTCGACCGTGCCCGAACTGTTGAAGGATCCCGCGCGCTGGGCGGGTTTGCCCAAGGCGCTCATGCCGTTCCACCGCTACGATGGTGCGGACGGTGCGGACGGCGACACGTTGCGCACGCCTCTGGAGGAACACGCGCGCGAGGCCGTGGCGCTCGCTCCCGCGTCCGTCGCGCGCCTGCACTTCACCATTTCTCCCGAGCATGAAGACCTGTTCCTCGAGGAGGTCGCGCGCGTCAAGACGTTGCTCGCCGCCTCGGGTGCCAAGGTCGAAATCACCCACTCCTTCCAGGATCCCGCCACGCAAACCCTCGCGCTGGATGAGCAGGGGAACCCGTTCCGTGACGAGGCGGGTACGCTGTTGCTGCGTCCCGGAGGCCACGGCTCGCTGTTGCGGAACCTAGAGGCGGTGGCGCGCGAGCATGCCGTGGATTTCACATGGATCCGGAACATCGACAACATTCCCGTGGATCCGCTCCGTGAGGAAGGTCGTGCGCTGCGGCGCGCTTTGGGCGGCATGTTGATGCGCGCCGCGGAGGCCTCCCCGGATCGTCCCGCCCGCATCGCCGGCATGGTGAAGAACCAGGGCGAAGTGGGCGGCGGTCCGTTCTGGATCGAGGGCGAAGCCGGCAAGGGCGGCGCGGAAGTCCGCATCGTGGAGTCCGCGGAAGTGGAGGGGGGGGATGACGGCCAGTCCGCGATCTTCCGCGGCGCGACGCACTTCAATCCCGTGGATCTCGCGTGCGCGCTGCGTGACGGGACCGGCCGGGCGTTTCCGTTGGCCGATTTTTCTTTGGCCTCCTCGTGCTTCATCGCCGAAAAATCGCACGGTGGCAGGCCCCTCAAGGCCCTCGAATGGCCGGGGCTGTGGAACGGGTCCATGGCGGGATGGGCCACGCACTGCGTGGAGATTCCGCTGGCCCAGTTCGGTCCGGTGAAGACCGTGGCGGACCTGCTGCGGGATGAGCATCTGGGGTCGTAGAGCACCCGGCATTCCTTACCTGAGTGTATGAAGCGCACCGAGGGTGGCTCAGAGGATGGTTCAAACGAGATGGTTCAAGTGGGGCGGTTCAAACGTTTGAAAGACGCTACGCTTCTGCGTGGTCGGTCCGGGAGGTTTCGGATGTTCACTAAGCGTCTAGTGCCAAGTGTTCTTGCCCTTTTGGCCTTGTTCGTGTTCGCTTGCGTGAACACCGATGCTCCATCCCCCAGCTCATCCCGGAAGATCGACGATTCCCTGGTTGCCGGGCAGGACTCGCCGCCGCCGCCGGTCGCACTTTTCAATGTCTCCGCCGATTCGACGCAGGCTTCGGACTGGGGGCGGGAGTTCATCGCCGGTATGGCCGGGCTCCCGCAGGTGACACGCCACGCGGTGGTACGGATCGACTGGAGCGCGTTTTCCGACTCGAGTCCGGTCTCAAGCGGTTTTTCGCTCGGACTCAACCTGTTTCCCGACTTCGAAGTGACGGCCGGGCAATTCGAGATCGTCGTCGATACGGTTTCCGGCGTTCGCCGGGAGCGATGGACGGGAATCGACAGGGCGGATTCCCTGAGCGAACTGATTCTGGCGCGATATCCCGATAGTCTGTTTCTGTATCTGACCTATCCGCGCACCAACACGGGCCTGTTGTTTTCGGTGTATCACGTGGGGAACGGCGTCCATGTGATTCTGGATGTCGACAAGAACCAAACGGAACCCGGTGACTTCGCTCCGGAACAACTGTTCTAGTCGAACGCCCGGTACACGTCGCTCTCCCTCAGCGCCAGGATCCAGTCGAGGTCGTAAAGCCCGAACCGGATCCGATGAACGAATACATGAATGCTTTTTTCAGTTTGATGAGGATGGCCGAGGATGCCGAGAAGCTCTGAACGATCTGTAGTTCAGAAGGAGTTGCATGATGAATAAAGGTGTTATTTCAAGTGTAGCGGCGTTTGTGTTGATATTGCTCGTTTCAGGCAAAGCCTTTTCCTCGGAACCAAAAGGAAAAATTGAAGCGAGGGACGCCTTCTTAGGCCCGAGCTTTTATTTGGAAGGGCGGCGGCTGCATTCTGACACGTTGAAGGCCATCCTTTCGGTTAATGGTTGTTGTGAAAGTTTTTTGAAACGGAGCAGGTTGTATTCAAATGTCGCTTCTACACTGGTTGCTGTGAGCGGTTCCGTATTTCTGTACGGGACGGTCATGTCATCCATTGACCGACGTCTTCATCTGACTCCCATTACGCTTGGCCTTTCGACTTTTGTGGCAGAAGTGCTTGCCTTCAATTATTTGGATAAGAGGAACTCGCGGATGGCTGTAGAGGTTTACAATCAAGGAATTCGAGGCGCTGGCTTGCAATTCTATCCAGTGTACACGTTGAGATTTTCTAAAACCTTCTGACTTTCACCTCCGACGTCCCCAATCCGGTCCGTGTTGTTAATTATTCTTACGACATGCAGGGCCGGATGACAACGGCGGATTACCGCCACGGCACGGGGCTGGGGAGCTCCCAGAAGCTCGCGTTCCCGCTGTCGCTCACCGATGTCAACACCCTGGACACGCGGGTTGCCTATGACGAAAACGGTCGCATCCTTGGCAAGCGCAGCGGCGGCGTCTCCACGGCTGACTCGGACATCTATCACTACTACCCCAAATCGTACCGTGTGGAGATGTTTGTAAGGAGTTGGCTAAGGAGTAATGGATGGACTACCCCTTATTAACGTCTGATGAACAGGATGCACTTGTAAGATGGGCATCCGGTCTTCTTGTCAGAGAAATCCCAATGAACAATCCAGCTACGATTCATATCGATGAGGTTTTCCGTGGATTGGGCAGTGATTGCTGGCTTGTCAAGACGTTCGGATCCTTTCGAGTGCTACTGGAAATCGCTGGAGCAATGCCAGGGGTACAAGTGGTGGCGTGCATTGGTTTGATAGCGTCAAGATTTTTCCGCAAAAAAGATTTCTTTGCGGACGTAGCGCCCTATGCGCTGTGTGGAGATTAGGACATGAAATTTCTCAAACCCGTTCTTCGCGTTTGTTTTATCGCGCTCTGCTTTGCGCCGCTGGCTTCGTGTGCCTACCACACGGATCTGTTTCCGCAGGAAGTGAGCAAGGAAATCTATTACGACACTTCTGATCTTGACATCTACGTCGACCTTGTGGGGTGCACAATCGACAGTAAGTCGGAGTGTTCTGGTAGCGTTGGAATAGTCGTCAACGTTTTTGATGCCGGCATTGCTTCGCTTACGTTGGATACGGTCTCCATCAAGATCGGGGACGGCCCGCTACATGTCCTGATCGATATGCCTCATCAGGTCGGCTTGGAAGTAAAAGCCAATGGTAACGACAGGCGCGGCTACCTGAACTTTTCCGTCATGTTGCCCTCTTCGTCCAAAGGGAAGCACGCCCTAGTAAAGGTCAGGGGCTTCTTGACACGGACAGACGTGGAAGACGAGCGGGTAGGCATTGACGTGGAGTTTCTGATTAAGGAAGACTCGGGACACGCCTGGCCTCGGTGAGCCTTATCCCTTCTGTGCCGCCATGGGCTTTATCTGCTTGAGCACCAGCCGCTGCTCCTGCGGGGGAAGCTTCTCGAAAAGCTCCTGAGCGGCCAGCGAGCGTTTGTTCCTGGCCACGCGTTTTGTTCCTTGCCCCGCCTTTCTAGTGGTCTTGTGGCCGCGCTCCCGCTGACTATCCGCGCACCAACACGGGCCTATTGTTTTCGGTGTATCACGTGGGGAACGGCGTCCATGTGATTCTGGATGTCGACAAAGATCAAACGGAACCTGGCGACTTCGCTCCGGAACAGCTGTTCTAGTCGAACGCCTGGTACACGTCGCGTTGCCTGAGCGCCAGGATCCAGTCGAGGTCGTATAGCCCGAACCGGATCCGTAGCTCCCGCGCGTCGAGGCCGCGCACGTCGCGCGGCCCCCGCGGGTAGTCGCCGAGCGCGCGTACATCGCGGCGAGGGCCTTCGAAGTGGAACCACAGGCTGCGCACGATCTCGGCGGCCGCCTCGGGATTCATGTTCTGCGCATACAACGTGTGGAGCAGTTGCGCGGCGGAGCGGCGGTGCAGGTCCTTGACCAGTCCCTTTTCCAGAAAGTCCTGCGCCGCCGCGCGCGCGCTTTTGGCGCGCGGGTCCTCGTCGCCGGTACAGCAGGTGTGCAGCACCCGTGCGTACAACTCGTAGAAGTCGGGACGGGTGTAGCCCGCGCGTCCCGCGTTCTGCAGGCAGTCGAGGGCGAAGTAGTAATAGCCCTGGCGGAACTGCGCGTCGGCCAGCAGGTACCAGCCGCGTCCCGCCTGCGGTTGCTTCTCGAGACCTTTGTCGAACTGGATCACCGCCGCAGCCAGATCGCCGGGGCGGGCACGGTTCAACAGGTATTCGCCGTAGGCGAGCTGCATGTCGGGCACGGCGCTGTCCTCTTCGGCGCGTGCCTTGAGGTACGCGGCCCATTCCACCTCGGGACGAAACTGCCGGAGCAGCGCCGCTTGGGCGATCACGGCGAGGCGGTTGCGGGGTTGTGTGGCCAGCATGGCGTCGATGGCGTCGCGCGCTTCGCGCCAGCGGCCTTGCGCCATGCGGAGCGTGAGCAGATTGCGCCATGCGCCTTCGGCGGCCACGGTGTTGTTGCGCCATTCGCCGACCCAGGCCCGCTCCGCCGTTTCCGCCTCGCCCCGCAACGCGATCAACACCGCGAGGTTGATGCGCATGCTGGCGGCGAGCGCGGGCGACAGCGCGCGCCCGCGCAGGCGCGACCAGGACTCGGCAGTCCGTTGCGGGTTGTTGTCCATGAACGCGCGCAAGCCTTCGAGGAAGTCCTCTTCCGCGGGCGTGAGCCGGCCCTTGGGCAAAAGCGGTTGCCCCTTGCCGGCCTCCAGCGAGGAGAGGATGGCGCGCGTGTCGGTGGCGGCCAGCGTGTCGGGATAGGCCATCACCCATGTGACGGGTACGGCCTTCATGATGTCGGTCCCCGGGGGAGAGACCGTGTTGTCGTCCTCGGGATGCGTGACCGGAAGGATGGACTCGAACTCCAGCCAGGCGAGGTTGGGGGTACGCGCGCGGGCGGCGGCGGGACAGAGCAGCGCCAGCACCGTCACCAGCGCCAGCAAGGTTCGCAAGGTCGCAGAGGGTGTAGAGGGAGAGGGTGTAAAGGGCGCGTGCCCGGTGCCCGCCGCCGCCGCGCGGGAGGATGCGCCGGGGGTGTACCGGCTGGGGCGGGATAGGGGACGGAGCGGGGCCACGGCCGGACGAAGCATATCAGGAAGGTACTGAATTCGACGGCCTTCCCTATGGATTGAGGGGGATTGAGGGGGGGCGAGAGGGCTCGACGGGGAGGTGTCGGCAAGGTGCCTGGGGGGTGCGGCCGGATGCGCCGGGGTGGTCTGCGCGCCCGGAGGCCTGCGGCGCATGCCGCAATGGCCCTCGGCTCCTTCGCCCGCCGCCGCAGGCGGCGTTCCCCCCCCTCCGCACGGCGTTGCGTGTGTGGGAATGTCATTGCGGGGACGTTTTGAACCGGATGGGGAATTCTCCAGCGCTTCATCAAGACGGTTATCTTTCCTGCATTCACGTATTCCGGAGAACATCATGGTGTCACCCAACGGCGCGAACGGAGAATTCGACGCGCAAAACTCCCAGTCCATCAACATCGAGTTGCCCGATGCGGTGGCGGAAGGCCTGTACGCCAACCTGTTCCTGGTGATGCACAACGGTTCGGAGTTCGTGCTGGATTGCGCCCGCCTGCTGCCCGGTCCGCCCAAGGGCAAGGTGCTCGCGCGCGTCGTCATGACACCGTCGCATGCCAAGTCTCTGGCGGCCAGCCTGCAGCAGAACATCGCGCAGTACGAACGGAACTTCGGCCCCATCACGCCCTTCGGGAACCAGGGCACGCCCCCGCAGAACGAGTTTTGACATGTCCAAAATCCTTTGTCTTGACATGGAAGGCGTGCTCACGCCGGAGATCTGGCTGCATGTGCGCGACCGCAGCGGCATTGAAGAGCTGAACCTCACCACCCGCGAGGTGAAGGATTACCGTGAGCTGATGGATCGTCGCATGGAGATCTGCGCGCGTCACGGCCTCACGTTGCACGATATCCAGGGCTACATCGCCGAGTTGGAGGTGCTTGAGGGCGCACGCGAATTCACCGACTGGGCGCGCTCGAAATACCAGTTCGTGATCCTCTCGGATACGTTCTACGCCTTTGCGGACAACTTCATGCGTCAGCTGGGGATGCCGACGTTGTTCTGCCACGACATCGCGCAGGAGACGCGCGACGGCAAGCCGGGACGCCTCGTCTACACGCTGCGGCAGGAGAACCAGAAGATGCACGCCGTGGAGGCGCTGCGTTCGCTGAACTTCCGTGTGGCCGCGGCGGGCGACTCGTACAATGACATCCACATGCTGCGGGCGGCGGACGCCGCCACCTTCTTCCGCGCTCCCGACGGGATCCGCTCCGAGTTTCCGGAATATCGGAACCTGACGGAGTTCTCGGAACTGAAGGCGTGGGTGGAAGAGCACTTGTAGGGATCGCGAAGACGTCGGTCGCCACATTGGGGCGGTCCGGCAGGCGGCAGTCCGGCAGTCCGGCAGTCCGGCAGTCCGGCAGTACAGCAGTACAGCAGTACAGCAGTACAGCAGTACAGCAGTACAGCAGTACA
>CAZKRC010000071.1:0-11398 GCA_964555105.1 uncultured Bifidobacterium sp. | reverse complement strand
GCTGCGGCTGGGACACCGTGGCGGTGGGCTTGAAGGCCACGCGGCACACGATCGGCTCGCCGTTGGTGATGCCGCCCTGTACGCCGCCCGAGCGGTTGGTTTCGGTCCCGATCGCGCCGTCCTTGTTCACGAAGACGTCGTTGTGCACGCTGCCGCGCAGGCGCGTGCCCGCGAAACCGCTGCCGATCTCGAAGCCTTTGGTCGCGGGCAAAGACAGAAACGCGCGCGCCAGCTCGGCCTCGACGCGGTGAAACACCGGTTCGCCCACGCCCGCAGGCGGCGTCTTGATCACCAGCTGCACCACGCCGCCGAGGCTGTCCTGATCCTTGCGGGCCGCGTCGATGGCGGCCTCCATGCGGGCGGAGGCCTCCGCGTCGGGGCAGCGCACCAGTGAGGCTTCCACGGCGTCGAGTGTGGCCGACAAGGGGTCGATGTTCGTTTCAATGTCCCCGACCTGCGACACGTAGGCCAGAATCTCCGTCCCGCAGGCCGCGCGCAACAACTTGCGCGCCACGGCGCCCGCGGCCACCCGGCCGATGGTCTCCCGGGCGGAGGAGCGGCCGCCCCCCCGATAATCCCTGAATCCGTATTTGAGGTCATACGTGAAGTCCGCATGCGAGGGGCGATACATGGTTTGCATGTCGCCGTAGTCGTGCGAGCGCTGATCGGTGTTCTCCACCATCATCGCGATGGGCGTGCCCGTGGTGCGGCCCTCGAACAGGCCGGAGAGGATGCGCACCGCGTCGGCCTCTTTGCGCGGCGTCGTCAGGCGGTTCTGGCCCGGGCGGCGGCGGTCGAGGTCGAACTGGATGTCGGCTTCGGTGAGGGCGAGGCCGCTGGGGCAGCCGTCGAGGATGACGCCCACCGCGGGGCCGTGGCTTTCACCAAAAGTCGCGATTTTGAAGAGGGAACCGAACTGGCTGGACATACGGGGAAAGATACTATGTAGGCCCTACCTGTCGTTGGTACGAAGCCGCGCGGGCCCCACCCTGCCGTTGGTACGGCCGTGGGGGCCTTGCGGGAAGTTGGTGCCTCACGTCGGAGGCCTTTCTTCGGCATGGTGAGTGTGACCTCCGGGATGTTTTTGGGATAACCCCATTCAGTTCCGGTTGCTTGATTCATGCGAGGGTTGGGCACTTTGATTACTGAAAGCACTGAAAGCACTGAAAGCACCGGAAGCACATAGGGCACCGCATTCGTTGCTCTCCACCAACCACCAACCACCAACTACCAACTACCAACGACACCGAATCGTTCGCACGTTAGGGTACTCACGGCAGGATAAGGTCGCCGAAGGATGTAATTTCCCCCCATGTCGCTGATCCTGTCGAAAGTCGTCCCCGCGTTTCTGTTCCCTGCCGGCCTGGTGTTGGTGCTGTGCCTTGTGACCGCGTGGCTGGCGTTCCGCAAGGGCGCGCGGGTGGCGGGGAGTCTCGCCGTGCTGGCGGCGTTGGTGTTGTATCTCGCCGCCAACCCCCTCGTCAGCAATCGTCTTCTGATCTCGCTGGAGCGAGACTATCCGCCGTCGCATGACAATCCGCGGGCGTCGGCCATCGTACTGTTGGGGGGAGGCATGGTGCCGCTGCTGGCTCCCCGTGTATATCCCGAGACCGGCCCGGCGGGAGACCGCCTGATTCATGCCGCGCGTTTGTGGCGGCAGGGGCTGGCGCCGGTGCTGGTGGCGACGGGCGGTTACATCGAGTTCCTGACCGATGCCCCGGGCACGGAGGCGGATCTTTATGCGCAGGTGCTCACGGAACTTTTCGGCGTGCCCGACAGTGCGATGATCGCCATGGGTCGCAGCCGCACGACGCACGAGGATGCGGTCTTCACGGCGGAAGTGTTCAAGGAAGCCGGTCTTGAAAAGAACATCCTGCTGGTGACGTCCGCCACGCATATGCGCCGCGCGGAAGCCTTGTTCCGCAAGGCCGGATTCGTGGTCCAGCCCGCGCCCACGGATTATCGCGGAGAAGCGGCCCTGTCATTCAAGATGTTCGACCTGCTCCCCAAGGCCGAAGCCTTGTCGAATACCACCGTGGCCTTGCACGAATATCTGGGCCTGTGGGCGTACCGGATGGCGGGGAAGATCTAGGGGCGGTACAGCAATACAGCATCACAGCATCACAACAACAGAACGCATTTCCCGTTCGCCCTCATACGCTTCCCGGGCCGCTTTACTGTTGTGATGCTGTGATGCTCGGATGTAGCAGCGTTTCAGTCCCACCCCTTCGACGACCTGTTGCGTTTTTTTTCCGAGTGCTGTCTTTTCTCGGCCAGGTTGTTGAGGCGTGAAGACCAGGTTTTTTTGGTGGGCTTGCGGGGCTTGACGACCACATTCATGGCCGCGATCTTCCCGCGGATCTTTTGCAGGCAGAGCATGCGGTTCTGCCACTGGCTGCGCGATTCCTGACTGGTGACGGTGATGCCGGTGGGGCGGTGATGCAGGCGGACGGCGCTGTCGGTTTTGTTGACGTGCTGGCCGCCCTTGCCTGACGCGCGAAAGGCCTCGAAATCGCACTCGGCGAGCAACGCTTCGTCGTCTTCGGGCAGGCGGATGGACATGGGAGGAAGGTAACAATGAGCGGTGAGCGGTGAGCCATGGAGCCATGGACAGTGGATGGGGGATCGTGGGCGAAATTAAAAGGCCAATGGAACAGCAGGGTAACGGAACAAACGGGGAGGAGTACAACAGTAAGGCTTACGAGATCCTGGTTCTTGGCTCATCGCTCATGGCTACTCGCTGTCCGCTCCGGTCTTCTACCTTTCCCCCTCATGTCTTCCTCCGCCCCCACCCCCACCTGGTTCATCACGGACGTCGACGGCACGTTGCTCGACGACAACAACGATCTGCCGCCGGCAAACCGCGCGGCGCTGGAACATCTCAAGGCCCGCGATGTTCAGGTCGTGCTTGCGACCGGCCGCCGCTGGACGACGTTGAAGCGCGTGATGGAGCGTCTGGATTTATGGCCTCTGGTCGATCATGTGATCATCAACAACGGTGCGGTCGTGAAGGATGTGAAGACGGGCAGACTCCTGCATCACCAGGCCTTCGAGCCCGGGGCCTTGGTCGCGGCGGCCGACGCACTCGCCGCCCTCGGTTGGGATCCGATCGCACTGGCCTACACTCCCGAGGGCGGACCCGACGTGTATCATCGCCGCCTCAGTTTGCGCAACGGCGATTTCACGGCGAAGAACGAGGGGTTCTGCGTCCTCATCAACGATTTCCACGAACTGGAAAGCCGCGCGGTGGTGGAACTGATCCTCATCGGCGACGAACCCAGTCTCGCGCGTGCGCAGGCCGCCCTGGTCCATTTGCCGCTGGAAACGGCCTTGATCAAGAACACGTTCTACGCCGACCACATGCTGGAGATCACCCCCCGCGGCGTCTCCAAATTCGAGGGTGCGCGCCTGCTCGGCGAACACCTCGCCTTGCCGGTATCGGGGCCCGCGGGCGCGCTGGCCATCGGGGATTCGGCCAACGACCTGCCGCTGTTGCGCGAGGCCTCCGTCGCCGTGGCGATCCCCCACGCGCCCCCCTTCGTGCACGCCGTGGCGCGTGAGTCGGGCAGCGTCGCGGAGGCCGTGGCGCGCTGGTTTCCGGCTTCGTCCCTGCCCTTCGTTTCTCCGCCGCGATAGCGACATGCGCGCATCGGCGCGCGCGCAAGACGCAATGCGGGCGCGGCGCGGGCGTGAGGCGGGCCGGGGCGGCCGGGCCGTTCAGGCGCGACGCACGCGACGCACTACGGATGTGATCCAGGCGCGCGTTTCCGCAGCGGCTGCGCGCCGGTCGGCAAAACCGGTGACGGGCGGCGCGCACCACACGTTGGCCCGTATGTCACGGGCACGGAGAAGTTTCCAGAAGTGGGGCAGAAAGGTCGCGTCGTCGGTCCACACGGCAAGATCATGCGCCGCGCCCGCCTCATACCTGATCGCGATCGCCTGCACGGGAATACCGTCGCCTTCGCGGGCGCGCAGCGCGGGCTCGAACAGCGCCGGGTGAAAGGCTGCGAGGTCGCGCCCGTCGGTGGTCGTGCCTTCGGGAAACACGATGACGGAAACATCGCGCGCGAACAGCGCCGCCATCCGTTCTCCGGCCTCGATCACGGCGCGGGGTTGCGTGCGGTCCAGAAAGATCGTCCCCACCGACGCCGCGAGAAAACCCAACACCGGCCAATGCGCGAGGTCATCCTTGGAGACGAACAGCGCGGGAGCCGTCGCGGCGAGCACGATGATGTCGAGGTAGCCCACGTGATTGCCGACGTACAGCGCGGGCGCGCGGCACATGGTTCCCGCCACCTCGACGCGGAGGCCCAACACGCGACACACCCCGCGCGCCCACACGTGCAGCGCCTTCGCCCCGCGTGAGGACCGATGCCCGGCGGCACGAGGCGACGATGTGTTCCCGGCAGCGCGCGCGCGGGGCGCCCGGGGCGCTGCCACCGGGGAGGATGTCATGCGGCAGACCCACCACGCAACCGCCATACCCGCCGTCCAGACGATGAACAGGAAGGCCCGCGACAGGCCCCGTGCCACACTGCCCACGCCGGCGAAGAATGAGGTCATGGGCCTGCGAAACCGGAAAAAGGACGACGACGCGTCTTCCGCTGCGGGATTGCGGTTCACGAAACGAAGCGTCTGAACAGTCCCGGCGGCATCGCCTCCACGTCGAGCAGCACCAGGTAGTCGATGGTCTTGAAGGCGCGGTCGAGTGCGGGCTCGCTGCATACGCTCCCGCCGAGATGGAGATAACCCTGCAGCAGGCGGGGCGTCTCGGGAATGCGCGCGATCACCGGCAGGGGAGCATCCGTCCGGCATTCCCACCCCGCGCGCGGCTCCACCCGGATTGCGGGATGGAGGTGTCCGGTGGCCGAAAGCTCGCGGTACAGCAACTGCCCTTCGGCCGCATCCTGGCTGGCGAGCGAGCAGGCGCCGAAGAGATAGCGCTTGCCGTTCCACAGCAGGTAGTTGGCGAGTCCCTTCCACAACAGGTGCAGCACCTGTCCGTTGCGGTGCGCGCGCCCGATGCACGCGCGTCCCACCTCCACCGCCTCCTCCCGGATGGACTCGGGCAACTCCGCGATGCGGAATTCCTGATCGGTGTAGAACCCGCATCCCGAGCGCGCCATGGCCGCGGTTTGCAGGCGGTAGGTTCCCACGCATTCCCCGCTGTCCTTGTGGCGGACGAGCAGGTGATGGCATTGCGCGTCGAAGGCGTCGAGGTCGCGCGCGGTGCGCGTCGACTCCTCAAGGCCGTTTCCCATTTCGAGATTGAACACGTCGTACCGCAGGTGAAGGATTTCATCCAGCTCGGCGGGAGTGGATGCGAAGTGCAGGCGATAGTCGCCGCGCTCAAGCATCATCGGAGGAATCCCCTCCGCATGCCGCGGGTAATCCGTGAAGGTTGCGTCATCCGCGGGGGGCGTGGGCGCGGTGGCGGGGGGCTTCGTGCGCGCCAGGTCGTACAATGATCCGGACATGTCGGTCCTTTCCGTTCGTTTCGTTTCGCGTTTCGTTTCGGGTACGGACAGAGTGTAGCCGGGCCGTGCTTCCGTTCGGTTTCAGGAGGATGTGGATCGTGCTGCACGGCGGGGCGGGAAATGGGCCTCCACGTTTTCAGCGGGATTTGGGGGGTGAGCGCGCGGGAAATTCCGGGCCCCCTCTCCCGCGCGGGTTTTTCTCCGGTTTCCCGTGCGGCGGGGCGGCGTGCTCGCGGCGTTCGTGGCCGCGGAAAAAACGCCCGCGCCGCCTGCCTCCCAAACCGAATGGCGACCAGTCTGTGCCCCGATCCGCCCGCAAAAAATCCCGGTAGTCCTCCCCCAACCGGCGTTGCGCAACCGGATTTTCGCAATGGAGCGCCGCTACGCCCGCATGGACCAGCTTACCGCGACAGGGAGTGTGGTGTAGTCATAGAGAGTCGCCTGTCGCGGATCATCGTTCCGTCGACAGAGCCCATGTCGTCACAAAAAAAAGGGGGAGACGGATCATGGATCCTCTCCCCCTTGAGTTCTTGAAGCCTTTCGTGTTCTGCTGTCCGCTGTGAGCTGTCAGCTGTAAGCTGTCAGCTGTCCGCTCTCCGCTGCCTTCACCCCAACGTCGCGACGTACGCCGCTTCCTTCTCGCGGTAGATCTTCGCGAACTCCGCGTAGGCCGCCGCGTGCGCGGGGTTGGGCTGCAACGTGTAGGTCGCCTTCACGTGCGGCTGCGTCAACGCCTCGAACGAAGCCGGCGTACCGGCCTCGCGCAAGGCCGCATGCTGCGCGCACACCGCTGCGCCCAGCGCCGCGGAGTTGGAGGTTTCCTGGCGGATCACCGGCACGCCGAAGACGTCGGCCATGATCTGGAGGATCTCACGGTTGTTCGACGCGCCGCCGGTGGCCTGGATGCGCACGGGCTTCTCGCCCATCCACTCGGCGTGCAGCAGCATGCTCGTCATCTGCGCTTCGATCACCGCGCGGACCTCCGCCTCGGCGTCGCCCTCGCTGAAGCCGTAACGCTGCGCGCCGGCCTTCTGGATGTGGGGAACGATTTCCGTGCCGAAGTACGGCAGCAACACGCGGCCATCGTTGCCCGGCGTCGTCGACTGCAGGATCTCCGAGAACTGCTCCCACGTGAGCCCGTGCTTCTGGCGGACGGCTTCGCGCGCGAGGCTGCCGTTCTTGTACACCGAGATGGCCATGTAGCCGCCGGTGGGGCTTCCGAAGACGTGGGACGCACCGGAAGGATCGGTCGACACCGTGTTCATGTACGCGAACACGGTGTCGCTGGTGCCCAGCGAAATGCCCAGCGCGCCACCCGACACCAGGCCGAGGCCCACGAGGCTGGCGGGGTTGTCACCCGTGCCCGGCAGGATCTTGCAGTCCGCGGAGAAGCCGAAGCGCTGCACGAAGTAGGGCGAGATCGTCGAGGCGACCTGGTCCGACTCGAGGATCGGCAGCAGCTTGGACTCCAGGCCGGGTGCGGTGGCCTCAAGGGCCGCGTCGCTCCACTGGCGGGTCGCGATGTTCATCAGGTTCATGCCCGCGCCGTCACCCGGATCGATCGGGACGATGCGACCGGCCAGCAACGAGGGAATGAAGCTTGAGACCAGGCAGATGTGCGCGGTGGCCTGATAGTGCTCGGGTGCCGTTTTCCAGAACTTGCGGATCTGCGGACCGGTGAAACGCTCGAACGCCTTCGATCCGGTGAGGGTGCAAACGGCATCGTCGCCGCCCAGCGTCCCGGTGATCTCGGCGCACTCCGCCGTGGTGCTGGAATCCATCCAGATCGGCGAGGTGTTGCGCGAATAAATGAAGTCGAGCTGCGGCGTCAGCGCGCGGGTGCCGTCAAGGGACGCCAGCGCCCGTTCGGCCGATGCGTTGAGGTACACCGAGCCGTGCTGCTGACCCGAAAAACCGACGGCCGCCACCTTGTCCAGCGGAGCACCCTGCTTTTGCAACACCGTCAGCGTCTCTTCCAACGCCTTCACCCACAACTGGGGCGGCGTGTGCACCTCGCCCTCCTTGCCCGGCAACACCCCGTTGCGGGTGCCGAACTCGGGGAAGTGTTCGTCGAAATTCAGGCTGCGTTCCATCAGGATACGCGTGGAGGACGGATCGCCGGGGACGGTTTGCTCCAGCAGCAGTGCCGTGAAGCTTTGGGTGGAACAGTCGAGTCCCAGGAAAAGATTGGCCATGATTCGTTTCGGGCTGAAGGAAAGTTGTTGTCGTTCGGAGCGTCCGGAGCGCACCGGAAGTCGCTTCCGGGATCGAAGATGGCAGGTAAAAATACCCTTATTGCCCGGATCCGGGGGCGTGGGAACACGGATTATGCCGATTGGTGGGGGAAACCGCCCGTCGCGGTCAGGCCGGGCGACGGGCGGGGCGGAAAACGCGGCGCGCGCGCGTCGGGGCGGATCGCGGGGCGATCAATCGGGTTTATATTTTGATGCGCGCGGACCATACTCCAGAAACCGTCGTTCCAGAGGCAAGGCGGGCACGTCGCGGCGCAACCCCCGTTTCTCCCGTTTTTCCGGGAACGGGGGCTTCGGTTACCGCCCGCCGCCGTCGCCGGCAACGCACACGGCGGGCTTACCCCACCCTACCCCCAGACATCGGGTTTCGAAACATCGCAAAGGGCGTTCGGATGAACATCTATGTCAGCAACATTTCCTACACGGCCACCGATGAGGCTTTGCAGGAGGCTTTCGCCGCCCACGGCACCGTGGAATCCGCGCGCATCATTCGTGACCGCCTGAGCGGTCGCTCCCGCGGCTTCGGTTTCGTGGAGATGCCCAACGAAGAGGAAGGCCGCAAGGCCGTCGAAGCCCTCGCCGGATGCGAGCTCATGGGGCGCGCCATCAGCGTGCGGGAAGCGCGGCCCAAGGAGGATGGGGAAAAAGGCGAGAAGGGTGAGAAGACGGAAAAAGGACAGCGTGGCGAAAAGAACCAGGAGCGCGCGCCGCGCGTCAAGCCGCCCCGTCCCGAGAAGCCCAAGGAGCCCGAGATCGTGGTGATCCAGCGGGGAATGTACTGATCAATGCTCAATGAGCAATGAACAATGCTCAATACGGCGGAATGGCTGATCAAGCTTCCACCGGTTCGAAGTGACGCACAACCAGATTTTAGAATTCCCTGAGCATTGCTCATTGAGCATTGATCATTTCCCTTAGGCCTCCCATGACCTCCCACCCTTTCTTCGTCGCCTGCGCGCGCAACCTCGAACCCATGCTGCTGAACGAACTCCGGGAGCTGGGGATTTCAGGCGCGCGCCAAAGTCATCTCGGCGTGGACGCCGACCTGACCCGCGAGGAGGTCTACCGCGTCGTGTACGGCTCGCGCATCGCCTCGCGCGTGCTGCGTCCCCTGGCCGATTTCGACTGCCCCGATGACGCGGCCCTCTACGAAAACGCCTGCGGGTTGAATTGGGCCGCGATCATCCGTCCCGGCCAGACCTTCAAGGTGTCCGCAACGGTGGCGGACTCGGGCATCACGCACAGCCAGTACGCCGCGCTGCGTCTCAAGGATGCGGTCGTCGACGTGATTCGCGAAGAGCGCGGCGACCGCCCCGACATCGACAAGGACAACCCCGACGTCCGGCTCAATCTGTTCATTCATCGCGACAAGGCGATCATCAGCCTGTACTACTCGGTGGGCGTGATGCACAAGCGCGGCTATCGCGCCAATGCGGTGGAGGCGCCGCTCAAGGAAAACCTCGCCGCGGCCCTGCTGCGTCTCGCGCAGTGGGATCCGCACGAGAAGAAGGAACCGCTGCGCGATTTCTTCTGCGGCAGCGGCACGATCCTGCTCGAGGCGGCGATGTTGGCCACCAGGACGCCGCCGGGCTGGTTCCGCGAGCGGCAGGGCTTTGAGAGTTTGCCCGACTTCCATGCCGAAACCTGGGACAAGGTGAAGGCCGGATTCGATGCGGCCATCGTGCCGCTCGCGCCCGGTCTCATTGGCGGCGCCGACATCGATGCGCAGGCGGTGTTGTCGGCGCGCGCCAACTTCAAGCGCACGCCGTGGGCGGAGGCGGTCAACATCGGGCTGGCGGACTTCCGCAAGCTGGAGGGAACCTACGCGGGTGCCGTGATCGTCACCAATCCGCCCTACGGAGTACGCGTGGGCGCGGGTAATGATCGACGCGAGGCGCCGGACCCGAAGGCGGTGGCGGCGATCCACAAGCTGTACGAGGACTTCGGCTACTTTCTCAAGATGCGTTGCCCCGGTGCGCGCGTCACGATGCTTTTCCCCGATCCGCAGTTCGAGAAGGACATCTGGTTCAAGCCGGTGCGCGGCATGTTCATCGACAACGGCGCCATCAGCGTGCGGGCGAACGTGTACGACGTGCAGGCGGCGCGTCCGAAGGACGCGACGCCGTAGCGGCGGATTTCAGTCGCCCGAAGTGGCTACGCGTGGTGCTTCTTCAGGCTCGGCGCGCTCTCGCTCACGAACTTCATCAGCTCCGCGTGCAACGCCTCGCCACCCGGGGTTTCGCGCACGGACACGAGCGGCAAGAACATGGGCGAGTTGAACAGCGTGCCGAGCGGGATCGGGTTCTTGCGTGAGAACACCATCTTCACGTAGGGCATCGCATCCTCCTGCAACGCCGCGGCCTTGGCCGCATCACCGGCATTGTGCGCCGCGATGATCGCCAGGAAAATCCTCGACAACTCGGGAATGTTCGCCGAAGCCGAGATCACGCCCGAGCCGCCCAACTCCAGCATCGCCGCCACGCCGTCATCCTCGCCGCTCACCACGGTGAAGTCCATCTCACGGGTGGCCGTGATCACGCGGGCGGTGTCCTCGCGGTACGCGCCTTCGCTGCGGAAGTCGAGCGCCTGCTTGAGGCCGATGATGTTCTTGTCGGCGGCGAGGCGGATCAGCGTTTCCGCTTCGAGGTAGCTGCCCGTGCGCGCCGGCACGTTGTAGAGCACGATCTTCGCGCCGGTTTCGGCGGACAAGGTTTCGAAATGCGCGACCAGACCCGCCTGCGGAGGGTTGTTGTAATACCCGGTGACGCACAACACGGCCGTAGGCCCGAACGCCTTCTGGATGGCCTGGATCATGTCCACCGACTCGCGTGTCGAGTTGGACCCGGCCCCGGCGATCACCGGCACGCGACCCCCCACATAATCCATGGTGAAACGGATCATGTCGAGGTGTTGTTCCGGGCTGACGGTGGGGCTTTGGCCCGTAGTGCCCACGGGGACGATGCCGCTTACGCCCGCAGCGATCAGGTCGTCGATGATGACCTTCGCCTTGTCGTAGTCGATGGCGTTCCGCAACCGTTTGGGATCGTCCGCCTTGAGAGGCGTGAAGAGGGCGGGCCAGACGCCCGTGAGTTGGGAGGCGGTCGTAATGCTGCGGTTGGTGGACATGGGGGTAAATCTAGAAAAATGCCCCGGATGCCCGTTTTACGGACTGTTGCGCGTCGGTGAGGCGGCGGGAGGCGAGAAGGCGGATTCGAACACCGGGCGCTGCGCGTTCCGGCATCCGAATCCCGACTGAACCCTCGGGGAGACGTTATGCGTCGCCCGTCGGCGGGACCAGCAGTTCCGGGTTCTCCTCCAGGAACTTGGTGCTGAAGTCACCCTGCACGAACTTGGGGTGCTTCAGAATGCGCTTGTGCAGCGGGATCGTGGTCTTCACGCCCTCGATCACGAATTCGTCCAGCGCGCGCAGCATGCGGTCGATGGCCTCCTTGCGCGTGGGGGCGTGCACGATCAGCTTGGCGATCATGCTGTCGTAGTGGGGGGGCACGCTGTATCCGCTATAGCAATGCGTGTCCACGCGCACGCCGGGGCCGCCGGGCAGGTGGAAGGTCTGCAGCGTGCCGGGGCTGGGACGGAAGTCGTTCCAAGGATCCTCGGCGTTGATGCGGCACTCGATGGAGTGGCCGTCGAACCGGATGTCCTCCTGCC
>CAZKRC010000070.1:0-11494 GCA_964555105.1 uncultured Bifidobacterium sp. | reverse complement strand
CCGGAACGCCCGCCATCACGGAGGTCGTCGGCCTCGGCGCCGCCGTCGACTGGCTCTTCGAAACCGGCATCGACCACATCGCCGCCCTTGAGCACTCCCTGCTCGAATACGGGACGCGCTTGCTGGAGGACATCCCCGGCGTGCGGCTGATCGGCACGGCTCCCTTGACCATGAAGGGCGGCGTGCTCGGCTTCGTGGTCGACGGCGTCCACCCCCACGACATCGGAACCCTGCTCGACCAGGAAGGCATCGCCATCCGTGCGGGCCACCACTGCGCGCAGCCGACCATGGACCGCTTCGGCGTCCCCGCCACCGCACGGGCTTCGCTCGGCCCGTACAACACGAAGAGCGATCTGGATGCGTTGGCGGAGGGAATTCGGAAGATCCAGAGGTTGTTCGCGTGATGTCGACGAAGAGTTGGTGGTTGGTGGTTGACGGTTGGTGGCGGAGCGTCACAGCCATTCGCACCACTCGCAATCCTCGTTTTTGCGCCTGCGAACCAACTACCAACCACCAACTACCAACGTGAAAACCTGATGTCTGCATCGAATGAATTGTACCAGCAGGTCATTCTCGACCACAACCGCAACCCGCGCAACTTCCGTTCGCTGGAAGATGCGACGCATGTCTGCCATGGCCACAACCCGCTGTGCGGCGACAACATCACCGTGTTCGCCAAGGTGGGCACCACGGCGGACGGCACCGAAATCCTCGAGGACATCAGCTTCCAGGGCAGCGGCTGCGCCATCTCCAAGGCCAGTTCCTCGCTGATGACCACACAGCTGAAGGGCAAATCCGTCAGCGAGGCACGGCTTCTTTTTGGTGAATTCCACGAGATGGTCAAAGGCCGCCTCGACCCCGAGACGCAGGAAAACCATCTGGGCAAACTGAAGCTGTTCGAAGGCGTGAAGGAATACTCCTCGCGCATCAAGTGCGCGACGCTGTCGTGGCACGCGCTGATGGGCGCGCTCGACCGCAAGGAAGAAGCCTCGACGGAGTAAACCGCCGTCGCAAACGTGCCGACCGGCACGATCCCGGGAGGAACCGATGCGCGTTCATCTGAAACGGGTTTATGACCCTCCCGCCCCGGGAGGCGGTCGCGGCGGAGACGGCACGCGTATCCTCGTCGACCGTCTGTGGCCGCGCGGCGTGACCAGGGCCGCCGCGCGCATCGACGTCTGGCTGCGCGACATCGCGCCCTCCACCGCGCTGCGGAAGTGGTTCGACCACGACCCCGACAAGTGGAACGACTTCCGGAAAAAATATCGGGCGGAAATCGCGGACAGCCCCGCGCTCCCGGAGCTCTGCGCCCTGTGCCGCAACGGCAAGGTCACCCTGATCTATGCCGCCCGCGACGAAAAGCACAACCACGCCGTCGTCCTGCAACATCTGCTACAAGACCAACCCGGCTAGCCTGCGAGAAACGTCGTCAGTGCCTTCACCGCCTGGCCGCGATGACTGAGCGGGTGCTTCTCTTCCGCCGTCATTTCCGCGAAGGTGCGGCCGTCGAGAGGCTGGCCGCCTGCCCCTCCGCGTCCGTAAGGCGGCACCGCCCGATGGCCCCCGAAACCCGTGAAGGTCGACGTCCGTATCCTACCCCCAAAGCAACATCGATGCCGAAAGTGTCGCGCATCCCGAATTGTTCATTCAGGCCTAAATCGTGGACCGATACCGACAAACGCGTTGTCAATCCTGGACATCACTTTACATAGGCAAAAACTGGAAACCTCAGCCTGCAATCCGCATGACAAGAGCAGTGCCGGATAATCATCAGAGCAGTGAGACGAAAAGGCCCTGTCTCTCTGGTGGACAAGCCCTCTGCAAACGCGCCTGCAAGGTCAACCGTGCGGACAACATGATGTCTTTCAGTGGGACCATCACGGTTTTTCCGCAGGTTTGCAGGGTGACGCAGTTCGCCTCAACCCCCAGGCCGGGGCCGAGGTACACGGTGGACAACGTCATGGCCGTACAAACCGCGGAAGCCCACAAAGCGATGCGCATGTTCACGGCGATCTTCCCTTTTGTCAAAAGCGAGGATGGGGTGTGGGCCGTTCACGATGTCAAGCAAACGCAATACCGTTTTTCGTGAGAACGACGGCGGCGATGGAAGATGCCGTGAAGAGGCAGGAATCGTGAGCGAACAAGGGCCCCGGGTCCTTCGGTCGCTCACGAAGTCGGAACCAATCGCCCACGATCCTGAATGCCGGCAGGCAACGCCATTGTGAATGGTTTCCGATACTTCGCCTCCCGACATCGTCACTGCAGCGGCGCGGGAACAGCTCCATCCCGCTCCAACCGGGCCAAAAGCACGCGCACGCTGCTGGTGGCCAGAGCGATGCGGCAATCCGCCGCCCCGTAATACATGTTGATCGTATCGCCATCGTCGGCGATCGTGCAGCCGCACGGAAAAACCACGTTGCCGACGTCCCCCTGCCGCTCATAAGGTTCTTCCGGTCCGAAAACCCATTCCTCCGTGCGTCTCAGGCAGCGTTCGGGAGCCTCGAGGTCGAAGAGAGCCAATCCAAGTCGATAAAGCGCACCCGCGGGAGTCTGGCGCACGCCATGATAAATCACCCAGCCAGCCTTGCGGCGTTTCAAGCGGCGGCGGCGAGAGGCCGATTTTATGGGCATCCCACCATGCGCCCCGCCGCGCCTCCATCATGAGCTTGTGTCCGCCCCATTGCCGTAAATCGGAGGAATAGGAGATCCACATGTGCGCCCCGTCGGCCCCGACAGGGCGGTGGATCAGGGCCCAACGCCCCTTGATGCGGCGCGGGAGCAAGGTCGCGTCCTTGTTCTCGGGCGAAAGGATCGTGCCGAATCGTTCGAAGCGATGAAAATCCTCGGTAAAAGCGAGGGAAACGCCCGGCCCTGAACGGGAGTAGGCAGTATAAACCACGGCGAACTTTTTCAGTTCGGGAACGTAGGTGATACGCGGATCTTCAATGCCCCACAGCTCCTCGGGAAATCCCTCCGGCTCCGGCCGCAGGGTGGGCTCCGGATCGATTTTCCAACCGTCGATCCCGTTGTCGGAACGCGCGGCACAGAGATGGGAGCGTCCGGTACGATCTTCGACACGGCAAAGCAGCAGGGTCGTCCCGTCGCCAAGCCGCACGGCCCCGGGGTTGAAAACGCTGTGGGCCGGATAAGGCCAGTCTGCGGCCGTGAGAAGCGGATTGCCTTCGTGGCGCTTGAACAGCACGGGATAACGGACGATCATGGATGGCTCTTCTCCGGGGACGCCGTCGCGCGCTCGGCGTGGCGCATCTCCAGCAGGGACTGCAGAAAGGCCAGCGATGACTCGGCACCCTGGTTTTCGTTGAGGCGGTCGGCATGCAGGCCGTCGCGGCATCCCCCCGTGACCGGGTCGTAAAGGGAAAGGCTCAAATCGTTGCCGCCGAGGAACCATGCGAAAGCGCGGTGCGCTTCCTCGCGCCAGAGCTCGTCTCCTGTGATGCGGTAGGCTTCCAGGCAGGCGGAAACCGCGGCATGCGCCTCGACGGGTTGCTGGTCGTAGCGCGCGCGCAGACCGCGGCGCGTATAAAACCCGTTCGAGCCGACGGGAACGAAATGGCCGGGATCCGCATCCGCGCCATGCAGGCGCGCGAGCCAGGCGAGCGATTCGAGTCCCGCGCGGATCATCTCCGGGTCTCCCATGCCTTCACCTCCCAGGAGCAAGGCCTGCGGGAGTGCCGCATTGCAATAGGTGACACTGTCTTCGCACCAAGGCCACGTCTCCGAACGGCTCGCGCGATGGAGCGCCAGCAGCCGCTTGGCCAGTTCGTCGCGCGCGTGTCGCGCCGCGTCGTCGTCCGCGAAACGGCGCAAGTACTCATGAAGGCCGATCAACGCAAAGGCCCAGGCACGTGGGCTGCCCATCTTGAGGAGGGCGGGCAAGCCACGCCGGAAAGCATCCGACGCGGCAGCATGGGCGGATGTCGGCGCGGCGCGGCCCAACAATATGCCCAAAGCCCACAGAGCACGCCCCTGGCTGTCGTCCGACCCCTGCGCCTCCAACCACTTGCGATCGCGGTCCATGAAATTCCGGAAGCGGCCCGTATCGTGGTCCAGAGCGTTGAGCACGAAGCTCAGATAACGTGCGCTCAGGGAAGCCATCCCTTCTTCTTCCGCTTCACCCAGCAGAACGCTCGTGATCAAGGCACGGGCGTTGTCATCGGTTGTGTATCCTTCATCGGGATTCGGTAAGGTGAACAAGGCGTGCTGGAACATGCCGGTATCGTCCGTCATGCGGTAGAGGTGATCAAGTCGCAGCGGCGGAAACCCGTCCGTGCGCCCCTCATCCCGATCGGACGCGCCGGAGGCCGCAGACGCGCGCGCGGCACACGCGAAAGATTCCATGTAGCGACGTGCCACCGTGGGCCAGATCATGTCCCGCCCGAACCGGTACGCGCGCCGGCGCATCTCGCGACAGCGTGGCGCGTCGTCCAGCAAGGAGACCACTTCCGCCGCCAACGCGGCGGGGTCGCCGAAGGGAACCAGCGCGCCGCGCCCGTCGGCCAGGATTTCGCGCGCGTAACCGTAGGGCGTCGACACCACCGCTTTGCCCGCTCCCACCGTATAGGCCAAGGTGCCGGACGTGATCTGCTCCGCCTTGAGATAAGGGGTGAGATAAATGTCCGCCGCGGCGATGAAGCGAATCAGTTCCGCCGTGTCCACGAAACGATCATGAAAAACGACGTTGCCGTCCACTCCGTTTGCGGCGGCGATGCCGTGCAGCGACATTCGGTAGGCCTCGCCGTCGCGGCGCTTGACGTGGGGGTGGGTCGCGCCCAGAACGATGTAGACCACGTCGGGATGTCCGACCAAAACGGCGGGCAGCGCGTTGATGACCGTTTCGATGCCCTTGTCCGCCGATAGCAATCCGAAGCTGAGCAGCACGGTCTTGTTCGCGACGCCGATCCGCGCCTTGGAATCTTCCGGATCCTTCTCGCCGGAATCGACGAAAGGCATGTCGGGAATGCCGTGCGGGATCAGATCGATCTTCTCCGGAGAAACACGGTAAACGGACCGCAGAAGACTCGCACCGTATTCACTCATCACCACCAGGCGGTCCGAAAGGCGCGCCACCGCCTCCAGGACACGACGTTGTTCCGGATCCGGGTTTTCAAGTACTGTGTGCAGGGTCGTAACGACGGGAACCCTCAACGCCTCCAGTAGCGCCAGAACATGGGCGCCCGCCCGGCCGCCGAAGATTCCGTATTCGTGCTGAAGGCACACCACATCGACATCGCCGCGGTTCAGGAATTCCGCGGCGAAGCGGTACGACGCGATGTCATTTTCGCGCAGCGCGAAACTGACACGGGACGGATAATCATACTCTGCCTCGCCGTCGTTCACCGGGAGGGCGATGCAGGAAACTTCGGGAAAAGCCGCCGCGACCGATTCGCACAAATCGGTTGCGAAAGTGGCGATCCCGCATCGCCGTGGGAGATAGTTTCCCACGAACGCGACGCGCCCCTTCATCATGATTTCCGGTCCCCTTAATTCAGTCATGCGGCAGTGCCCCCCAAACGAAACAGGTGTAAGCATATGCCGAAAAGGCTTGCGGAACGATGGGGCGATACCCTACTGTCCGTGGGTGCCCCCTCCGGACTGGCCCATTGAGGGCGGATAGGCTCCGAATGTCTCGTGGAATCACCGAAACGCACTTGTCCGGAAAGCGGACACGGCACACGCCACGGCATGTCGAAACATTTAAACCGAAATCGCGATATAGTGAAATTTTATAATGCTATGTTCCCCATCAGACCATGCCTACGCTGCTGCACCAGAAATCCCGCGAAATGATCGCTCTGAAACGACAGTTGAAGCGTGAAACCGCGCGACGCGAATCCGCGGAGAACTCTCTCAAAACGGTGAAGCAAAGCTACGGAGATCTTTTGAAGCGATCACGGCGCGCGCGGGAAGAAATGCGCGTGATTTCCCACCGCCTTCTGCTGGTACATGAAGAGGAGCGTCGGCAGATCAGCCGGGCGCTTCACGATGAGATCAGCCAGACCCTGGCGGGAATCAACGTCAAGCTCGCGACACTCACGCAGGAGGCTTCGGCCGGCACCCGGAACTTCAAAAAAAAAATTTCCGCGGCACAACGTTTGGTGGAGCGGTCGGTGATCATCGTGCACCGGTTCGCGCGCGGACTGCGGCCGACGATGCTGGATGATCTGGGACTGATCCCGGCACTGCACGCCTATATGGACGGCCTGACACGGCAAACGGGCCTGCGCATACGTTTTACGGCCTATTCCGGAGTCGAAAAGCTCGGCAACGCCAAGCGCACGGCATTCTACCGCATCGCGCAGTCGGCGCTCACCAACGTAGCCCAGCACGCGAAGGCCTCAGAGGTCGACGTTGTCCTAAACAAATCTCCGCAGGGAATCTGCCTGGAAGTGAAGGACGACGGCGTTTCGTTCCGGGTCGACCGTATCCTTGCCTCCAAGCGATACAAACGGCTCGGGCTGATCAGCATGCGTGAGCGTATAGAAATGTTCGGCGGTACATTCACGGTCGTCTCGCTACCCGGCCAGGGCACAACCTTGCGCGCCTGCATCCCCTATGACAGATCCAGACGCTGACCCCATGCGGAAATCCTCCGTCGAGGGTACCGCGCGGCGCGCGCTGCCGGCTTTCAGGAAAGCGATCACCGTCCTGCTTGCGGAAGACCATATGGTCGTCCGTGAAGGCCTCAAGGCGTTGCTTGACGCAGAAGGGGACATCGTAGTCTCCGGCGAAGCCGACAATGGCCACAAGGCTGTGGAGTTGGCCTGTACGCTTCGGCCTTCGGTGATCCTCATGGACATCGCCATGCCGCTGCTGAACGGCCTGGAGGCCACCCGTCAGATCCTCAAGACTTTTCCGTCCGCCAAGATCATCATCCTCTCGGCCCACAGGGACGATGCCTACGTCCAGCAAGCCATCATGGTGGGTGCCATCGGGTATCTCGTCAAGCAGACGTCACTGGCGGCCTTATCGAAATTGATCCGCGAGGTGGACCGGGGACGGCTGCTCTTCAGCCCCGAAGCCGCGCGGGATCGCCATGATCCGCGCCTATGCCCGCCTCTGCACGAGAACATGATCAAGAGGAAGATTCCGCATCTGACCTCTCGTGAAACCGAAGTGCTGCAACTGGTGGCCGAAGGGAATGCCAACAAGCAGATCGCCTTCTTGCTTTCCATCAGCATCAAGACCGTGGAGAAGCATCGCCAACACCTGATGGAGAAGCTCGATATTCACGACACGGCGGGCCTCACGCGCTACGCCATTTCGGCAGGCGTCATCGAGAACCGCGTGCAGTTTACCATCATTTAGTCCCCCTGCCGATTCGGCGCCACATTCCCCGTATCGATCCAGCGCATCCCTGGATCCGGTTCTGCTTGAAGTGCAATAACCTTTCGCGGCTGGCAGGAGCATCCGCAGGCGCGCTCAAAGAGGCCGGAGGTTATCGGACCCAGGCGCATGTCCCGTTCCTGACGGGGTGAACACCTTATGGAGTTCGCCATGCTGGACGACTACATCCGGAACAGTCACATTTCCGGCCTGGCCCGAGAATCGAGGAATCATGACGATTGAATTGCGCGACAGAAAACACTTCATGAACCTTTTGGCGCGAAGCCATGAAGCGATCACATACACCCAATCCTTCAAACCGTTGATCGATCGGGTCACGGAGGCATCCGGCACGGCCGATGTGACGCTTTCAACAATCGGATCGTTCCGTCATTGGCAGCACGGCGGAGACGACTTCGGATCCTGCACGGAAAGTACGGCGTTCTCAGAGCGGTGATGCGGGTGGGCGCGGCACTCCCCCTGTGCACTCTATGTGCTGGCGTCACTATGCCACGCCTAAAGAGTACAGGCCCTGACGAGTCCGACAACATCCGGACACGCTTCACGCATGAAAGGGATTTCTCGTCACGACCCGGCGCCACGACGAGAACCGAGGCATAAAGCAACCCGGATGGGACGACGCAATCGGCACACGCTTCGAGCGAATGACCGATCAGGATACGTACGGTTCCCGGCCACTCCACCGTACCGGTGCGCAAATACCTGGAATACGCTCCGGCGGATCTCCGTTTCCGAAGGGAGCGCGGGACCGCAGCTTCTGATGGTGCACTGGCGATCCGCACGATTGCCGGAAACGCGAGGACGAAACCCGTTCTCAATGAAAATCCACGGGATTCTCGGCGTCCCCACATTCACAGCGCCCCCCTCTCATAAACCTCACGTAGTAGGGTGAACACCCTATGGCTGAGGTCGCCGCGGGCCGCTAAATCTGACTCCATGAACACACTCTCAGCGACATCAAGCACAAATCACGAAAGGTCTTTTGTGAAAACGAACTCAGTTATCTTCCCCAGCAGGTTTCCCCTCTTCTCCCCGCTTTCCCTTACCGCGCTTCTGACCGCGGCGCTTCTCCCCCCCATGGCAAGCGCCCAAGTCATGGAGCCCTCGCGCTCCCCTTCGCAAAGCCCCTATGGAGTATTGGGCATGTCGAACGTCACCTCCTCGGAGGCCATGGGTCAAGGCGTCATGAACCTGAACCTGCGCGCCAAATTCCATGAGCAAAACACGACGGTGCCCGGAGTATTGGACGGTACTCAGATCACCACCGTGAGTGGCGGTGCCGCCTTGGGCGTCAACAGCTATATGGATGTTTTCGTCGGCATGAACGTTTACAACTACAACGCCGGTGCGGACGGCAACAACTCCGGTTTCGGCAGCGTGGCCCTCGGCGCCAAAGGAACACTCCCGGTGGCCAAGGGCGCGCCCTTGCACATGGGCCTTCAGATTGCGGGCATCTTCGGCACCGGCAACAACGCATTCAACACGAATCGCGTCGATGGTTACGATTACACGGAATCTCGCAGCGACGGAAACAACGACCTGCTCGTGCGGGTCACGCAATCGTTGTTGATGACGGACAAATCGAATGGGGGCGTCGGATTCAACATCCATTTGAACGAAGGCGTCATCAGTTCCTTTCAGCCGGGACAGGGCGTGGCCCTCATCGCCGGCGCGGGTGTGGAAATCATCCCCATTTCTCAGCTCATCCTCGGGCTTGAGGGAAACTTCAGGACCTTGCTGAGCGACGCGAGCATGTCGGATCCCCTGTGGGTAACGCCGTCTCTCACGTGGCGGACTCCCAAGTTCGTCAATGTCAACCTCGGCGTGGACGTATCCGTCTCTCCCGAGCGTGCGGATCCCCAACCCGAAGCCCTTTCACCCTGGAGGCTCTTCGGAGGACTTTCGGGTTCCATCGACATGCGTAAAGGGGATCGCGCCGCGCGCGCCGCCAAAGCACGGGAAGCGCGTGAGGCCGCCGCCCGAGCCCGTCACGACTCGGTTGAGAATGTAGCCCTGCACCGTAAGGTCAACGCTTCGGACGCAACCGCCGACAGTCTGGCCCGCCTCAACGCCGCCAAGCGTCTCAGCGATTCTCTCGCTCTTGTCACCGCAGATGCGAGACTCAGGCAAGCGCAGGCGAATTTCCCCGTCATGGAGAGAGAGTTCCTCAGTTCGGGCATTCTGGTGCTGGATGCCGTATACTTCGAAACCGGCAAGACGCAGATCTCTCTCAACTCCGAGCCCTACATAGAACTCGTCGCCAAGATGCTGACCAAGTATCCCAAGCTCCTGATCGCCGTGGACGGCCATACCGACAACGTGGGGGGGGCGGAATTCAACCATCAACTCAGCCGCGAGCGCTCCACGGTCGTGGTCAACTCGATGCTGGCCTCAGCGCCGAGCCTGCGCGGACGCTTGACGGCCCGCGGCCACGGCTACAGCCAGCCCAAAGCCTCCAACGAGACCGAGGCGGGCCGCGAGTTGAACCGCCGCACGGAGTTGAGTGTAACCAACAAGGATGCCCTGAAGGAATACCGTTAAACTCCGCGTGGATTCCTCAGGTGAAAACCGGCTCCTTCGGGAGCCGGTTTTTTTATGGCCAACGACGTCGCGTTACAAACCGCGGAAGCCCACAAGGCGATGCGCATGTTCACGGTGACCTTCCCCCTTTGTCAAAAGCAACGACGGAATACGAACCGTGCGTCAACAAGAGTAAAACCGGTGCCGCGCCCGCACGAGCAGGCGAAGACAGGTTTGGGGGTTGGTATGAAGGCCCGCGGGTGTTGGGGGGAGGGAAACCTCAACGGGTTTGCAGAAAGCGAATGAGCGCGCCCACGGCCTTGCCGCGATGGCTGAGCGGATGCTTCTCTTCCGCCGTCATTTCCGCGAAGGTGCGGCCGTCGAGAGGCTGGCCGCCTGCCCCTGTGGGGATGAACAACACATCGTACCCGAACCCTCCCCCACCCCGCTTTTCGAACCCGATCAGGCCTTCACAGGCGCCCTCGAAAAAGTGAAGGAGCGGAGCGTCAGGGTGAAGGGGGTGAACGACCGGCGCCACGCCGGCGGGCCTTTCACCGGAATCCTCCCGCGTCGCGACCGGTCGGGGTTGGAGCAGGCACAGCGCGATGCGGTAACGCGCTCTCCGGTCAGCAAGGTTGTGGAACCCGGCGAGTTCGCGCGCCAGCTTCTTGTTGTTGTCGTCGTCGCTGCAGCCAGGGCCGGCCTCCGCATACGCGTACCGAGCCGAATACACGCCCGGCGCACCGCCGAGGGCATCCACCTCGAGGCCGCTGTCGTCGGCCAGCACCGCGTACCGGCCTCCCGTACCCTCAAACACCGCGCGCGCCTTGATCTCTGCGTTGGCGCGGAACGTGGTCCCGGTCTCGTCGGGTTCTTCGTCGTAGCCCGCCTGCTGGGCGGTGATGACCTCGTAACCGAGTGGCGCGAGCAGCTGCGAGAACTCACGGACCTTGCCGGGGTTGCGGGTGGCGAGGATGAGGACTTTGTTGATGGGCATATCGCGACCTAAACGCGTCATTCCGGCGCAGGCCGGAATCCAGACAAAAATGTAAAGTCAGCGAAGGGGCTTTTCCTCCGCTGGCATAACCTGTGCGGACATACACAGAACGCGAACACATTCGTTGCAGACCGTACCTTGCAGCCTGGATCCCGGCCTGCGCCGGGATGACGACGTATGGTTATTTCGGTTTACCCACGAAATTCACCAATTTGTCGGGAACCACGATGGTTTTCACCACGTCCATTCCGTTCAAATATTCCGCCACGCGCACGTTCGCACGCGCCAGCGCTTCGAGCGCTTCCTTCGAAGCGCCCTTGGCCACCGTCTCCTTCGCGCGCACCTTGCCATTCACCTGGAACACCACCTCCACGTCGTTGTCGACGGTGAGGGCCGCGTCAAAGGTAGGCCACGGTTCGTAGGCCAGCGTCTCCTTGTGACCAAGCAGTGACCAGATCTCCTCACCGATGTGCGGCGCGAAGGCCGACAGCATCTTCGCCAGCGCCTCGGCAGGCGCGCGGTAGGCCTTGCCTTCCTTCTCGAGATGCTCCGACAAGTCGTTCACGAACACCATCATGGCCGAGATTGCGGTGTTGAAGGCCAGCGCCTCCA
>CAZKRC010000069.1:0-11504 GCA_964555105.1 uncultured Bifidobacterium sp. | reverse complement strand
TGGTGCACTCGTTCTCGGATTCGTCAAGCCAAACCTTGGTGATCTCTGCCATTTTTGATGCTCTCCCGGGGCCCTGCGCCGCTGGTGAGTGTGGATTTTTCGAGGACCCACACGGCGCTCAAAACAGGATTTTTGCTCTGCTTTCACTCTAAAAGTACTTGAAAGCGAGGGGGTGTGGCAACCGACGTCACAGCGCTGGGGTGTCGTCCCCGGCGGGCTCCTCCGGGTGCCGCCGCAGCGCCCCGAAGGGGGCGCCGGAGACACATCCCGAAGACATGCCACAAGCCCGCCGGAGCCCCTTGAGGGGCCCGCCAGGGAGCCCTCGGGGTCGGCCGCACCGCTTTTGGCCTGCCCCTCTTTCCCCACCCCTCCGTCCTCTTGCAAGCCGGTGTGCGACCGGAAAGAGCGAAGGGGGTGCGGGCTTGTTAAATTTTGTCTGCATGAAACATTCCATCGGAATTTTGGGAGCCACAGGCCTTACGGGGGCCGAACTGGTTCGTTTGCTCCTCCGGCACCCGGGGGTCGACATCGCGTGGCTCAGCTCCGAGTCGCAGGCCGGGGCGTCGTACGCCGCGGTGTATCCCGGCGTGGGGGCACGGCTTCCCGCGGCCGTGACGACCATGATTTCGATGAGCGATGCGCAAAAAACCGTGCCCGACGCGGTGTTCTCGTGCCTGCCGCACGCGGCCTCGGCCGATGCCATCGAGCCGTTCCTGCGGAACGGGAAAACCCGCGTGATCGACCTCTCCGCCGATTACCGCCTCGCCGACATCGGCGTGTACAACGAGACCTACGCCCACGAGCACCCGCATCCCGAACGCCGGCAGGACGCGGTGTACGGCCTGACGGAACGTGCGCGCGCGGCCGTGGCCAAGGCGCGGCTGGTCGCCAACCCCGGCTGCTATCCGACCTCGGTCCTGCTGCCTTTGATGCCGTTGCTGGAAGCCGGCGTCGCCTCGCCCGCGGGCATCATCGCCGATTCGAAGTCCGGCGTGTCGGGGGCGGGCCGCAAGGCGACCGCGGGGACGCACTTCTACTTCGTCAATGAAAATTTCATGGCCTACAAGGTGGGCGGAACGCACCGGCACCTCCCGGAAATCGCGGAGCAGCTTTCGAGCGCGGCGCGTGCGCCGGTGACGCCCCTGTTCACCCCGCATCTCGTGCCGATGGAGCGGGGCATCCTCTCGACCATCTACGCCGATCTCGCGCCGGGCAAAACCGAAGCCGACGTGTACGCGGCGTGGGAGAAGGCCTATGCGGGCTCCGCGTTCGTGCGGTCCGTCCGCGAAATGCCGTCCACCGCCGACGTGGCCCGCACCAACGAGTGCCGCTTCGCCGTGCGCGCCGTCCCGGGCACCTCGAAGATCGTGATCGTCTCGGTGCTCGACAACATGGTGAAGGGCGCGTCGGGCCAGGCGCTGCAGAACTTCAACGTGATGTTCGGGTACGACGAGACCGTGGGCCTGAACTGAGAACCCCCGAGGACCGGGGCCACGCTCTTGCCGCCTGGCGGCACGTTCCGCTCTCTCCCTCCCGGTCTCCCTCTCCGCCTTGCCGCGTCCGCCATTGACCTTCCCCTCACCCTTCATCATGCCGTTCCGGCATGAGCTTCCGGAGCCGCACACGAACCCATGATTGCCTGCTTCCTCCCTCCCTTCCCCGATCAGAATGGTCGCCTGCCATGATCCCCATGAACTCCACCATCGTCAAAATCGGTGGCTCCCTGATGGAAAGCCCCGAAGCCTTGAGCCACCTGACCAAGGCCCTGGCCGATTTGTGGTTGGGGGGGAAACCGCTCGTGCTGGCGCACGGCGGGGGCAAGGACATCAACCGGAATCTGGGCTGGCTCGGCGAGGAGCCGCGGTTCAAGGGCGGCTTGCGCGTGACGTCCGAAGCGGCGATGGAAATCGTGGAGATGACGCTCAGCGGCGCGGTGAACAAGCGGCTGGTGTCCTTGCTGCAATCCGCGGGTGCGCGCGCGTGCGGACTCAGCGGCGTGGACGGCTCGACGCTGGTGTGCCGCCCGCTCGACCCCGACCTGGGGCGCGTGGGCACGATCGCGCGCGTGCAGACCACGTTGATCGACACGCTGTTGATGAGCCGCTTTCTGCCCGTGCTCTCGCCCGTGTCGGCGGACACGGCGGGTCATCACTACAACGTCAACGCCGACGACGCGGCGGCGGCGCTGGCGACCGGCATGCAGGCCTCCAAACTGGTGTTCGTCTCCGATGTGCCCGGCGTGATGGATGCGCCTCCCGACAAGGGTGGGAAAATCATCCCGCGCCTCAACCGCGACTCGGCCGAGGCGTTGATCCTTGAGGGCGTGATCGCGGGAGGCATGATCCCCAAGGTGCGGTCGTGCCTGGCCGCCGTGGAGGCGGGCGTGGGCGAAGTCCACATCTGCGGGTTCACGACCGCGGAAGCCCTCGAAGCGCAGATCAGCGGAACGGCCAACGGCGGCACGATCGTGGGGGGGTGACCCGTCCGCGGAATGTGTAGGGGCGAGTAAGGGCCAGTAAGGGCGAATCCCATTCGCCCTTACCACCCCCCCGATCGCCCCTACACCCCCGCGATCGTGCCGCCTAGGGTCGCGCCGCCGGGCGAACCAGCAGGGCGACTTCAATCCACCCGCTCTCCTCGGTGGGAAAGAACCGGTTGACGCCCGTGCGCTGCCGTTCCAGCCCGACCATGCCCTGCCGTGCGGCGACGACCAGTTCGTCGTCCAGCAAGGCCGGCAGTGCCGCCGCATCGTGGCGCCGGATGGCCGGCAGGGCACAGACATCCGCGATCAGGCCGAAAACCTGCTCCGGAACCGCTACGCGGTCGGCGACGATGGTCGCGGCCGGCTTCAGGTATTCGACCACGAACGCATCGGGATGAACGGTCGCGACCAGGGATCCCAGGCTTTCGGGCGCGAGGTAATAACTGACACCCTCGAGCACCAGGACCGTGGGTCGCTCCGGCCGCCAGCCTGCCGCGACCAGGCCGCGACGGACGGCCGCGGCATCCGCCAGATCCGCGGTCACCAGCGCGACGCGCGGCCCCGGTCCCGGTGCCTCCGCGACACCGCCCCCTTCTTCCCCCACCGCGCGCAGCGCTTCACCACCACCACTTTCCGCAAACAATTTGTGCTTGACGTCCATGTTCTCGCGGTCGATTTCGAACACGGCGACGGCGGGGTGACGCTCGGCGAGTTCCAGGCCCAAGGGATCCAGACCCGCGCCGGCGATGACTACTTGCGCGTCCCCATCACGCATGCCGGTCAACGCCTGTTCGACGAAGTTCAACACGCCGTGCTTGCGGTTGCGGATCACCTCGGCGTAGTACGGACAGACGGCCTCGCAGCGATCCCGCAGTACGCGGCCTTCATCCAGGTCCAGCCGGTCGAAATACGCACGGGCCGCGGGGCCGCGCAGATGCTCCCGTCCGGACCAGAGCAGGACGAGGGCGGAGGTGGAGGAAAGCTTCATGGCAGGTCCGGGGAAAAGGGGGACATGATCACCGGGAATTTAGCATGGCGACCCCGGCACGCTATCCCCCCAGAACAAGTTTCATTCCCGCCATCACCAGCACGGCCGCGAGCAGGAACTGGATCGTGCGCACGGGAAAGCGGCGACTCCCCAGGTAGGAACCCAGCGTACCGCCCGCGACGGCGATGAGGGCGAACGACCATGCCAGTGCGGGAACGCTTCTTCCGGAGCTGACGAACCCCGCGAGCCCTGTGGATGAGTTCACCAGAATGAACAAGGCGGAAACCGCCGCCACGTTTTTGGTTTTCCCCCAACGGCACAGCAGCATGAGCGGCGTGAGAAAAATGCCGCCCCCGGTCCCGGTCAGGCCCGACAGCAAGCCGAGACCCGCGCCTGCCGCCAGGGCAACGGGCACCCGTGGCGGCACCGCCTCCGCGGGATCGCCGGGCTTCAGGAAAAAGCGCGCGGCGGAACACAACAGCACGACGCCGACGAGCGTTTTAAAAAGCGCCGCGGGAAGGTCGAGAAAGCCGCCGAGAAAGGCCGCCGGGGCGGCCGTGAGCGCGAAGGGCCAAAAGAGCGACCAGCGAAAGTGACCGGCGCGCGCGAACTGATACGTGCCCACCGCGGCCACGAGGATGTTGAGCACGAGCGCCGTAGGCTTGATCACATCCGGGGCGAGCCCCGCGAGTGCGAGTACGGCGATGTAGCCCGACGCGCCCGCATGACCGACGGACGAGTACAGGAACGCCACGACGAGCACCGCTGCGGCGACCAAGGCGAAAACCCATGGATCCATATCAATCAATCACCCCGTTGATGGTTCCTGTCGACAGTCTCCCGCGGCCGCGGCACGGCCTTGCGACGGCATCACCGAAGTCGAGGGTCGTCACGCGGTGGATGACGCGTCTGCCATCAGGCGTGCGCATGCCCCGGATGCGTGTCATCGGTGCACCCCGCGCACCCGACCCATTCCACCGTGCCGTCGGCATAAAACTCGCGCTTCCAGATCGGCACGCGCTTCTTCACTTCATCGATGATGAACCGGCACGCGTCGAACGCCGCGCCGCGGTGAGCGGCGCTGACGCCCACCCACACCGCCATGCCTCCGATTTCCAGGGGTCCCACGCGATGTTCACAACGCGCACCGAGAATGTCGAACTTCTCCCGTGCGGCGCGCACGATATCCTCTCCTTCCCGGTTCGCGAGCGCGGGATAGGCTTCATACTCCAGGCGCGAAACGGCGCGTCCATCGTTGTGGTTGCGCACGATGCCCTCAAAGGTCACGCAGGCGCCCGCGGCGTCGTTCTCCAGTGCCGCGCGCAGGGCGGCGGCATCAATCGGTGTGTCCGTCAGACGAAACATGAAAGCTTCCTGTTGTATGCGCCCGGATGACGGGACTCTTGGTGAGGTTACGGAAGAGGCCGCCGAGAGGCCCGTGCAAGAAACTGTGGATGACGTCGTGGATAAGACTACGGATCATTCCGGAGATCAACCGCCCGAAACGGGCGGGATGAAGACGAGGCGGTCACCGGGGTTGAGCGTGGCCTCCCACGCGGCGTAGGCATCGTTGATGGCCACGTGAACGGACGAGCGTTCCAGCGCGAAACCGTAACGCGCGCGCAACGTGTCGTAAATCGCTGCGGGCGATGCGCCGTCGTGGGGAATTTCCTCCGACGCCCGCCGGGCCTGCGCGCGGAAGACGGCGAAGTATTCCACGGTGATGGTGGCGGGGGCCTTGGTGGCGGAAGTGGTCACAAGGGTGTCCTCAGGGTGGGCGGAATCCGGAACCGGCTGCGCGACGGGGTGATGGTGGGAGTCGGACGCGTCATGGGGCGCGCGGGACGTGTCCGGCCCGGTGCCGGCGGCATGAATGCCGTGCCCTTCCCGCGCCGCGACGCCGCGCGCCATGGCGTAGTCCTCAGGCGTATTGGCGTTGGCGAGAAAGCGTGCCGCGTCCGCGCCGGCCGGCACCAGCGTCCGTGCCTCCAGCGCTTGCGCGATCTTCGTCGGACAGGTGGCGCCCTGCGCCATGACCGTACGCGCCGCCTCCGGGTAGGACGGCTCGTAGATCGCGCACAACGGTTCGGGAAAATGTTCCCGCGCGGGGTTCAGGAACACGGTCATCGGCTTCGACGCGTCGCGCCCGGCCACCAAGGTCCGCAGGGATTCCTCCGACAGAAAGGGGAGGTCGCAGGCGGCCACCAGGAACGCCGCGCCGGGGTGCGCCGCGAGGGCCGAAAGAATCCCGTTAAGCGGCCCGCCGATGGTGAAGGCATCGGGAATCCGGCCGATGGCGTCGGGAAGCGCCGCCAGCCCGGAGGCCTCCGGTCCCGCCGCAGGGGCCACACCGGGCGCGGCTACCTGATCCGCACGGCAGGAGACGAACACGCGTTCACACACCGCGCCCAACAGCTCCGCCGTGCGCCGCACGTGCGGCACGCCCTCCTGATACTGCAGCGCGGCCTTGTCCCGCCCCATGCGGCGGCTGCGGCCACCGGCGAGCACAAGGCCGTAGAGGGGAGGAACGAGATTCTTCGTAGTCATTGTGTCATGGGTTTCGATACGGGGAAACAATGCAGCAGTGCAACAATGCAACAATGAACGCGAGGCGCCTCTTTCAACAACTGATGTGTCCGATTCACGGTTGACCCATTGTTACACCGCTGCGCTGTTGTACTGTTGCACTGCTGTACTGCTGTATTGTTGTACTGCTGCACTGCTGCACTGTTGCATTGTTGCATTGTTACACTGCCTCACCCCTCGACCCGATAGTCCTTCTTCCCCCCCGTCTTTTCCAGCAGGCGAACCCTACGGATCTCGATGCCATGGGACAGCGCCTTGCACATGTCGTACAACGTCAATGCCGCCACGCTGGCGCCCGTGAGCGCCTCCATCTCCACGCCGGTGCGGTGGCTCGTGCTCACCGCGCATTCGATGCGGGCCTCTTCGCCTTCCAGCACGATGGTGATCCGGCAGTCGTCGAGCGGAAGCGAATGGCACAAGGGAATCAACTGATCGGTTTTTTTCGCCGCCATCACGCCCGCGATGATCGCCGTGTGGAACACCGGCCCCTTCGGCCCGCGGATGTCGCCGTCCACGAACTGGCCGCGCACGGATTCCGGGAGGTGAACCCGCGCTTCCGCACGCGCCGTGCGCCGCGTCACCGCCTTTCCGCCGACATCGACCATCGACGGAGCGCCGGAGGAGTCAAGATGCGTAAACCCGCTCACGTCGACAAACCGAGGTGATGCACGGGAATTGAAACAACCGTCTTGAATCCGAATGGAAACACCAGACGTCTCCCTTCACCTTTTTGATTTCTGATTTCTGATTTCATATTTCTCTTCACCCTCCGATCTCATGCATCGCTTGGGCGACGCTTTCGATGCGACCGGTCGGCTTCATCGCCAACACGCGCCGCAAGGCGTCCGCGTACGCGGCATCGCCCTCCCGCTCCCGCAGGCCGCGCAACGAGACGCCCTGCTCGCTCATCAGGCATGAACGCAACACACCGGTCGCCGAAAGTCGCAGGCGCGAGCAGGAGCCGCAGAACGGTTTCGATTCCGAGGCGATGAACCCGAGGCGACCGCCGCCCTCCGTCTCGAACACGAAGGAGGTCGAATCGTGCGGCACCGCCACCGGCCGCAAGGTCACGTGCGGCTCCAGCCGTGCGATCATCTCGTCGGCGGACACGAACCGGTCGAACGTCGTGACGTGTCCGGGCCCGATCTTCATGAACTCCAGGAAGCGCACCTCGATGCCACTGTCCTCGGACCACCGTGCGAAGTCGGGAAGCTCATCGTCGTTGATCCCGCGGAACACCACCGCGTTCACCTTGAGCGTGAACCCCGTCGCCACGGCCTGCTCGATGCAGGCCATCACCGTGCGGAAGTCCCCGCCGCGCGTGATGCGGTCGAAGCGCCCCGCATCGAGGCTGTCAAGACTGATGTTGAGATGCGTACAGCCGATGTCGCGCAGGAAGTCCAGATGACGCGCGAGCAATTGACCGTTGCTGGTGAGGCTGAGCCGCCGCGCCGGAACTTTCGAGAGCGTGGTCATGATCGCGCGAAACTCCGGACGCACGGTCGGTTCGCCGCCGGTGACGCGCAGCTCCTCGATGCCCTGGGCCACCAGATCGCCACACAGCGAACCGTACTCCTCCGTCGTCAACAACTGCGCGGGCGGCGTGAAGGTCGCGTTCTCGGGCATACAGTAAAAGCACCGATACTGACACGCGTCGGTGAGCGACACACGCAGCTTGCGCATCACGCGCCCGACGGGGTCGGTCAACCCCCCCCGCGCGTTTGACGCATGGGCACCCTGCACCTCCGGGGCCGGGAAGGCGGAAACGGTTTTGGCCGGAACAAGCATCGGATCGCGGGCAATCATGTCGACCACCCAAAGAAAGCCATTTGCGCGCCTGCCGGGTAGTGTTTTTCGGACGGCGGCAGTTCCACGAAACCATCCGAGGCGCCGAGCGTCGCAAAATCACCCGAACCGTTCACCGTCCGCGGCTCCGCCACCGTTTCAAATCCGGACGACACGCCCGCTTCCGCTCCCATCATCACTCTCGTCACCAGTTTGACCGGCAGATACCGTGTCAACCGTGACAGTGGCGTGGTCTCCGAACCCAGCGACACACGAGCCCCCGCCATTTCGTTCGCTCCCAGCATGCGCTCCAGGAACGGCAGCACGAAGCGACGCGCGCACACCAGCGCCGACACGGGATTTCCGGGCAAGCCGAACACCGGAACAACGCGGGCAGGTTCGGGGGGGAGAACCCTCTCTCCGGAGGAAGCCTCATCGGACGTACCTCCCGGAGAGAGGGGGGGACCGTGCGGGCCTCCGGGAATTGCCAACGCGACGAGCCCCTCTTCCGCCACGCTTGCGAGCGGGAGAGGGGTTTGGGGTGAGGGCATCATTCCGAACCACAAGGGCTTCCCCGGCTTTTGCGCGAGTTTGTGGAACACCTTGCGAACGCCCAGCGTCTCCAGCGTATCGGGCACGAGATCGAACTTGCCCGCCGACACGCCGCCGCTGACCAGCACCATGTCGAACGAAGAGAGGACCGCGCGCAACACTCCCGAGAGTGCCGCGGGATCATCCCCCACGCGATGCACGCGCGTGTCGGCGTGGGGAGCGAGCAGGGCCGCGAGGCCGTGCGCGTTGGAAACGCGGAGCTGGTGGGCGAGGGGTGTTTCATCCACGCCCACCAGCTCGTCGCCCGTGGCGACCACGGCCACGCGGGGGCGGCGCGCCACACTCACCGTGGGCATTCCCACCGACGCCGCGATGGCGATGTGCGCGGCGGTGAGGCGCGTACCCGCAGGTACGAGCACCGCGCCCGCGGCACAATCCGATCCTTCGAAGTGCACGTTTCCGCGCGGCGTGACCGCGACGCCGGGCCGCACCGTGGCGACACCGTCCTCCAGAACGAGATCCTCGTAGCGGATCACGGTGTCACAACCCGCGGGCACGGCCGCGCCGGTCATGATCTCCACGCAGAACGTCTCCGCGGCGGAGGACGCAGACCAGGCGGTCGGGTCGGACGAGCCGGGCCGGCCCGACGATGCGGGCGATCCGGAGGAGGAGGCAGACGACGTGGGCGACGCGGACGCCCGCGTGAGCGTCGCAAGGGACAGGCGCGCGTCACCCGCACGCGCGACCCCGGCGACCGTAAACACGGTCGCGACACCCGAATCCTCGTGCGTGGAAAGATCCGCGTAACGAATCGCGATGCCGTCCATATACGAGCGATCCTGCGCCGGATAGGCCCGGTCGGCCCGGAGGTCTTCGCGCAAAACCCGGCCCGCCGCGGCCTCCAGCGGAACCGCTTCCGCGGGCCGCTTCACCCCCGGCTCTTCCGCACAAGCGGCCAGCAGGCGATCGGCTTCCGCAACGGACAACAGGGTGGAAAACGCGGTGGCCATGGGTTAAAAATAGCTCTCGGCGGGGGGCGGGGACACGTCGCCGCTTGGGGCCTTACACCGTGTTCGGAACAACGGGATTTACCTAGGCCAGGACGTCACACCACACGCGAAAACGCGGGACGGGGCAGGCGCATCCGGAACACTACTCACGGCATAATCGGGCGAGGATGTCCGCATGTTGCGGATACGTGGCGATCATCGCGGCGCGTTTGGCCAGTTCGAAGTTCGCGAAGTCGAACGCGGGGGCCACGGCGCAGCTGACCAAGGCGAAGCGCTCCGGGCGAGTGTCCGCGTTCCCACCGGCAGGCAGAAGCGCAGCGTCGCGAAGGAGTTCGGCGGCAAACCAGGTTCCCGGCTCCACGGCCAGCGACAGGTGTTGATCGGATCCGCGGCCGAGCGTGCGCGCACGGTAAACGCCGGCCTCGTCGATCTCGTGGATGACCAGCGGGTCGCCGTCGTGGAAGTACCACAGTTCGGGGTAGGCGATGCGGTGGAAACCGGAGAAGTCGTCGTCCTGGAGGAGGTAATGGATCGATGTCACCGCGGAGGTGACGGCCGATGCGGAGGTGGAAGGAATGGTGGGGGCGGAGAGGTCGGTGACCGGGACAGTGGAGGTGGTGGTGGGGGCAAGCGCGGCGTCGCCCTGCGGCGTCACCGGATACGCCGCGCGGTAGGTCTCGCGGTAGAATCCGCCCTCGGGGTGGGGTTGGAGGGAGAGGCGGGTGATGTGGTCGGCGGCGGTCATTGCTAACAGCGTAGAAATACCCTTTAATGGTCGGTTGCCGGATTCTTCTGATCCCAATCCCATTTTTCAGGATTACGCCTGATATACCATCGTATGCGATCCCATTCCGCGTCGTTACGGATGATCCTGTCATAATATTCGCGTTGCCAAACCGATCCTCCCGGTTTTCCACGCAGCACGTTGATCCGTTTCGTAACGGCCGATTTGAACGATCCGACAATTGCACCGATGGAACCACGATCGGGTCCGCGATATCCCTGTAGGGGGGACGCATGCGTCCCCCCTACAGGATGCGTCCCCCCTACAATGGACATCCCCGATAAAATGACGATGATGCCGTGCACGTGATTCGGCATCACCACCCAATCATCCAACCGTGCGTTTGGGAAATGGTCCGGGATTTGTTGCCAACATTCCACCGCGACTTGTCCAAACGGACTGAAATGCACAGACGCGCCCTCTACCTGACCAAAAAGGCATTTACGATCCTGCGTGCATATCGTAATGAAATACGGACCCGCAGCGGTATAATCATACCGCTGCAGTCGAATTGAACGGCGTCCGCAATATTCTTGAGGCATCCGTGAAATGAAAAAACATCGCCACGAAACGGAGGGTCACACCGTGACGATGGTCACATCCCGACTGAATATGCTTGCGCGACACCTCTCCGAATGCTCAAACATCCGAGCAAGAGTCACGAGTCCTCTACGCCGTATGTTCCCCTACACGTGCGTCTGCGCGCCCAGCTCGGGGAACTGCGACTGGTGCCAGTACGGGTATGCCTTCGGCTTCGCGCTGGCGGCATCGAGCTTCGCCACCTGCTCCGCCGTCAGCGACCACCCTGTCGCCGCGATGTTGTCGCGCAGCTGCTGCTCCGTGCGCGCCCCGATGATCACGGTGGACACCGTCGGACGCTGCAGAAGCCAGTTCAACGCCACCTGGGGAACGCTCTTGCCCGTCTCCGCCGCCACCGCATCGAGCGCATCGACCACGGTGTACAGGTACTCGTCCCCGATCGGAGGGCCGTTGTCGATCACGACTTGGCTGTTCAGGCGACTGACCGCGGGCTTGGGCGCACCGCGACGGATCTTGCCCGTGAGCCGCCCCCAACCCAGGGGACTCCACACCACCGCCCCCACGCCTTGATCGATCCCAAGCGGCATCAGTTCCCACTCGTAGTCTCGACCGACCAGGGAGTAGTACGCCTGGTGCGCCACGTAGCGCGCGAGACCATGAGCGTCGGAGTGCGCGAGCGACTTCATCAGGTGCCAGCCCGAGAAGTTGGAGCAACCGATGTACAGGATCTTGCCGGCGCGCACCAGATCGTCCAGTGCGCGCAGCGCTTCATCCACC
>CAZKRC010000068.1:0-11683 GCA_964555105.1 uncultured Bifidobacterium sp. | reverse complement strand
TGAACGCCACCATTCAGCGCGAGGCCCACAGCGAATCCCACCATTCAGCGCGAGGCCCGCAGCGAATCCCACCATGCACCGTATGGCCCGCAGCGAACTCCACCACTCAGCGCGCGGCCCGCAGTGAACGCCACCATTCAGCGCGAGGCCCACAGCGAATCCCACCATTCAGCGCGAGGTCCCAGCGGTCGCCACCAACCTCCCGCACGGCCCCAGAGCCTCCCCCCACCAACTACCTTTCCCCCCATGTCCTCCGCAGGCCGCACCGCGTGCGTCATATCCGTCCGTGCCGCGCTGCGTGTCGTGGCGACGGGCGCGCTGGCGCTCTCCCTGATGCTGCTCGCTCCGACCGCGACGCAGGCCCAGGACCGCCCGCTCTCCGGCATTCCCGCGCTGGACACGTTGCCTCTCCACGACTGGGGCATTCCCGAAGAGCCGCTGCCGATCGCCCTGACCGTAGGGCTCTCCGCCGTGTTTCCCGGCGGGGGACAATTCTACAGCGGACATCCGGTGCGCGGCGCCGTCCTGCTCGGCCTTGAAACCATTCTCGCGGGCACGGCGCTGTACACCTACGCGGTCGACCTGCCGCTGCGCGGCCGCGAGATCACGCGCAACCTCGACTCCGCGGATGCCGCCGCCGCGCGGTGGGCGCACAATCCCGACGACGCCACTGCGCGCCTCGAGATGGACGCCTGGATCCGTCAGGCACGCCGCAACGTGTCCCTGCGCCGCCAGTACGCCGATCTGGCCAACTCGCAACTGGCGTGGGCCGCGGGCCTTCACGTCTACGGCATGGCCGACGCGCTGGAGATCGCCCTGCGCAGCCACGAGCCCATGCGCCCCGCCCGCTCCATTCGCCGGGCCATGGCATACGGCCTGATCTTCCCCGGCGGCGGCCAGCTTTACAATGAGCGCTACGGGAAGTTCGGCATGTTGTGGATGGCCCTCGGGGCCTCGGCCGTATCGGCGTGGTCGCGTCAGGAGGTGATCGAGGCGTTGAACCGCGATCTCGCCGTGGCGCGGGCGGAAGAGGCGCAGGGCTACGGGAGCGGTTCGGGTCAACTGGAGCTGGACCGCACGATGTACCGCCGCAAGCGCAACCAGTATTACTGGGGAGCGGCCCTGTTGTACATCTATGCGGTGATGGACGGCATGGTGGATGCCGCGCTTTCGGATTTCGACCGTCCGAACCGCTACGCCATCGGGCCGGGCCTCGAACCGCTGTCGTTTACGGCGTCGGTGTCCTTCTGAGGCTTCTGAAATTTTTCCGGAAATCTTGCCCGCCAACTGTTGAAACCTGCGGGTGAGTGAGATATATTTTCCCGCCTCAGTGGGCACTTAGCTCAGTTGGTAGAGCAGCTGACTCTTAATCAGCGGGTCGAAGGTTCAACCCCTTCAGTGCCCACCACTTCTTGAAAAAGGTCATCCGCAAGGGTGACCTTTTTTATTGGCCGCTTTCCCTTCGCTCTCTCTTCGTTCTCTCTTCGCTCTCTCTTCGTTCTCCCTTCCTTTTCCTTCTCCCTTGTCCCGTTGCCCCTTCCACGCTGCCGACGCTTTTGTCCGCGGCGTTGTACGGACGTCCGTCGTGCACAGCCCACGCCGTGGGCGGGAACCACCCTGCGGCCTTCCCTCACCGGGAAGGCGTCAAGGGGAAGGTCTCACCCTCCCCCCCCCAAAAAAAACTTTTCGGAACGCACAGGGACACAGGGACACTGCGTGCGGCAGGTGGGGACCCCAGGAGCGCGCCCCAAGGATCGAACGTGAAGCAAGGGAGAGGGAGTCTGTATGCGGTGCCGGTGGCGGCTCAGTCGATGACCAGACCCGTCGGCAGGATGTATTGCGCGGGATCCACATGGATGCCATCGCGCAGCACCTCATAGTGCACGTGCACGCCGGTGGCCGTTCCCGTGCTGCCCATGTAGCCCACCAGGTCGAAACGCTTGACCAGTTCGCCGCGGCTCACGACAATGCGTTGCAGATGCCCGTACCGCGTGCTGTAGCCGTTGCCGTGATCGATGACCACCAGGTTGCCGTAGCCGCCCTCGCGGGCGGAGACCTTGACCATGCCGTTGGCGGTGGCGTAAACGGGCGTGAAACGGCTGCCGGCGATGTCGAGACCGCGGTGCATGGCATAGCGACGAAACACCGGATGCACGCGGTTTCCGAACCCGCTGGTCCAGTTGCCCAAGGCGGGCACCACCGAAGGCGTGTGGTCCCACAGGTTGTGGCGGTAATCGACGAACTCCTTGATCTGCAGGAAGTTCCGCGTCGTGTGGTCGATCTTGCCGCGCAACTGCCGTCCCTGCAACTGCGTGTGGAACAGCTTCTCCTGCAGCCCTTGCGACAACAAGGCATCGGCAGCATCGGGATGCGTGCGTCCGCCCACGCCGAACGTGCCCGGCGGGTTTCCCATGTAGTTGATGCCGTACAGCGCGCGCATGCGTTGCTCCTGCTCGTACGCGCGATCCACGGACGATTCCACCGTGGCGAGTCCTTGCCGGATTTCCCGGAGTTCCGCGAGATGCATCTGGTGGCGGCCCGCGGCGACGTGGTAACGCACTTCCTGAAAGGCCCAGTTGCCGATTTCCCAGGCGGCGCCCGCGATGCCGGCGAGCAGCACCAGCGTCAGGAAGGCGAGGCTGCGGATCAGGTAAGGCGAGACGGGACGGTTGATCGAACGATGCCTGCTTTCCCACTGGATATGCAGCAGGTATTCCTTGTCCGCGGAAAGGCGGAAAAGCTTGGCGAATACGGCTTGAAGGGCCGGTACCTTGCGCATCGTCATGAACCGTAACACCGTGTGACAGACAGGTCCCTAAAGTACATCGTACATCGGGACGCCGCATCAGGATCAAGCGGTAATTTAACCGTCGCCGGGGGGAGTTTCAATCAGGGAGTCGGGGGGTGAACGGCGGTTCCCGCCGGGCGGATTCGGGGCCGTAGCGGCTTTTGGCGCTTTTGGCGCTTTTAGCGCTTTTAGCGCTTTTAGGGCGTTTAGGGCTTTGGGCACGGTTTCGTGGGGTTTCTACGCCTCGGGGGCCTTCGGGTTACAGAAAGCCCCGGTTCCCGAATTCCTGTCTCAGGCCTTTTCCTTGGCGGCGTACAAAGCCCCGAGCACGTCGGACGGGATCTTGAGGCTGCCCGGAGCGTAGCGGTCATCATCGCGGGGGACGTGGAAGTCGGCGCCGCCCGAGCAGAACAGGCCGTAGCGCTTGGCGACGTCCTTGTAACGGCGATAAACCGCGGGGGTGTGGCTGTGGCAGTAGGTTTCAATCCCTTGCAAGCCGTGCTCCACCATACGTTCGATCAGGTCGTCCTGGTTGGTGCGGTGCGGATGGGCGAGCACGGCAACCCCGCCCGCCTCGCGGATCAGGCCGATGGCGTCGAAGGGGGAGAGCTTGCCGCTTTCGATGCCGTCCATGAGCGGCGTGCCGTTTCCCAGATAGCGGGTGAAGGCGTCCTGAAAGTTCGCGACGTATTCCTCCTCCACCAGGGCGGCGGCGATATGGGCCCGCCCCACGCTGCCGGCGTGGGTGGTTTTGGCCGCAAGCTTCTCGTAGTTCAACTCGATGCCCTGGGCCGCCAGGCGTTTGACGATCTCGCGGGCGCGATCGCGCCGCTTCTCGCGCAAGCCGACCAGCGTGCGGTTCAGACCCAGGTGGGTCGGCTCGTACAGGTACCCCAGAACATGGATGTCGTGTCCGTTCCACGAGGAACTGATCTCCACGCCGGGGATGTAGTCAAGGCCCGCGTCGCGGGCGTGCTCGAGGCCTTCTTCATAGGCGTCGATGTTGTCATGATCCGTGATCGAGATGGCCGAGAGGCCTTGCCGGACGCAATAATCGATGAGCTCATGCACGCTCAATTGCCCGTCAGACAGGGTGGAGTGCATGTGGAAGTCCACGTGTCCTCCCGGCCCGGTACTGATCAGCGGGGCAATCATCGGCATGCTCTCCTCTACGACTCCCCCCGCAGCAAACAAAGGATGTGCGGGAAAAGGGCCTGTTGACATTATAACATCATCGGGCCTTCCGGGCCGGTGGTTTTTCCCCTCCGACGTTCGCTTGACGGAAGCCCGGACCTGTTCGTGTACGGAGGGCGTGCGCGGGGTGTGCGTAATGCGGGCGTTAATCGTCTAATTTTCAGGGTCTGTGCGCGGCTTTCCCGCGCGCTTGAATACTTGAATGTTTTGATGCTTTGAACGCTGGTTACGCCCGCCCTCCCGCCGGCCCGGCAAGGAAAAAGGATTGCAGATGATTCATCCCGTGGTGATGGCAGGCGGCAAAGGCGAACGTTTCTGGCCTTACAGCAATGCGAAACATCCCAAGCAGTTGTTGCCGCTGGTGACCCGGCAGTCGATGCTGGAGGATACCCTGCGCAACATCCGGGCCTTGGGGAAGACGGGGCCGACGCGGCTCGTGGTGAGCGCCAACCTGGAAAAGCCCGTGAAGTCCAAAACCCGGGGCATGAAGAACGTGCTGACCATCGCGGAACCGCAGGGGCGCAACACCGCCGCGGCCGTGGCGCTCGCGGCGCGCCTGATCATGCGCGAGGATCCCCGGGGCGTGATGCTGGTGCTCACCGCCGACCACGCCATCGGCCCCGCGAAGGAGTTCGCGCGCGCCATGAAGGTGGCCGCGCAGGAAGCCGCACAGGGCGACTGTCTGGTCACGTTCGGCATTCCCCCGCTGCGTCCGGAAACCGGCTACGGTTACGTGGAGACGGCTGCGGGGGAACGGACGGTATCGGGCCTCACGGTGCGCGACGTGAAGGCCTTTCATGAAAAGCCTTCGGCGGAGAAGGCGGCGGCGTTCGTCGACTCGGGGCGCTTCTACTGGAACAGCGGCATGTTTGCGTGGCGCGTCGATTATCTGTGGGAGCAGTTCCGCGCGCACCTGCCCGAAACCGCCGCCGCCTTCGAGAAGGCCGGCGACCTCGACCCCAAAAAGCCGGCGTTCGCGGCGAAGCTGAAGAAGATATACGCGAGCATTCCCGACATCTCCATCGACTACGGCATTCTGGAGAAGGCGGCGGCCATCCGTTTGGTGATTCCCGCCTTCAAATGGGACGACATCGGTGCGTGGAGCGCGCTGGACCGCCTGCATCCCGCCGACGAAGCCGGCAACCGCGCGGTGGGTGAGACCATCCAGCTGGAGTCGGAGAACACGACGTGTTTTTCGGACTCGGGAATCGTGGCCACCTTCGGCGTCAAGGACCTGTTGGTGGTGCACCACGAGGGCGTCACCATGGTCGTGCACAAGTCCCAGACCGCACGCCTCAAGGAGCTGGTGAAAAAAGTGGGGGCCCGCAAAAAGTGGGCGCAGTACCTGTAAGGGCTGTAAGACCTGTAAGACCTGTAAGTCAGGAATCGAGGACGACGGCTTCGAACTTCGGATTCAGGCCCGAGGCATCGTGACGCGATTCCGTCTCCTTGAGCAACGCGAGGACGCGCACGTCGGTCAATGACGCGACGTGCAGCGCGAAGCTGTGGAAGCCGATCACGCCCCGGGCGCCGTCGAGAGCCGCCAGCAGGGCCGAAAAGTCCGTTTCGTTGAACACCGGGGCATCCAGCCAGGCACCTTGGCGCGCCACGACCTTGCGCATCGGGTTCCAGAGCACCGCGCCGAGGGTGAACGGCCCGGATTCCCGCGCGCTGATCCGCGCGTGCAGGGATTCGAACAGGGCGGCGTCCAGGGCGTTCACGGTGGCGGCATCCTGAACGAACAGCCAGGTGGTCTCGGGGGTGGCGCGTCGCACCTGCCATTCACGCAGGGCTTCCTCGTGACGGCCCACGTCCGGCAGGAGACACGCCCAGTGCCCGCGCGGCGTGAAGCCGGCGTACCGCCACAGATCGAGGCATTGAAAGAAGCGCGCCGCGTACGGCGTGGCGTCATCGGCCCGCAGACGCGTGTTGGCGAAGGGTGCGCCCGTCGCGCTCTCCCAGCCGATGCGCGCGCGCGCGCCGGAAGCCCTCAGCGCGGCTTGCACGATCGTGGGGCAGGGAGTCAGCGCGAACGTCACGGTCGTGTCGGGGGCGAAGGCCTTCAGGGACGCGACCAGGTCACGCATGGCGTCATCGTGCCAAGCCAGGGTTTCACGCTGCCATGTGAGCACCGGGTGGGGGAAGAGTCCTTGCACCAGCGCGGCGCGGGAGGCTTCGCACACGTGGACGCATTCCGTGTGGGGAGGAAGGCCGTCCACCAGCGCGCGTGCGGCGGGAAAGGCCTGCAGGATTTCGATGTCGTTGTCGGGCCAGGCCAGCAGAAGGCGGCGCGTGGCGCGCAGGTGCGCGGTGAAGGCGAAGCTTTCGCGCTCGTGCTCGCCGCCGGTCGCCTTCACCAGATGACCGCGTTTCCACGCGGCCGGAAAGGCGTTCAGCATCCGTGTGGGGAAGCGTGTGCCCAAGGTCAAGTCGGGAAGGGCTTTCGGAGCGACCGGACTGTGCGTCATCGCGCCTATTATAACCGGAGCGAAGGCGAAATCCTAGCTTTGAATCATGGCCAAAATCCTCATCGCCGGGTTGAACCCCGCATGGCAGCAGATTTTCACGCTGCCTCTTCTGCAGAAGGGTGCGGTGAACCGCGCGCAGGCCTATACGGAGCTCGCCAGCGGTAAAGGCATGAACGTTGCGAAGGTGCTGTCCGCGCGCGGACATGACGTGACATTGTGGCACGCGCTCGCCGGGGAAAACGGTCGTCGCGTGCAGGCGGCGTGTGCACGGCACGGCGTCCGCAGTGCGCATGCCTTTACGGACGGCGATACGCGCGTGTGCACGACGCTGCTGCATGAGGGCGTCGCGACCGAAGTGATCGCGCCTTTCTCCGTTGCCGGTGACGCCACCTTGGCCGGTCGTTTGCTGGCCGCGCTTCCCGACGAACGCTTCGACGCCCTGCTGGCATGCGGGACCGTGCCCTCGGGGCTTGACGACGCGGTCCTCCCGGCCGCATGCGCGCGCCTGTCCGTCTCGTTGACGGTCTGGGATTCCGTCGCCGGACTGACGCCGGAGGTCCTGTCGCGGGTGGACTGGCTGAAGGTGAACGCCGAAGAATACCGCGCGCTCGCGCCGTCGCTCGCGGCACCGCTCCCGTCCTTGCTGATCACCGACGGCGCGCGCCCCGCCTTCGTCAAGCCTCGGGGAGCGGCCTCCGCGTATTGCGCCGTCCCGCGCCTCGACGACGTCGTCAACCCCATTGGCGCGGGGGATACGGTCACCGCCATGCTGGCGGACGGCCTGCTGCGCGGCCTCGACGCGCGCGCTGCGGCGGCGCGTGCCTTGGCGGCAGCGGCCGCGAGCTGTCTCAACGAATTGCCGGCCGAGTGGGACGAGGCCGACGCCGTCCGCCTGGAGGCTGGGATCCGCTGGCGGGATGCCGCGGACGCCCGCGCGGAGGACGCATGAACCCACGTCCTGAAAACGCCGTGATCCTGGTGTGTGCCGCGACCGCACGGGAACTCGCCGTGTGCGAGGGCCTGCGGGACGCGGCGCCCGGCGGCGCGGGCGGGATCGTGCGCGTCGTCACCGGCGTGGGCATCCCGCATACGCTGCTGCAACTGCCTCCGCTCATCGCGCGTCATCGCCCCGCCTTGATCGTCAACACCGGCATCGCGGGGGCTTATCACGACAGCGGGTTGGAGATCGGCGACACGGTTTTGGGAATCTCGGAAGTCTTCGCCGATCTGGGTATGGAAACCCCCGGCGGTTTCGGGTTCGAACCCTTGGGGGCCCACGACTTCGCCGACGAAGCCTTGCGCGCGCCGCTGCCGCTGTCCGCGCCGGAGATCGTCGGGAACGGCCTGCGGCGCGGACGCGGGGCGACGGTCAATCAATGCACGGGAACGGACGGGACCGGCGCCCGCCGCCGCCGCGTGTTCGACGTCGATTTCGAAAGCATGGAAGGCGCGGCGGCGGCGCTGGCGGCGCGCGCGGCGGGGGTCCCGCTGCTGGAGGTCCGCGCGATCAGCAACATGGCCGCGCAGCGCGACATGCGTCCCGAAAACGTGGCGCGCGCCCTGCAGGCGTTGACCACCTTCTGGGCGCGCGACGGCCGCGCGGTGATCGACGCCGCGTTAAAATCGGGGGAATCGTGACATGCTGAGCATCGGAATCTCTCCTTGTCCCAACGATGTCTTCATTTTCGCCGGATGGATCCTCGGCAAAACGCCCGCGCCGCCGGCGACGTTCGCGTTCGAGGATGTGCAGACGCTGAACGCGCACGCGCGCGCACGTCGGTACGATCTGGTCAAGGTCAGTTACGCCAACGTGCCCGCCTGTACGGGCTACGAGCTGCTGGAGTGCGGCGGCGCGCTCGGCCGCGGGTGCGGGCCGCTGCTGCTGACGGGCGGCGCGGACTGGGATCCGCAGCGCGAGGTGCTCGTTCCGGGTGAACACACCACCGCGAACTTTTTGCTCGACTTCCGGATGCGTCATGCGGGAGGCCAGGCGGGAGCGGGTACGGGAACAGGTTCGGGATCGGGTTCGGGATCGGGTTCGGGAGCAGGGGCGGAGGGTGCGGCGGCCCCTGTTCGCAAACGCTTTTTGCCCTTCGATCGCTTGTACCGCACGCTGAAGGAGGACCCGGCGGCGCAGGGCGTGGTCATTCACGAGATGCGGTTCACCTATGCCGCCGACGGCTTGCGGCTGGTCGCGGATCTGGGTGCGGTCTGGGAGGCGGAAACCGGGGCGCCCATTCCTCTCGGGACGTTGTTGCGTCGTCATGACGACGCCGGGCACGTCCCGGCGCGGCCGGTTCTGGAAGAAGCCGTGCGTGCCAGCCTGGCCTGGGCGTGGGCGCATGAGGAGGAAGCGCTGGCCCTGTGCGCCCGTCATGCGCAGGACATGACGCCGGCCGTGATGCGCGCGCACATTGATCTTTACGTGAACCCGTTCACCCATGATCTGGGACCGGAGGGACGGGCCGCGGTGGAGCTGTTCTTTCGCCACCTGCGGGGGCAGGGGTCGGCCCGGTAAGACGGTGGGAACCGGGAACGCGGAGGCCGCCCCGTGCGGCCCGGGGCATGGGGATCAGGAGAGGGGTGTGGGGGGCGAACGCCGGGGAGCCCCTGCAGGGCCCCCGGCGGGCGGAACATCCGTTTCCCTTTATTTGACCATCCTGGTGTCGAGAAGAGGTGGGAAGAGGGGAGAACGGCTGAAAATACGCGTTTTTTGTGAAGCTACGGGCTCCTGTAAACTCAGCGTTAATTATACCGATTTTACCAAGGAGTGATTTTTTACACCAAAAAAATTGCGGAGTACGATATATTAAGAGAATGCCGGCTACCTGATGGTGCCCGGCCCGTAACAAACAAAGGGAGAGATTATGAAAAAGTTCGCAGTGATAGCCGCATTGGCGGCTTGCGTCGGCTTGGCTCAAGCCCAGCCGTACGCCGCATGGACCAAGTACAGGACGATCAGCGTCAACACGACCAACGCCGACGGTGGCGCGAACGTGACGACCGCCCAGACCAACTTCCCGGTGCTGGTGCGTCTCTCGAACACGAACGAAGCCTCGGGCGCGAACGTGTTGAGCGAGGCCTTGGCGGGCGGTGCCGACATCCGTTTCACCGACTCGACGGGCGCGGTGGCCTTCCCCTATGAAATCGAAAGCTGGAGCTCCAGCGCCGCGGCAATCTGGGTGCGCGTTCCGTCCGTGGCCGGCAACGCCACCACCAGGATCCGCATGTACTGGAACCGTTCGGGTGCGCCGAGCGCTTCCGGCAATGTATTCACCACGGCCGACGGCTTCCTGGGCGTCTGGCACATGGGCAACAGCGCCACGCCGACCGCTCCGCGTCCCAACGCCGTGGCCGGCGGCAACGCCGCGACCCCGGTCAACCTGACCGATGCCACCAACCCCTTCAAGGTCGGTGCGATCGGCATGGCGGACACCCTCCGCAGCCTTGAATCGGACCAGACCATGTCCGATTACTTCGATCTCGGTGCCGGTTATTCCGATTTCGACGACGGACAGGTCACCCTGTCGATGTGGGTGTGGCGCACGCATGTGGACAACGGCTGGAACCAGTTCCTGTCGTTCGGCAACGACGCCAATACGGACAACATCTGGATGGGCAAGCAGGGTTCCGCCGCGAAGAACTTCACCTTCGAAGTGCCGCCGCCGACGGCTCACATCCACGCTTCGGGTGCGCTTGCCAACAACGAAGACCAGTGGATCCACCTGCTCGCCACCAACAACGAGGGGGCCTCCGTTCTCTATGTGGACGGCGCCCAGGTCCAGACCGGCAACACCGGTACGCCCACCGCCGTGAACCGCGTGCAGAATTACATCGCGCGTTCCGTGGATGCCTGGGCCGATCGCAACCTGCGCGGCAAGGTGGACGAGGTTCGTATCGCCAATGTGTTCCGCAGCGCCGGCTGGGTGAAGCTTGAGTACGAAACCCAGAAGCCGACGGCCTCGGCCGTCACCCTGGGCGCGACTCAAACCCAGACTGCGCCCCCTCTGGCCTACATCACCAAGAACGCCACGTACATCGTGAACCAGGACATCGTGGCCAACACCCCGGTTGTCAGCGGAACCGCGTCCGGATGGAGCGTTGCGCCCGCGCTGCCGGCCGGCCTGACCTTGAACCCCACCACCGGCGTCATCAGCGGCAAGCCCACCGCCGCGACGGCTTCGGCCACCTACACGGTGAGCGCCACGGTCAGCGGCAACCCGGTGACCGACCAACTGACCATCGCCGTGGTCACCGGCACCCCGCCGGCGGCTCCCACCGGCGTGACCGCCGTGGCCGGCAACACGGAAGCGACCGTGAGCTGGAACACCGGTGCGGCGGGTTCGTCCCCCATCACCTCCTACGTGGTGACTGCGGTCGGTGATGCCTCCAAGACCTGCACCTGGCAGACCGGTCCCCTGTCCTGCAAGGTGACGGGCCTGACCAATGGCACCAGCTACACCTTTACGGTGCGTGCCGTGAGCGCCGTGGGTGAAAGCCCCGTCTCCGCTCCCTCGACGGCGGTCATTCCTGCCGGTCCTCCGGGTGCGCCCACGGCCGTGACGGCGACCCAGCCCAACGGCGCGTCGCTGGCGGTGCAGGTGAGCTGGACGGCTCCCACCAGCAATGGCGGTCTGCCGATCGCCGAGTACTACGTGACGGGAACCCCCGGTGGAAGCTGCTATGCCGCCGCGCCTGCGACGAACTGCACGGTGTCCGCCTCGGCCCTCACTTCCGGAACGTCGTACACCTTTACGGTGCGCGCTTCCAACGTGACCTACCAGAGCCCCGAGTCCGCGCCTTCGACGGCGGTCATCCCCGTCGGCATCGCCGGCTCCTTCGCGATCCAGGTGTCGGGTGCGGTCAAGCCGTACACCTTCGCCCTGACCGAAGAGGCGGTGAAGAGCACCAGCGCGCTGACGATGTCGATCACCGACGTCCATGGCCGCACGGTGTGGTCCCGGACGGTGAATCCCTCGAAGGACCGTATGCGTGAAGTGACCTGGAACGGCCTGACCACCACGGGTCGCGCGGTCTCCGCAGGTGTGTACATGGTGCGCATCTCGGCCGAGAACGCAGGCAAGACCAGCGAAATCATCCGTCCTACGGTGAAGTAGATCCGGGAAGCCGCGCTCGCGCCTCCGAGCGCGGCACCTCGCGGCAACTGATGATGCGCACAAAAAAAGCGGTCCGGTTTGCCGGGGCGCTTTTTTTGTGCGGGAACTCGGTGTGT
>CAZKRC010000067.1:0-11691 GCA_964555105.1 uncultured Bifidobacterium sp. | reverse complement strand
GGCCGCAGGGGCGCAGCATGCTGCGCCCCTGCAACCGCCACCCCGCCCCGCCCCGCCCCGCCCCGCCCCGCCGCCGGCGGGGACACCCGGTAGGCCGGCACACCACCCCCCAAAATCATACCCGCCTTTGACCGTTCGTGTATATTACCGGCATCTTTCGGAGGTCCCCATGCGTCTTAATGCCGTGTCCGCATTCGTTGCGTCCTTGTTCGCGCTCATCGCCTTCGCGCCGACGGGTGCGCATGCCGAGGATGTGAACCTCAACAATCATCCCGAGACCACCACGGTGGCGCTGAGCCGTTACGCCATCGGGCCCGGCATCGGCGTGGTCGGCGCGGTGAGCGGCGGCATGACCGACATCAGCGAACAGTTCCTGTCGTTGTCGCTGTCGCAGTCGATCCGCTTCCGCGAGAACTGGGACCTGGGGATCGACGCGGAGTGGTGGGCGCCCGGCGCGAACTTCGGCGGCGCGATGACGGTGTCGTACCTGTTCGGCAGCGCGGCCTTTCGTCCCTTCGTGGGTGCGGGCGCGGGCCTGCATGCGCTCGACTATGAGGACGAGAAATTCGGCAAGGGGCTGGGCCTTCAGGGCATCGTTCACGCCGGCATGTACCTCGACGTGCTCGACAATCTCCAGATGCGCGTGCGCGTGCCCTACCGCTTCATCGCCAACAGCCATCGCGACCAGGCCGCCGGCCTCGACGTGGCGCTGCTGTTCTCGCCCGCCACGCGGACGACGAAGGTGCGGAAGCTGACGTACTGAGGAAAGCTGACAGCGGACAGCTGACAGCTGACAGCAAACACAAAACAAACAAATAAAGGCGGCCATTACGGTCGCCTTTATTGTTGAGGGATTGCTGCAGCAACCGACATTCACCAGGACGTGAACCGCACCATCACAACATCATGGTTCCCTGAATTTCAGGCAGTGTTTTTTGTTGCTGTATTGCTGTGATGCTGCTTTGCTGTTTTATTCTTTTGCTGTGAGCTGTGAGCTGTGAGCTGTGAGCTGTGAGCTGTGAGCTGTCAGCTACCTCCGCACACCGTCGGCGCTTGCTGCGAGATCCACACGCGGGCGCGCTCGCGAACGTCGCGGCTGGCGGCTTCGGCCGACGTGAAGTAGTACTGGCGGTTGCTGCGGCCCGCGTAGGTGTCGCCCTCGGTGGGGTTCGACACGAAGGTCTGCGTGTGGCGCAGGGTTTTGTCCACTTCGCGGAAAACCGGCGGCTGGCCTTGCACGCTGCGTGTCGTGACGATGATGAGGTCCTTCTCACGCGTCATGTAGGTGATGTCCAGGCGTGCCGTGTAGGCCTTGATCCACTCGTTCTTGCCGGTCACGCCGTTGACGCCGTGCACGAACAACGACTGCGACGAGATCAGCGGTTCCAGCTTCATCGGGTCGGGCAACGAGAGGATGCAGTCCTCGATTTTGTCGCGGCTGATCTCGCTGGACCCGTCCGAGCTGGACGACGCGGTCACCACGGTGACATTGCGGTTCTGGGTGCGGGCCTCGTCGGCGAGGACGGGGGCGACCAGCGGCGCGGCGAGCAGGCTCGCGAGCGCGAAGGCGGGAATGCGGGCGTACGGAGTGGCGGTCATGACGGTCTCCCGGATGAATGAGGACGAACGGCGGTAAACTACAAAGAGCGGCGACACGAAGGGGCGCGAAGGGATTTCCCGCGCGCGAGGAGGGGCAGGGGCGGACAGGTTTGGGGGTGGAACGGGCCGGCCCCGTGGTGCAGCCTTGGCTTCGGGGACGGGTGCCGGCCCGGGTATGCGCATGCGGGCTCCGTGGTGCGGTTTGGGCGCGTGGCACGGAAAGACTCAATTATCTAAACTATGAGCCTATTCTGGAGGTTCCGACATGAATCGCATGACGCTTCGCTTTTCGGGTCTGGCCATGGCCGCCCTGCTGATTTCCGGCTGCGCCGGCACCAAGGTCGACCGCGTGACGCACGACAGCGTGATCGACCTTTCCGGCCGCTGGAACGACACCGACTCCCGTCTGGTCGCCGAGGAAATGCTCCGCGACTGCCTGAACGCCCCGTGGCTCAACACCTACACCGCCCAAGGCAAGGTGCCGACGGTGATCGTGGGCACGGTGCGCAACCGCAGCCACGAGCACATCAACGCCGAAACCTTCGTGAAGGACATGGAGCGCACACTCATCAATTCGGGCAAGGTCGACTTCGTCGCCAGCCGGACCGAGCGCGATGAGATCCGGGACGAGAAGGCCGACCAGGCCGAAAACGCCTCCGTGGAAACCCGCACCCTTGCGGGAGAGGAGTCCGGCGCGGACGTGATGCTGATCGGCTCGATCAACTCCATCGTCGACAAGGAAGGCAGCCGTTCGGTGGTGTTCTACCAGGTCAACCTCGAACTGGTGAACATCGAAACCAACCGCAAGCTCTGGATCGGCGACAAGAAAATCAAGAAGTACGTGACCAGAAGCGCGACCGGCCTCTGAGGCGCAGCCGCCGTCCCCCTGTCATGCGCCCGGGCGTCCTCATCGCGGCGTGCGCGTCGCTTCTCGTCCTGACGGGCTGCGCGAACCGCGGCCTCGTCCGCTACGACAAGGTCGTCAAGCGCGCCGCCGCGCAGGATTACCTCGAGGCGGCGGCGTTTTTGCGCGCCGAGAAGTCCGGCCTGTACGGCGGACAGAGCGAGCTGTTGTACAACATGGACATGGGCCTGCTGTTCCACTACGCGGGCCGTCACGACAGCAGCATCGTTTATTTCGCGCGCGCCGCCGGGGTCCACGACGCGCTGTTCACGCGTTCGGTGACCAACGAGGCGGCCGCGCTGCTGGTGAACGACAATGCGCGCCCCTACCGCGCCCGTCCCTATGAAATTCTGTGGCTGCGCGTGTTCCAGGCCTTCAACTACCTCGCGATCGGAGACCCCGACGGCGCCCGCGTGGAGATGCGTCAGGCGCAGATCCTGGTGGACGGGTTCCGGCGCACCGCCGACGCCGGCGAGTACCGCGACGACCCGCTGTATCGCGGGACGGCGGCGCTGGTGTACGATCTTTTGGGGGAGCGCGACGACGCGGCCATTTCGGTGTTCCACGCGGTGAAATCATACCGCGACGCCAAGACCGCCGTCCCCCAAAGCCTGGAGATCTATGCCTGTGGCCTGCTCGCCGCCGCCGACCGTCCCGACGACATCCGCCTGCTGGAACTGGAATGCCCCGCGTCGACGCTGGTCAAGCGTGGCGTCGGCACGGAAAGGGGCGAGATCGTGGTGGTGGGCATGCTTGGACGCGCGCCCGCCCTCGGGGAAACCGCCTTCCAGGGAACGTGGGTGCGAGACGGCGTGTTGGTGTATCACTACCGCGACGCGGACGGAAACACCGTGACCAACGCCTTGCCGGCTCCCGGCCTGCCGCCCTCGGAGGCCGCCAAGGCGGGGCGCACGCGCTCGGGAACCACGTTCTCGATCAAGTGGGCCATGCCCTCGCTACGCGAAGTGCCCGTGCGCTCGCAGGTGCTGAAGGTGTCCCCCGTGTCGGGGCCGATCGGGGCCGCCGCCGCCAGGCCCGCGCACATGGTGGTGGGGGAGCCGTGGGCGAACTCGGGCGATTTGCTGGAGCAGGATCTGGAGGCCAACCGTACGGCCATCCTGTTGCGCACGGTGACGCGGGTGGTGGTGCGGACGATCGCGGCGGAGAAGACCAAGGCCGAGCTTCGTTCCGACAACCCGCTGTTGAACCTGCTGACGAACCTCGGGACGGACTTCCTGTCGGGGCAACTCGAGAAGGCCGACGTCCGGTCGTGGTTCCTGCTGCCGCGCACCGTACAGTTCGCGCGCCTGACCGTCCCGGTCGGACGGCACACGCTCGAGGTGCGCGCGGAAGGCGAAGGAGGCGGTCTGGTGCTGGCGGAAACCCGCGAGGTGGACGTGCGCGAGGGCGACAAATCCTTCGTGTTCTTTACGTCGCTGAAATAACGGCTCGAAATAACGGGCGTGCGCCCTTCCCCGATCAAACGTCAACGGCCCGGCGCGAGCGCCGCGATGAGGGCGCGCACCTGCGCCGCCGTCATCGCCGGGTGCAGCGGGAGCGCGACGCAGGTGCGCGCCAGCGCGAGCGCCACGGGAACATCCCCTCCGTGCGCGCCTGTGTTGCCGGGGCGCGCGAGATCGCGATACACCGGCAGGTCCGGCAGCGCGGCGGGGTAATAGATCTGGTGACCGATCCCGTGCATTTTCAAACGTTTGACAAACGCCGCGCGCTCCGGCGTCTTGACCACGAGAGCGTGCCATGACGACGTGCCCCGCGCGTCGGGACGCAGCGGCAGGAGGCGCATGTCCAGGCGCGTGTGCGGGCGGGTGTCCAGGCGCGCTTCCAGGCGCATGGTGGCACTGGCGGTCGCGCTTCCGGCAAGGCCTGTCGCGGGCGCGAGCGCCTTCAGAACGCGGTCGGCCACCGTTGCGCGTCGCGCGTTGTCCTCACGCAGATGCGGCAGCTTGTGCGTGAGGAACAGCGCATGCACGGCGTCCATGCGGGCGTTGAAGCCCGCTTCCACGGGCCGGAAGCGGGCGGTCTGGCCGTGGTCGCGCAGGCGGCGCAAGCGCTCGGCGTGCGCGCGGGTTTTGACCAGGATCGCCCCCGCGTCGCCCATGCCGCCGAGGTTCTTGGTGGGATAGAACGAGAAGCACCCGAAGGCGCCGAACGTTCCCAGCGCGCGGCCGCGCCAGGAGCCGCCGTGGGCCTGCGCCGCGTCCTCGATCAACGTGATGCGGCCGCGCGATTCCCGCGCGAGGGTGCGCAGGGCGTCGAGGTCGGCGGGGTGACCGAACAAATGCGTGACGAGGATGGCACGGGTGTTTTTGGTGGTGACGCGGGCGACGGCCGCGGGATCAAGGCAGCCGTCGCCCGGGTTGACGTCGGCGAACACCGGGCGTGCGCCGCAGTGCAGCACCGGAAGCGCCGCGCCGGGGAAGGTGAAGGCGGGCACGATCACCTCGTCGCCGGGCCCGATGCCCGCCGCGATCAACGACAGGTGCAGCGCGGCGGTTCCGCTGGACACGGCCACGCACTGCGGCGCCCCGAGTTCCGCCGCGAAGGCCCGCTCGAAGGTTTCCACGGTGGGGCCACCGATGAAGTCGCTGCGGCGGAACAGGGTTTTGAGGTCCCGGAAGAAGGCGCTTTCGACCCGCCGGTTTCCGGCGTACAGGTCGAGGAAGGGTACGGACGGCGGCGTCGGGGGCGTGGAGGCTGAAGTGGGGCGCATGAGGACTCCCAATGTAGCAGGCGATTCAGGAGGCCCCTCGGGCCTCACGCCCGGAGGCCGTCCCTTCCGCCCGTGCCGGGCGCGCCGCGGCGCGCCCGGCACGTTTCACCCCCTGAAAACCTGTTTTTTGCGGCTTCCGGGACGCCATGACCATGGGGGGCGCCTCGGGCCGGTTTCCCCTCCCGCTGCCATCTTTTCTACCTTTGCCCTGTTTGTTTTCAGGTCGTCTTGAGTGTGTTTTTCATGGGCAGACGGCCTTTTCATGGTTCCAAGGAAAGTCGAGATCATGTCCAATCGTGCTGAAAATCGTGTGGCCAATCGTGTCGTCGTGGGCGCCCAGTGGGGCGACGAGGGCAAGGCGAAAGTTGTGGATTACCTGACCGAGGAAGCCGATTACGTGATCCGCTTTCAGGGCGGCGCGAACGCCGGCCACACCGTCGAGGTGGGCGACCAGAAGTTCGTGTTCCACCTGTTGCCGTCGGGCCTGATGCATGACGGCAAGACCTGCATCATCGCCAACGGCGTGGTGCTCGATCCGGCGCAGATGCTGCACGAGATCGAGGATGTGCGGGGCAAGGGCATCGAAGCGCACGGCAACCTGTGGTTGTCGGAAGCCGCGCAGGTCGTGCTGCCGACCCACAAGCTGCTTGACCAGCTCAAGGAGAAGGCCGCCGGCAAGAACGCGATCGGCACCACCGGTCGCGGCATCGGCCCGGCTTACTACGACAAGGTGGCGCGCGTGGGCGTGCGCGTGGGCGATCTGCTCGAGGACGATCTGCTGCGGGCGCGTCTGGAGACGGCCGTGGCCGCGCACAACGAGATCATCACCAAGATCTACGGCGCGGAACCCGCGGCGGTGGATCCGATTTTCGAGGAGTATCGTGCGTACGGCGAGAAGCTGCGTCCTTACGTGGCCGACTGCGTGGCCATGCTCGCCAAGGCCATCAAGGAGAAGAAGGGCCTGATCTTCGAAGGCGCGCAGGGAACGTTCCTCGACGTCGATCACGGGACCTATCCGTTCGTGACGTCGTCGAACACCGTGGCCGGTGCGGCCGCGGCGGGTTCGGGCGTGGGCCCCACGGCCATCGATCAGGTGATCGGCGTAGTGAAAGCCTACACGACGCGCGTGGGCAACGGTCCGTTCCCCACGGAGATCGCGGGGGATAAGGGCGAGGATTTGCGCCGCATCGGTCACGAGTTCGGCGCGACCACGGGCCGCGAGCGTCGCTGCGGCTGGTTCGACGCGGTGGTGGTGCGTCGCGCGGCGCAAGTGAACGGCCTGACGCATCTCGCGGTGACCAAGCTCGACGTGCTCGACAGCTTCGACAGCATCGAGATCTGCACGCACTACGAGATCGATGGTCAGCGCGTGGAAGACTTCCCCTCGTCGCTGGCACGCCTCGAGCGCGTGAAGCCGGTGTATGAGACCCTGCCGGGATGGAAGAGCGACACGACGGCCATCACCGACGCGAAGGATCTGCCGGAGAACGCGCTCAAGTACCTGAACCGTTTGGCCGAACTGGTGGACGTGCCCGTGGGCATGCTGTCGCTGGGCCCCAAGCGTCACCAGACGATCCGGATGGCGCTGTAAGGGTGAGCTTACAGCGGACAGCTTATAGCGGATAGCTTACAGCTTACAGCCAGGATCAAAACAGGGTTCAAGAAAAAAGCCTCCCTCTGTGAAGAGTGGAGGCTTTTTTGTGCGTGAATCAGAATGGCTCGGACTCTATGACAGTACAACAGTACAGCCGTACAACAGTAGAGCGGGCAGTCGGCCGAAGCGTTATGAGTCCCGATAGGGGTCTCATGTGCCATCCCCTTGTGTTTTATTGCTGTACTGCTGTACTGCTGTACTGTGTTCCCGCTGTCAGCTGTGAGCTGTTAGCTGTCCGCTCAGCATCAGAACAACATCATCCGTTCCGTGTACGTGCCCTTCGGCGTGACCGCGCGGATCAGGTGGACGCCGGGGGCGTTGACGCGGGGCGACCACAGGAAGGGAGCCTGCGCGGTGTGCGTGCCGATACGCGTGCCGCGCATGTCGTAGGCTTCCAGGGTGACGCGTTCCGTGCCGCCGACCTTGAGCGCGTTGCCCACCACGGTGAGCGGTGCGGCGTAACGGGCATCGGCCGGGCTGACGCCGCGGATGCCCGAGGAGCCCCCGCAGGCGGTCTCGTCGTGCTTGACGAGGTAGGTCTTGTAGTTGACGTCGCCCGGCGTCATGCAGCCTTCGAGATTGAGGACTTCGATACGGCGGAAGCGCGTTCCGTGCGACTCCGACTGGAACAGAAGGTAGCCGCCCTTGATCGGCGTGTTGTTGACGATTTGCACGGTGTTGCCGCCCACGTTGCCCGCGTATTGTACCGGGCGATAGAACGTGAACACGAGGCTGTCCTCGGTGCCGTTGTTGTAGTAGTAGCGGACGATCGAGTCGGAGAGCGCGTGCACCTTGGCCCACATCCAGTTCGGCGCGAGGGCGAGACTGCGGTTGTGGCTGCCGGTGGCCGACGTGCAGTGAGTGGTATTGGGGGAGCTGCTCGCAGGGGAGTTGTAGAAGGCCGTTCCGGGCGTGCACAGGTTCATGGTGCTGTTGTTGTCGGCTCCGGTGTTGGCAGGGCCCAGAAGCTGCGCCTCGAGGCTGATGGGGAAGTCCTGGTTTGTTCCCATGCTCGCCGCGCTTTGGGAGTGATGCATGATCCCGTTGTTCTGCACCGCCCAGCTCCCCGGGTTGCCCGGAGCCTGGCTGCCGTAGAATTGATGCTCCACCCGTACGATGAAGTATTCGAACGGGCGGATCTTGTAACCGATGTGTCCGTACTGTCCGTTGAAATTCGTGTAGCCCGAGACATTCACTTCGAGCACGGTGTCGGAACCGACGATGGCGCGGCGGAACGTGTTCAGCGGATCCTCGTTCAGGGCCCGCGAAGTGATCTTGATGTCCCAGTTGGTGGCCAGGCTCTCGTGAGTCTTATTGAAAAGGGGGATCCAGGCCGAGTCGTTTGGACCGGCGGTGGCGACCGTAGCGAAGGCGAGCGTGGCCAGTGCGGAGAGGGTCAGCGACGAGAACCGGGACATGAAACGCATACGACTCCTTTTTAGACGGTTTCCGGAATATACGGCTCGCAAAATGAAAATGGTGGCAAAAAAGCATGGAAAAGCACGTGGCTACCATTCTGCAGCGACCCGGCATCCAAAGACGTGGCGGCTGGGGCGCTGCGAGGTGCTGTCGTCGGCGGCGGTGTCCGGCCGGGACCGCAACCGTCTTCCTGACGCGATCGGACGGGCCATCGGACGGAGAGGACGGGTTTTTCCCTCGTTTGGAAAATGAGTCCCCCGTTTTTCGTCAATGTTCCTCCCCCGATTTACCTTTCCCCACCATGGAACCGCGCGAAAAACGAGAAATACGCCTGGGACTCATCGGTTTAGGGACGGTGGGCCAGGGAGTTTTGGAACTTTTGGATCGTCACGGAGCGTTTTACGAATCCTCCCTGGGGTTGACCTTCCGTGTGGTGGCCGCGGCCGCCCGGCGTGAGGCCAGTCTGGCCCGCGTGGCGGCAACCGGGTGCTTCACGACGACCGATCCCCAGGCCGTAGCCGTTCATCCCGACGTGGACGTGCTCGTGGAGGTCGCGGGCGGAGAGGACGCGGCCTTGCCGTGGGTCGAAGCCGCCCTGCGCGCCGGCAAGCACGTGGTCACGGCCAACAAGGCGCTGCTTGCCAAGCATGGCGCAATGTTGTTTCCCCTGGCGTCGTCCCAAGATCGCGCCCTGATGTTCGAAGCCGCCGTGGGCGGTGGCATTCCCATCATCCGGACGTTGCAGGACAGCCTGATCGCCAACGACATCGACGGCCTGGCGTGCATCATCAACGGGACCTGCAACTACATCCTCACGCAAATGTCCGAACGCAAGGAAAGCTTCGAGGACGCGCTTGCCGAGGCGCAACGCTTGGGCTACGCGGAAGCCGACCCCACGTTCGACATCGACGGCATGGACGCCTTGCACAAGGTGGCCTTGCTCGCCTCCATCGCCCACGGCTGTTCCGTCGATTACCGGAAGCTGTCCGTGGAAGGCATCCGGACCATCACCGCGCTCGACATCCGCATGGCCGAGGAGCTCGGCTACGAAGTGAAACTGCTCGGCGTCGTGGAACGCGACGCCTCCGGAAAAATCCTGGCCGCCGTGTATCCGGCCCTGCTGGAGAAGGACCACCAATTGGCGTCCGTCAATGGCGTCCTCAACGCGGTCTACCTGAAGACGTCGGCCGCCGGACCCCTGTTGCTCACGGGCGCGGGTGCCGGCAAGCTCCCCACCGCGAGCTCCATCATGTCGGATCTGGTGGCGGTGGGCAGGCTGTGCGACCCTGTCGGCGCGTCGCCCGCACCGATGGACTTTTTCGCCGAGGAACACGCGGCGTCGCTGATTCCGATCGATGACCTGGAAACCGAGTTTTACCTGCGTCTCACCACGGTGGACAAGCCCGGCGTGCTCAGTCGCGTGACCGGCATTCTCGGGGACGAAGGCATCTCCATCCGCGCGCTCAGCCAGAAACCCGAGCACGACGCGGAGAACGTCCCCGTCATCATCCTTACGCACGCCGCAAGGAACGCGCGGGTGATGGCCGCGCTGGAAAAAATCGACGCCCTGGATGTGATCCGCGATGCCACGCGCGTGATCCGCTTTTATAAATGAAGCCGTTCGCGCGACTGGACGATGGCACCGAGGTGCTTTACCGTCTCAGGGTGCGCGGCTTCACGCTGGAATCCGAAGAAGAGGCGCTCCGTCTCGCGCCCTGGTTGCGCTTCACGCCCATGATGCAGGCCCTGATCTTCGGCCTCAGCACGATCACGGCGACGGTGTCGGTTCTGGTGGGAATGGCGGGCATCCTGTTCCTGGCATGCATCGCGGGATGCCACCCGTTCGACAAGATTTATTCGGGGGTGATACGCCCTCTCGAAACCTCGCCGGAACTTCCGCCCTGTCCGCTGCGCCGCCGTCTCGTGTTTCTCGTGGGCGGGTTGTGGTGTCTGGCCACCGCGTGGGCGTTTTCCTCCGGTCACGCGGTGTTGGGGTCCGTGCTGGGCGGTTTGATGACGGCCTCGACCTCGCTGCTGGCGATGACGCACATTTGCGTGCCCTCCGCCCTGCTGGGATGGTTGACGCCGCGTCCGCGCCCCATGGCCTGAGCCGTTCCGCATGAGTCGTCCCCTCCGCATCGGCGTCGTGGGCGCGGGCTTCGCCGGCCGCACCGCGCATCTTCCCGCGTGGGCGCGGGTTCCCGACGCGACCGTCGTCGCTGTGTGCGACGTCGACGCCGCCGCGCGCGCGCGCGCCGCTTCGCTGGTCCCCGGTGCGCGTCTTTTCGAAGATCATCGCGACCTGCTCGCGTTCGGCGTGGACGCCGTTTCGGTTTGCACGCCGAACGTCTCGCACTTTCCCATCGCGCGCGCCGCGCTCGAGGCGGGCGTGCACGCCTTTGTGGAGAAGCCCGTCTGCGTGACGCCCGCGGAGGTGCGCGCGCTGGGTGAGGCCGCCGACGCCCGCGGCCTCGTGCTGATGGCGCGCCATCAGCTGCGTTTCGATCCGGAGGCCGAGGCCGCGTGCGCGCGCGTCGCGTCGCTGGGGAGGATCCTCCGCGTGAACGCGCGCGCGCTGCGCCGCGACCGGATTCCCACCACGTGCGGCCTGACGGACGCGGCGCTGGCGGGCGGCGGCGCGGCCCTCGATCTGGGGGTGCACGCGCTGGACATGGCCTTGTGGTTGCTGGGGTTCCCCTCCGCTGTGGGAGCGCGGGTGTCCGCGACGACGCGCAACGTCTATGGCCGCGGCGAAGTCGCGGGCTATCGGAATCACTGGGGAGACTGGGATCGCGCGGGTTTCTCCGTGGAGGACGGCGCTTCGGCGGTGGTCACGTTCACGAACGGCGTGACCCTGTCGCTTGAATGCGCGTGGGCGGGGGAGTGGTCCGAGGCCGAGGAGGGCACACGTTGCGAGCTGGTCGGCGAGGCCGACACCCTGTCGTGGAGCGCGGCGGCCCCGCATTCCCGGAGGCCTTCTCCGTCACCCCCCGACTTTACTGCCTTCGTGGCGGCGTGTCGTTCCGGTGCTCCGTCTCCCATCCCGTGGCGGGAGACTTTGGCCTCGATCGAAATCCTGGAGGCGCTTTACCGGTCGGCGCAAGCAGGTCGTGAGGTGGAAATACGATAGACGGGCACAACGACGGCGCCCCATTGTCCTATTGGAGTTTGGGATTGTTCTTGTGCCGTTCCGAATCGCGGTCGGTTTTTTTGTCGAGATTGCGGGCGAGCGCCTGTGTGAGGTTGATGCCGGTCTGGTTGGCGAGGCAGACCAGGACGAACAGGATGTCCGCCATTTCATCGCCGAGATCGCGCCCCTCGTCCGATTTCTTGAAGCTTTGATCGCCGTAGGTGCGGGCCATGAGGCGCGCAAGCTCGCCGACC
>CAZKRC010000066.1:0-11785 GCA_964555105.1 uncultured Bifidobacterium sp. | reverse complement strand
TGGACAACACGTTCCTGTTCACCATCGACGACCTCAAGGCCGCAGTGGAGGAGAATGCCGTCCAGCGCCGGGAAGCCGCGCGCGCCGCGGAAGCGATCGTCGAGGAGGAGGCCGCACGTCTCGCCGCCTGGGTACGGACCCTCGACGTGGTTCCCACGCTCAGGACGCTGCGCGAGCGCTATCGCGAGATCGCGGAACGCGAGATCGCGCGCCACAGCGCCGGGCTTCCGCCCGAGATGCGCGAGCGCATGGCGGCCCTCGGCCACGGTTTGCTCAACAAGTTCCTGCACGCGCCCACCACGGGCCTCAAGACGATGGCGGCGCGCGGCGAAGCCGAACGCGCCGGGTACTACGCGAACGAACTGTTCGCCCTCAACATGTCCGGAAACAACGCCGACGCGCAGGCCTCCGCTCCCGGCGCGACGCGCCCGCAGGCCGCCCTCCCGGCGGAGCGGGGCGCGCACCTCCCCCCCCCGGCAAAGGCCACAAGCCGCGAGGCCCCCGCCGCCTCACCCACCAATCCTCCCCGGCGCATGCAGGGTCTGGATGAAAGGATTTCATGACCGCTTCCCCCGACATCGTTTCCGGTTCCTCCGCGCACCCCCGCCCCGCGGGCAAAAAATCCGCGCCCGCCAAGACGTCCCTGGTCCTGGGAACGCGCGGAAGCCCGCTCGCACGGGCGCAGACCAACATGGTCAAGGGCTGGCTCGAGGAGGCGCATCCCGGGTTGACCGTCACGATCGAGGTGATCAAGACTTCGGGTGACGTCGATCAGGGTACGGCGCTGGACGCATTCCCCGCGTTCGGCGTATTCGTGAAGGAATTGCAGAACGCCTTGCGCGAGGGCGTCATCGATGCCGCCGTGCATTCGCTCAAGGACGTGCCCGAGGATCACCCCGAGGAGCTTTTGCTCGCGGCCTTTCCTCCGCGCGAAGACGCGCGCGACGTGTTCATCTCCAAGGGCGCGGCGAAGGGCATCAAGTTCTCCGAACTGCCGCACGGCGCCCGCGTGGGCACGGGATCGCCCCGTCGCATCCTGCAGTTCCGCGCCCTGCGCCCCGATCTTCAGTTCGTCTCGCTGCGCGGCAACGTGGACACGCGCATCGCCAAGCTCGAATCGGGCGAGGTCGACGGCATCGTGCTCGCGGCCGCCGGTCTGCGCCGCCTCGGGCGCACGGAAGTGATCACGCACACGTTCTCCTTCTCCGAATCCATTCCGGCGATCGGCCAGGCGGCGCTCGGGCTTGAGTGCCGCGCGGACGACAAGGCCACCGCGGCGCTTCTGTCGGTGCTGAACGATCCTGAAACGGCCGAGGCCGTGCAGCTGGAGCGTCAGTTCATGGAGGCGGTGGGCGGCGGTTGCAAGGTCCCCATGGCGGCGCACGCGTATCCCTACGGCGACGGCTTCCGTTTCATCGCGGTGATGGGCGACGCCAAAACCGGCGGCCAGCTGCGCATGGAGCGCGTGCTGGATCCCGAGTTCGCGGAGGAGGAAGTCGACGAGTTCGCCGAAGAAATGCTCGCGGCCTGCCGCGCGAAAGGCCTGCCCACGCCGCGCGACGGTTAGGCGCACACGGTGCTGCAGGTGAACCGCATGATCCCCGTTCTGAACACCCGACCCAAGATCCCGGTGCCGGCGGTGCCCGGGGAAACCCTGAACGACGCGCTCGCGGCGTCCGGCTACGAGCCGATCGACGTCCCCTTGGTCGAACTGGTGCTGCTGCAGGACGCGCTGAACCTGCTGGACGGGCTTTCGGACCGCCATTACGACGGGATCCTGCTGTCCTCCCCCAACCTGCTGCCGCTGCTGAAGTCCCTGGGACGCTCCGTGCCGGCGGCCTGGCGCGCGAAGCCGTGGTACCTCATCGGGGAACGGGCGCGCGCCGACGTGGAGGCACTGGGCGCACGCGTGGCCTTCGTGCCGCGCGGCGAAGCGTCGCTCGAGGGGTTCCTTGAAGAGATCCCCGTGCAGGACAACCTGCGCCTGATCCATCCCGGGTCGACGAAGACGCGCCTCGAACCCTCGCTGTTCACCGGCAAGGGGATCGATTTGCACAACATGGCGCTGTACGAGCCCCGTTGTCCCGACGGCGCGGTCGCGGCGCTGGAGGCCGCGTGGCCGCGCCTGACGCCGCGCGGCGCGGTGTTGTTCGCCTCCAGCTCCGCCGTGCACCACCTGTTCGCCGCCGCGCCCGCGCTCGCGCGCACCCTGGTCGCGGACGAGGGGCCGGTCCCCGTATCGATCGGTTCCAGCACGACGCGGACGCTGCGCCTGTACCACGTCGAACGGTCCCGGCAAACGCCCACGGCCGACACGGCGGGATTCCTCGCCGCCCTGAACCTCATCTTTCCGAAAGCATCCCGCTCATGACGTCTTCCGCTGATTCCCTTCGCCACGAGCGCGCCCGCAAGGTCATTCCCGGCGGGGTGAACTCCCCCGTCCGCGCCTTCAAATCCGTGGGCGGTTCCCCCGTGTTCATCGACTCCGCCCATGGCCCGTTCCTCAAGGACGTGGACGGCCGTGAGTACATCGACTTCGTGCTGTCGTGGGGTCCCATGATCCTCGGCCACGCGCACCCGCGCGTGGTGGAGGCCGTACGCACGGCCGCGGAGAAAGGCCTGAGCTTCGGTGCCAGCACCGAAGGCGAATCGGAGATCGCGGAGCGCATCTGCGGCATCCTGCCCTCCGTGGAGAAGGTGCGTCTGGTGTGTTCGGGAACCGAGGCCACCATGTCCGCCGTGCGTCTGGCGCGCGGCTACACCGGCCGCGAGAAGATCATCAAGTTCCGCGGCTGCTATCACGGCCACGGCGACAGCTTCCTCGTGCAGGCGGGCTCGGGCGCCGTCACGTTCGGCAACCCCAGCAGTCCCGGCGTCACGCGCGGCGCCGCACAGGACACCCTCATCGCGGAATTCAACGACCTCGCGTCGGTGAAGAAACTCTTCGCCGAACATCCCGATTCCATCGCCGCGATCATCGTGGAACCCGTGGTGGGCAACATGGGCGTCCTCGTGCCCGAACCGGGATTCCTGCAGGGCCTGCGCGACCTGTGTGACGGGCGCCGGACCGTGCTCATCCTCGACGAGGTCATGACCGGCTTCCGCGTGGGCTTGCAGGGCGCACAGGGCCGCTACGGCATCACGCCCGACCTGACCACCATGGGCAAGGTCGTGGGCGGCGGCATGCCGCTGGCTGCGTACGGCGGCCGTGCCGACATCATGGACATGCTCAGTCCCGAGGGACCGGTTTATCAGGCCGGCACTCTGTCGGGCAATCCGCTCGCGGTGGCGGCAGGCCTCGCGACGCTGGATGAAATCGTGAAGCCGGGGTTTTACGACACGCTGGAGGTTTTGGCCACGAAGTGGGAAACCGACTTGCGCGCGGCGTTCGCCGCATCGCCCGTGCCGGTGACCATCAACCGCGTCGGGTCGATGATGACGGTGTTCTTCAGCGGGGAAAACGGCAAGCCCGTGCGCGACTACGACTCGGCCGTGGCGTGCGATACGGCGCTGTACGGGAAGTTCTTCCAGGCCTGCCTGAAGGAAGGACTGTACCTCGCACCGTCGCAGTTCGAGGCCGGCTTCCTGTCCATCGCGCACGACGAAGCGGTGCTGGCGCGCGTGGCGGAAGCGACGCAGCGGGCGATCAAGGCGTTGTGATCCTTGAGATGTAAGTGTGGAAAGGGCTCAGCATGCTGAGCCCTTTCGATCGCCCGACCTCTCCCTGATGTCCCGCTAAGCGCCCCAGCGCAAGAGCGCACGCAACTCACGCGCCCGTGCCTCGGCGCTCGTTCCCGAACCGCCCAACACCGTGAAATGCCCCATCTTGCGGCCCTTGGGCGCCGTCGCCTTGCCGTACAGATGCAGCGCCACGTCGGGCGCGGCGAGCAGCGTCTCCACGCCGTGGAGCGTGTCGCCGTTGCCGTCACCCACGAGGTTCACCATCGCGGCGGGGCGCAACAGCGACGTCGGCCCCAGGGGGAGGCCGCACAACGCCCGCACCTGCTGCTCGAACTGCGAGCACAGGCAGGCATCGAGCGTCGCATGACCGGAGTTGTGCGGGCGCGGCGCGATTTCGTTGAGCCAGATCTCCCCGCCGGGGAGAACGAACAACTCGACGCAGAAGGTGCCCACGGCCGACAGGCCCTCACCCACCTTGCGCGCGATTTCAATGGCCGCCGCCGCCGACTCGTCGGAGACGCGGGCCGGCAATACCGTCACGTCCAGGATGTTGCGGACATGTACGTTTTCCGCCGGCGGATACGCCGCAAAGGAACCGTCGCGACCGCGGCAGGCCACCACGCTGATTTCCTTTTCGAACGGCACCAGCTTCTCGAGGATCAGGTCGTGCGCGCCGGCGGCGAACATCGCGCGCGCGGCGGCGGCACACTCATCCGCATTGTTCACGCGGGCCTGGCCCTTGCCGTCGTAGCCACCGCGCGCGGTTTTCAGGAACCCCGGAAATTCCTCGCCGTGGTATACCGCGCGCGCTTCGTCCTCGCTGCGCACCACGGCAAAGGCCGTCACGGGGATGCCGTTCTCGCGCGCGAAGGTTTTCTCCAGAATACGGTCCTGCGTGATGCGCAGCGCGGCCGACGACGGATGCACGGGCTTGCCAAGGGACTCGAGGAGTTCCACCGCGCGCGCATCCACGTTCTCGAACTCATAGGTGACCGCATCGCTGACGTCCGCAAGGCGGCGCAACGCGGCCTCATCGGTGTAATCGGCCTCGATGACGACATCCGCCACCTGCCCGCAGGGGGAGTCCGGGGCGGGTTCCAGCACCGCAACGCGGTAGCCGAGCCGCTTGGCGGCGATGGCGAACATCCGGCCCAGTTGTCCGCCCCCGAGAATACCCAAGGTGGCCCCGGGAAGGAGCGCGATTTCCTTTTTTTCTGACGTCACGTTATTCTTCCAGTTTCTGCGCGAGTACGGTACGTTCCTGCTTCACCATGAAGGCCGTGGTGGCCTTGCGGTAGGCGGGGAACCTGATGCCCAGCATGCGTGCCGCGAGCAGGCCTGCGTTGCGCGCGTTTCCGATGGAGACGGTGGCCACGGGGACGCCCGCGGGCATCTGCACGATCGACAGCAGGGAATCGAGACCCTTGAGCTGTTTCGAGGTCACCGGGACGCCGACCACCGGCAGCGGCGTCAGCGAGGCGACCATGCCCGGCAGGTGCGCCGCCCCCCCCGCGCCCGCGATGATCACCTCCAACCCGCGCTTGACCGCGGATGTCGCGTATTCCACCATCAGTTGCGGGGTGCGGTGCGCGGACACCACCTTGGCTTCGTACGGGATGCCCATTTCCTGAAGCGCCGTTACGGCCTCCTTCATGGTTTCCCAGTCGGACTGGCTGCCCATGATGACGCCGACCAAAGGCTTGGGGGACGCTGACCGGGAAGGGACGTTTTTGGTGGTTTTCGCGGAGGCGGTCTTCCGCTTCGCGGCGGTGGGGGACGGGGTTTTCGGGGGCATAGGGTCCTCAGGTTGACCGTAAAAAAGATAGCCTGTTGCGCGGGGGGTATGACCATCATCGCACGTACCCGCGCTCCCTGTCCGTCCGCATTCCACGCCCAGCGTCCGCGACAACTTCCTCTCGCCTCTGGCGAGCCTTCCCACGCGTCACCGCCATACCCATTACCTTTGGATCATGAACGCTTCTCCCCTCACCCTCGCCTACATCACCTGTCCCAGCGTGGACGAAGCGCGTCGCATCGGACGCACGCTCGTGCTGGAACGCCTTGCCGCCTGCGTCAACATTCTGCCGGGAATGGAATCCTTCTCCTGGTGGAACGGGAAAATCAAACACGAATACGAAACCGTACTGGTGGCCAAACTTCCCGAAAGCGCGCGCGAATCCTTGCAGGAGCGCGTGCTGGAGTTGCATCCGTACGAGACTCCCTGTGTGCTCTTCATCCCCGTCACGGGCGGCAACCCCGAATACCTCGACTGGCTCGCCGACGAGGCGGAGGGAGGGTGATCGTCACGCCGTTGTGACGTGCCGCTTTCCTGTTTCACGTGCTCTCCGCACCCGTCCTCCGGAAGGATCCCGCCGTGTCCCGCTTTTCCCGCCCTCGCCTTTTCGTCGCCGTACGCTTCCCCTCCCCCGTCACCGACACACTCGACGACCTCGTGTCCGCAAGCCTTGGCATCAAGGGAGCTTCATGGGTTCCCTCGGAGCAGTATCACCTGACCCTGCGTTTCATCGGTGACCCCGGCACCCTCACGCTGGCGGACGTGGACCATGCGCTGCGTACCGTACGGGCTCCCGCCTTTCGTCTCGACCTCAAGGGGACGGGACATTTTCCGCTGCGCGGGGATCCGGAGTCATTGTGGGTGGGTGTGGATGACAACCCGGCGCTTTCCAGCCTCCGGAACCGGGTGGAGAGCGCGCTGACGCGCGCGGGTCTGCCGCCGGAGGGGCGCAAGTTCCATCCCCACGTCACGCTGGCGAACGTGAAAGCCGCCGACCCGCGCGCGGTGGGAGAGTTTCAGGTGATGAATGGACTGTTCCGCGTGAACGACATCGCGGTGACGGAATTCCTGCTGTGTTCCAGCGTGTTGCGCGAAGGCGGCCCGGAGCACACGGTGGAGGCAGAGTACGCGCTGGAAGGCGGTGATGAATGAGGGATGAACCGGACAGTTCATGGTCGATACTCACGCAAACGTGCCTGCCATCTGCTGTAAGCCACTTTGCATCTTCCAGAGCGAGGTTTCAGGACTTCGTTTTTTTTCTGATCTCCGCCGGTTTAGGCATGAATTTGTTTCTCGGACAGCATCGCCACCAGGAAAACTTCAGACTGTAAACTGCCACGGACTTTACTCCAGTCCTCAAAGGCCTTTTCGACACGGCCGACATGGTCAAGACAGTCCTGTCTCATGAAGTCCTGAGAAAGGTCATAATCAGCCTCATGTCGAACTTGCTGAAGATCAAAGAATGTTTTGGCGATTGAAATCAGTTCCGCTTGAAGCCGCAACCCATTCAAGGCAGAAAGAAATTTGTCAGAAACACTGTCATTGCCAAACTGCTGGGAGATCTTTTTCATTTGGGCGTGCGTGAATGCCCTGCTTAAAGTCTGACGCAATATCTTGCGATCTCTTCCCTTGACAAGCAAACAAACCGCTTCGTTAATGAGTAGATGAAACAGGGCGTAATACGCCGTTGAAATCGCTCGTCGCAGACTTGCCTGCTTTGGTCTTCTCGGCTCCCGCTTTGCCAACTGCCTGGCTTGATCAAGCAGGTCATCGAACAAAGCAGCCATTTACGTGGCCTCAGATGATCCCAAAAAACGGACGTAAACCCATGGAGCATTCATACCGAATTGCCCGGTCGTTTTTTTTCTGATCCCTGCGGAAATCAGATTGCGAACTTTTTCCCGCCGCGCACCATCCATTTTATCCAGCACTTCGTCCCTGATTTTCACCCACACCCAGACAGCCGGATCGCCTGTGGCATCCGCACCCGTCTTTATTTCCCAAGCCTCCACTCCACGTGGTAGACCCGGGATTTCTTTGGGGTCCATCTCTATTGCGGCCATGGTGATCATACCTAGAAATTATCTCACAAGAACCACAAATCACAGGCGAAGTTAGGTGAAAAGCGAGTCCCCAACCTGACCCCTCCCTACGATCTGCTCGACCTTCCTTGACGAAAAAGCGCTATTCAACCCTTCCGCGCGACGCCCAGATACGAGAGCGTCAGTGATCGCGTCGTCACGAAGCGAAAGTCCTCCGGCACCACGCGCGTGACGAGCAGACGCCAGAAGGCGAGACGGAAAACGTCGGGCCGCATGCCGGTCCAGGCCACCGGCTCCAACGCGACGGCACGGCAATAACCCGCAAGCTCCGCGGGCTTGATGAACAGGCGTAACACGTGCATGTGTGCGGGCGTATTCTTCACGAACCACTCCACGCCCTTGATGATGACCAACCACGCCAGGGGATTGCGATTGAACGTGTGGAAGAAAAACAGTCCGCCGGGCCTCAAAACCCGCGCGGCCTCGCGTACGGACGCCGCAGGGTCTTCGATATGCTCCAGGAAATCCATCGAGGTAACCACGTCGAACGCGGCGTCACGATAAGGCAAACGCAATGCGTCGCCGCGCATGTGGTGCACGGAGCGGTCCTGTCCCTGCGACACGCGCAGGCTGGGCAAAGAGAAGTCGAGCGCGTGCACCTCATGCCCACCCGCCCGGAGCGCGCGGGCCAGGAACCCGGCGCCGCAGCCGATGTCGAGGAGGCGCAACGGCGCCGGGGCCGTACCGGAGAACGCCGCCCCCGCCGCGGATGCGGCGGTTCCCCCCCCATACTCCCTGTCCGCTCCCGTTTCCGGCCCCGTCTCCGACGAATTTTCAGAATGAAGATCCGAACGAATGTCTGAATGAATACCTGTACGTATGTCCGAACGCGCTTCCGCAAGCCGTGCGAGTTGGGCGATCACCCACGCCTGCTTGGCGAGGCCTTCGGCCCGCAACAACGCCACCGGGTCGTCCTGGGCATGCAGCCAACGATCACCGAGGTCGTCGTAGAACCCGTTGTTCACCGGGGTTTCGTGTGTAGGCGCGGGGCCCATGGTCCGTTCCAGTAAAAGATTTGCCATACGAGAAACGTCGCGATCAAAACCGTTTGCACCGCGAGCCAGAATGCGTGTCCGTCGCGCCACAGCAGGAAGGCCATGAGGAAGAGAACCGGATGCAGCAGGAACAGGAGGGCGTGCAGCCATTGCTCGGCGGGTGAGCACAGGCGCGCGTGCACCCATTCGTCCTTGCTGACGAACACGCAGGAGAACGCGGCGGCGGCGATGAAGAGCAGGGTCCAGGGCGCGCCCGGCGGAAGCCACAGCGCGACGGCGAATGGAACGATCACTGTGAGCGTGTCGAGTGGATGTCCGATGCGCTCCCAGCGTGGGATCTCGCGATGACGATGGAAGCCGAATTCATCCACCACCATGAGGAGCCCTTGCAATGCGAACACCGCGAGGGCGAGCGGCACCACGGGGGAAAGCGTTACGAAACCCATGAAATCGTTATGATCATAATGATGCGTCACGCGTTATCACGCTCTGATTTTCCGCATCACCGCGCCATAGATCGTCAGGCCCGGCCCGAACGCGAGGCTGACGACCAGCGTTCCGGACGCCACGGAATCGTCGCGCACGATGCGGTCCCAGATATGCGGCAAGGTCGCGGACGACATGTTGCCGCGCGCGAACAAGACGTCGCGCGAAGCCTGCACCTGCGCGGGTTCGAGCCCCATCCACTCCTCCACCTTGTCGACGATGCGCGGGCCTCCGGGGTGAACCGCCCACACGGCATTGTCCAGCGCCACGCGCGTGAATCCCGCCGCCGCCGCGAGCGTGGCGGCGAAGGCCTCCAGTTCGGGTCCGATCTTGTCGGGCACGCTGCGCGACAAGGTCATGCGCATGCCGAAGTCGCCGGGAGCCCAGCGGATGTCGACCAACGATTCGGGAACGATGCGCTCGGCGAAACCGAGGACTTCGAGGCCCGCACCCTTGCGCGGAGCGTCGCCAAGGCTGTAGCGTATGAACCCGTCGGCGAACAACGATTGCACCACCAGCTGTTCGGGATCGTGGCGTGACGGGTTGAGATGCAGCGAACAGATTTCCGTGTGGACGATGTCGCAGCGTTCACCCGTACCCGCTGCGGCGCTCGAGGCACGATAACCCGCCGCGATGCGCACGGCCGGCAAAGCGGCATAGCACCCCATGTGGTAGGCATGCGTCACGCGCGTGCGCGCCTGCCATCCGCGTTCCTCGATCAACACTTGTGGAGCGGACGGTGCGGCATAACCCGTGCACGTCACATGCACCAGGTCTTCGGGCGGCGTGTCGCCGGCATCGTACAATGCGCGCAACGCACGTTCCGCCATGGCGGCGAAGGCGTCCATGCGTGCCGCGGTGGAGACGCCCTCGGGCAACCGATCGACGGGAAACAGATCCTTGTCGGCGAAGTTTTCGTCCAGGAACTCATCGATGTCGCTGTAGCGGTAACCGACGGTTTCAGGTGAGGGGGCGAACCGCCGCAGGTGTCGCTCCATCTGGCGATGAAAGGCGGCGGGGTCGAAGGTGGGGTCGCTCCGGTGCGAGGTGTGTTCGGCGCGGGCGTGCGCGGCCGCCAGCCACCGGACGACGTCGGCGTGTGCGCCGCGGTGGGCCGGCAAGTGGACACGGAAGTTGGAAAGGACGGCCCCGGTGGTCATGTCAGCAACCTACACGGGAAACGCCGGCGGGGGTATCGGCCGACTTCCCGGTTTTTTTACAACACCTCGAGGCGGTACGGACGCGCGGAAGGCAGCAGGTTGAGCAGAATCGTATCCATCGCCATCTAGTGGCGTAGTCCCCGTAACTACCGCACCTGCAAAAATAAAGAATCCCGCCTGTTACCAAGCGGGATTTCACATCCTTGGCTCCCTTCGCGGGAGAGCGGACCTAGGCCGAAACTTCAGCGAGCGACTTGTTCTTCGACTCCAGCCGCGAGGCGCCGCCGTTCAGCCAGGCGTCCACCGAACGGGCGCATTCGCGCCCCTCGGAGATGGCCCAGACGACGAGGGACTGTCCGCGGCGCATGTCGCCGGCCGCGAAGATCCCCGGCACCGAGGTACTGTAGTCCTTCGGGTTGGCCTTCACGTTCCCGCGCTCGTCCTTCTCCACGCCCAGCTGGTCGGGAAGGTTGTGCTCGGGATGCAGGAAGCCCATCGCAAGGTACACTCTTTCCGCGGGCATGATGAACTCGCTGCCCTCGACTTCGGTGAACTTGGGGCCGTCCCATTGCAGGCGCACGGCGCGGATGCCGGTGAGGTTGCCCTCCGCGTCCTTGAGGAACTCCTTGGAGAGCACCGACCATTCGCGGGCGCAGCCTTCGGCCTGCGAGCTCGAGGTCGAGAGCATGCGGGGCCCCGGATGCGTCGGCCACGGCGTTTCCACCGTGCGGCCTTCGGGCGGCTTGGGCAAGAGCTCGATCTGGGTCACCGACCTGGCGCCGTGGCGGATCGAGGTTCCGACGCAGTCGGAACCGGTGTCGCCGCCGCCGATCACGACCACGTTCTTGTCCGTGGAAAGGATTTCCTCTTCGGGGCTGAACGTGTCCCCCGCGACGCGCTTGTTGTTCTGCCGCAGGAAATCCATGGCCAGATACACACCCTTGGCCTCGCGACCCGGGATGGGCAGGTCGCGCGCGAGCGTCGAACCACCGGCCAGCACCACGGCGTCGAACGCCTTGAGTTCGTCCACGGAAACGTTCTTGCCCACTTCGGCATTGGTGCGGAAGGTCACGCCTTCGGCGGCCATGATGTCGACGCGGCGCTGCACAAACTTCTTGGACATCTTGAAATCGGGAATGCCGTAACGCAGCAGGCCGCCAAGGCGGTCGGAACGCTCGAACACGGTCACGAGGTGGCCCGCCTTGTTCAACTGGTCCGCCGTCGCGAGGCCCGCGGGACCGGAACCGATCACGGCGACCTTTTTACCCGTGCGATGGCCCGGGGGCGTGGGCTTGATCCATCCCTGCGCGAAGGCGTACTCGATGATCGAGACTTCGATGTTCTTGATCGTGACCGGCGGCTTGTTGATGCCGAGCACGCACGCCGATTCGCACGGAGCGGGGCAGATACGACCCGTGAACTCCGGGAAGTTGTTGGTGGAGAGCAGGCTCTTGAGCGCGGCTTCCCAGTTCCCCCTGTAGACGTGATCATTAAAGTCGGGGATGATGTTGCCCAGCGGGCAACCGGTGTGGCAGAACGGAATGCCGCAATCCATGCACCGGGCGC
>CAZKRC010000065.1:0-11794 GCA_964555105.1 uncultured Bifidobacterium sp. | reverse complement strand
CCGAGTCGGGCAAGACTCCCGGCACGGACCTGCGGGAGGGCGTCCACACGCTGCCCATGATCTACGCGCTCGAGTCCGGCTCCGCCGATGGCGGCCGACTGCGCGAGTTGCTGGCGGAGCCGCTGACCGACGACGCCGAAGTGGACGAGGCCCTCGAGTTGCTGCGCGCGGGCGCGGTATTGCACGCACGCGGTTTTCTCAACAACAACGTCATCCAGCACAACCTCGATTGGGTCTGGCCGCACTGGGTCGACCGGCAGTTCGATCCGTTCAGTCCCGCCTTCATCCCGCGCGCGTTTTCCATGACCCACATCAATTTGACGCAGCGCAACTGGACGGCGGTCGGGTATCCCGGCTGTCCGGAAACGCCGCTTGTCGACGCGCGCGGATTGCTGATGCCGTTCTTCGACAGCTGGTCCATCGACGCGTGGTTCCTGGGGGATGACGGCACCACGATCATTCCGTCCCGCATGGAGACCGTGCGCCAGACCCTGTCGTTGGGGGATGCCGGAGACACCCTCCGCGTGGAAACGGTTTCCGAAGCGGGAGGCGCCCGCCTGCGCGGTCTCGTGGAGGTGGTGGTGGTTGACGGCGAGCCCTTGTGCCGTGCGGACTTCACGGCGGACTCGCCGGGACCGGGATGGTTGGCGGTGTCGTTGCGGCCCTACAATCCCGAAGGCGTGAGTTTCATCAACGATCTGTCCCTGTTGACGCGCGACGAAGGGTGGGAAATCAACCAGAACCGCGTCGTCAACTTCTCACGGCCTCCCGATGAGCATCTCATGTCGCGCTACCGCGATGGGGACGTCCATCTCGCGTTGCGCGAAGGGCGTTTCAACCGCCGCGCCCACATCCGCTGCGACGTGGGCATGATCACCGGCGCGGCGCTGTACCGGGTCGCGGGCGACACGAACCATACCCGCGTGTCCCTGACGATTCCCCTGATGAGCGGAGACAGCGACGACGCGGACAAGCTCGCGGTGGCGGAGCCGTTGCCGGACGTGCGCTGGCGGGCCGCCCTGACCGAGAGCGCGCCTTTCGAGTTCGCTGCCGGGGGCGACGTGCGGCACGGGGAGGCGCGCTACGGCTTTCTCTACGAAGCCGCGCTGCGCACCACCATTCTCCTGTCTCCGCGCGCGGTGTATGCGGGGCCGTACACTTACAAACGTTTCTGGTACCGCGATGCCACCATCATTCTTCATGCGCTGATGTGCGCCGGGCATCGCACGCTGGTGGAGCGCGCGCTGGATTACTGCGTGGAGGGACAAACCCTGACGGGTTACTTCAAATCGCAGGAAGGCGAGTGGGACTCCAATGGCCAGGTCCTGTGGGCGTTGGGGCGCTACTGTCGTCTCTTCGGCGTCGCGCCGAAGCCGGCATGGCGGGTCGCCATCCGCAAGGGCGTGCACTGGATCCGTCGCAAGCGCCTGGGCGAGGTGCGCGACAAGCCGATCTCCGGACTGCTGCCGGCGGGTTTCAGCGCGGAGCATCTCGGTCCCAACGACTACTACTACTGGGACGACTTCTGGACGGTGTCCGGCCTGCGTCTGGCGGAGGAAATGCTGCGCTCCACCGGAGACGACCTCGATGCCGGAGTCGCACGCGAAGCGGCCCGCGAAGCCGAATCGATGATGCGCGCGATCGAGCAAAGCCTCGCGATGGTGGCGGCCAAAAGCGGATCCCCGGCGATGCCGGCGTCTCCGCACCGGCGGATGGACAGCGGTGCGGTCGGGTCGATCGCGGCGGGCTTTCCCCTGCAGTTATGGCCGCGGGACGACCAACGCATCCTGTCCACCGTGGAATACCTGCTGGAAGACTGCCTCGTGGACGGCGGCTTCTATCACGACATCAACCACTCGGGCATCAATCCCTACCTGACACTGCACATCGCGCAATGTCTGTTGCGCGCGCGTGATCCGCGCTTCCGCATTCTCATGCGGACGGTGGCCCGCCTGGCCACCGAAACCGGGCAATGGCCCGAGGCCATCCACCCGCAGCTGGGCACGGGCTGCATGGGGGACGGCCAGCATGCGTGGGCCGCGGCGGAATGGCTGATGATGATCCGCAACTGCTTCGTGTTCGAGGAGGAGTTCGAGGATGTGCTCGTGATCGGTGCGGGGCTTTCCCCGGAGTGGTGCGGGGCGAACGGCCTCACCTCGTTGGGGCCCGTGCCGACCCGCTTCGGCCCCGTGATCGTGGTGCTGGAGTTGCGGGGTTCGGAGCTCGTGCTGTCATGGCGGGGAGAATGGTTCGGCGCGGAACCCCGCATCGAGACGGGGCCGGATCCCGAAGGGTGGCATCCCGTGCGCACCGCGCCGGGGCGTTGCGTGTACCACAAGAATCCGGATACGGGGATGCCGAACACCGGGAGTGCGGATGAAGCGGATGAAAGGAGACCGGCGTGAAAATCCTGATCATGACGAATACGTACCACCCGTTCACGGGAGGCGTGCCCCGCTCCATCGACACCTTCGTGACCCAGTACCGCAAGCGCGGGCATGAGGTCGGGATCGTCGCGCCCGACTTCGAGGGACAGGAGGAGGAAGAAGACGTTCTGCGGGTTCCGGCCATCCAGAATTTCAATGGAACGGATTTCAGCGTGCAACTGCCGATCCCGTTTTATCTCTCCGATTTCGCGGACGCCTTCGCTCCCGACATCATTCATTCCCAACACCCGTTCCTGCTGGGAGGGACGGCCTTGCGCATGGCGGCCCGTCGTGAACTCCCGCTGGTGTACACCTTCCACACCTTCTACGATCGCTATCTGCACTATCTGCCGGGCGGCAGCTCGGCCGCGATGAAGCGGTTCGTGAACACGCTGGTGGCGGGCTACGCCAACCTGTGCGACCACGTGATCGCGCCCAGCCGCAGCGTGAAGGAGGAGTTGCTGCACCGCGGTGTCACCACGCCCATCGACATCATCCCCACCGGCGTGGACGTGAAGGCGATCGCCGCGGGCGACGGCCCCCGATTCCGCGACCGCAGGGGGATTCCGCGCGACGCGTTCGTCGTGGGTTTCGTCAGCCGCATCGCGGAAGAGAAGAACCTCGGCTTCCTGTGCGAAGCGGTGCATGCCTTCCTGGAGAACGAGCCCTCCGCGTGGTTCGTGGTGGCCGGCACCGGACCGCTCGAGGACGAGGTGAGGGCGCGCTTCGCGGCCGGGGATGCCGGTTCGCGCTTCCTGTTGCTGGGTAATCTGACCGGATCGGACTTGCACGACCTTTACAACGCGATGGATGTGTTCGCTTTCGCGTCGCACAGCGAAACGCAGGGATTGGTGGTGGCGGAGGCGATGGCCGCCGGGACTCCGGTCGTGGCGCTGCGGGCCTCCGGCGTGGAGGACGTGGTGGAGGACGGCCGCAACGGGAGGCTTTTGGAGGAAGAGGACCGGGATGCGTTTTGCGAGGCCCTCCGGGAGATCCGCGCGTGCGGGCTCGAGGCTTACCGGGAGTTGGCGGAGAATGCCCGCCGCACGGCCGCGGGGCTTTCCGACGAGGAGTGCGCCCGCAAGGCGCTGGCCTTGTACGGGGTCGTGCGGCGGGAGTACCGCGAGCTGCATGAACACGAGTCGGCGTGGGACGAGTGGCTGAACGTCGTCGCGACGGAATGGAACATCCTGGCCAACATCGGGGCGGCGGCGGGGGAGGCCTTGACGGGGTCGGAGGATGACCCGCCGCACGATGAGGAGGTCAAGGAGGAAGCGGTGGAATCTTCGGAACGGACACCGTCGGTCTGACGGCGATACGGAGGATTCGTCGCTACTCTCCGTGATGCGTGATGTCGAATTCCTCGAGCGCGGGGCCGAAGTTTTTGCCTTCGTGCCCGGGGCGGCTGAGCTTCATGAGTGCGAAGCGTTCCAGCTCGGCGAGGCCGCGCCATGACTCCGGAGGCACGGCGACGCCCAGTGAGACCGCCTTCTCCGCCACCTGGTCGGGAACCTCGTCGTCGTTCCAGTCGGGGGTGACGGGATCCATCAACGAAGGGATCGCGCCGCTCGCGATGCGGGTCATGATCACGATGACGTTGCGGAACGTTTGGGTTTCGGCCTTGGTCTCCACGGGGAGCGCCGCGATGTATTCGCGTTCGGCCGGGGCGAGCTTCGACCACTCTCCCAGCTTGAGTTTGACGCCGGCCATGTCGAGCTTGTAGCGCACGCACATGGGAATGCAGCGCAGGGATTCCACGAAATCGGATTCGAACTGGAAGTAACGTGCGGTCATGTCCTGAAGGTTAGTAAAGCGCCCGGGCGGTGGCGGGCGGGCCGTCAGGCGGATTCCCGGTATGCTTCGACCACGGCCGCACAGTGTTTGTACGAGGGTTGTCGCGAATAAGGATCGAACTCGGCCCGGGTGATGGTGTTGACGCCCTCGTAATGCATGGGCAGGAAAAGGTGGCCGCTTTGGACGGTGGAGGCGAGAAAGGCGCGTGCGCGCACGGCGCCGCGCCTTGTGCGGACCCGCACCCATTGCTCCGCGCCGATCCCGAGGCGGCCGGCATCGGCGGGATGGATCTCGACATAGCAATCCCGGGGGTACAGTTTGCGGAGCACGGCGGACTTGCCGGTGCGGGTGTTGGTGTGCCACTGTGCCGACGTGCCGCGTCCCGTCAGCAGGATGAAGGGATAGGCGGCGTCGGGTGGCTCCGCCGGGGGCCGTATGGGGTCGCACAGCAGGCGGGCTTTGCCATCGGGCGTGTAGAAGCGCCCGCCGTCCGCGTCGCGCGCGAACAACCTCCGCTCCGGATGATCGTCCGCAGGATGGCCGGGACGATACGGCCATTGAATGCCGCCGGATGAATCGATATGCCGGTAATCGCGGATGCCGGAGAGGTCGCACGGTCTTCCGGCCGAGAGTCGCTTGATGACCTGGAACGCCGCTTCCGGTGTCCTCATGAAGCGGAAGACATCGTCGCAACCCCAGGCGGTGGCGATCAGGCGGAAGATGGAAAAGTCGGCGAGCGCTTGCCCGGGCGCACGCGCGATTCGTTTGAACAGGCCGATGCGCCGTTCCGAATTGATGAGGGTGCCCTCCTTTTCGCCCCAGCCGGCGGCCGGGAGGAATACGTGGGCGAGCCGTGCGGTGTCGGTGTTGTCGTACAGATCCTGCACGGCGAGGCAGTCGAGACGCGCGAGGGCTTGCCGGAGACGATCGCCATCGGGCCAGGAATGCAACGGATTGGTGGCGATGATCCACAGTCCCTTGATGCGTCCGTCCGCGACGCGTTCGAGGATCTGGTCGTAGGCCAGCGAGTTGTGGGCGGGGATGCGGGCGACGTCCAGCGACAGGATGTCCGCGACTTCACGCCGGTGATCGGGGTTGAGGAAGTCGCGGCCTCCGGCGAGCGACGTGGTGTTGCTGAACAGGCGTGAGCCCATGGCGTTCATCTGGCCGGTGATGGAGTTCGCGCCCGTTCCCGGTCGGCCGATGTTGCCGGTGATGAGCGCGATATTGATCAAGGCCTGCGCGGTGCGCACGGCCTCGTGGCTTTGGTTGACCCCCATCGTCCACCAGAAGCTCACGGCTTTGCCTTCATGGATGGCGCGCGCGAAGGACTCGATCACATCCGGACTGACGCCGCAGCGTGGGGCGGTTTCTTCGGGCGTGCAGGGCGCCACATGCGCCGCGAAGTCCCCGTATCCGGTGACATGGGCCGCGATGTAGTCGTGATCGATCCAGTCTTCGCGGATGAGCACGTGCGCGACCGCATAAAAAAAGGCGAGGTCGCTTTTGGAGGCGAGCGCGATGTGCGTGGTGGCGGCCTGCGCGGTTTCGGTGCGGCGCGGGTCGATCACGATGATCTTCGGGTTGTTCCGGTTCATCATCACGCGCTCCCACATGATGGGATGGGCGATGCAGGGATTGGCGCCCACGAAGACGAGCACATCGGATTCCTCGAAATCGCGGTACGTGTAGGGCGGGGCATCGAATCCGAAGGATTGCTTGTACGCGACGTGCGCGCTGGCCATGCATTGCCGCGTGTTGGCGTCGGCGTGGATGCCGCCCATCCCGAACTTGAACAGCGCGCCGAGCGCGAACATTTCCTCCGTGGTGATCTGCCCGGTGCTGAGGAAGGCGACGGATTCCGGTCCGTGTTCGGCCATGATGGCCTTGAAGCGTGCGGCGAAGGTCGTGACCGCCTCGCTCCACGACGCGGGCCGCAGGGCTTGCGTCGACGCGTCGCGCACCAGCGGCATTGTGGCGCGGTCGGAAGCGCGCAGGGGCGCGAGCGCCTCCCAGCCCTTGGGGCATGCCATGCCGCGGTTGACGGGATAGGCCGGGTCGGCGGAGAGGTTGATCACCTCGTTGTCCTTCAGGTGCGCGCGGAGGCCGCACCCGGTGGAGCAGTAACCGCACACGAGGGTCGTCACGGCGTCGGGTTGCAGGCGCGCGGGAATTTGTCCGAGGCCGAACTTCCCGGGCGTGCGGACGAGTTCGCGCGTGAGGGGGCCTTCGAAACGACGAAGAGGGTGTGGCGACGTCATGGGAGGCCTCTTTTCCGGCAGGGGAGGAACGTGACGCATGCCGGTGGCGTCACGGCGCGCGCCGTCATTGCCGGCCTCCGGGCATGCGTGGCGCCACGGCGGTGACGAAGAACAGGTGACGTTCAAGCAGTTCTCCGGCGAGGATCAACGACAGGGACGCCGCCGTCCAGAGGAGGGCCGGGCCGGGCAGGGTGAATCCCCTGGAGTCCAGGCCGCCCGCGAGGACGGGAGGCAACACGGCCGCGCCGAGCAGGCCGAATGCGAGGCGTGCGGCGCGCAGCGGACGGAGCGGTCCGAGCAGCAAGTGCGCGGCCTTCCAGAGCGGACCCGCTCCGTCATCGCGGCGGCGCAGCACGGCGGACTCCAGCATGAGTTTGAACACGATCAGAAACGGCAACACCCACCACAGCGTGTGCGCGAGGGGTTCCACGCCGCCTCCCGTGACGGCCGCGCCGGTCGTTCCCCATGTGTCCGGCAGTTGCGAGGCACCGATCCACGCCGGAATGCCGCACAGCGCCGCGGTCAACGCGAAACGCCACAGCGTGGCGCGTGTGGCCCAAAGCGCGCGCGGCGTATCGCGATACACCATTGCCGACGCGTGCACCGCGGCCCATGCGGACAGCATCACGGCCGCGGCCGCGCCCTTCCCGACGAAGGCGGGAAGTTCCACCCCCCGATACCATGCCTGCATGAGGACCAAGGCGTACAGACTGGTTGCGCCCGCGAATGCCGAGAAGGCGAGGACTTCGCGGCTGAGCCATGAACGACGCCACCCCAGCACCGCCTTCCACGCGAGCCAGGGGCGGCCGAGATGCAGGAGGCTGAGGCCCAACGCGGCGTGCACGCCCAGCGCGCCGAGCAATTCCGGCCACGGGAAGGAGCCGGAAAACCCGGAAGATGCCACCGCGCTTTCGGGGTCCTCCGTCGAGGCCAACGCCGTCAGGGCGGCGATGATCCAGAAACCCGCCGCGGCCTGCGACGCCACCAGCATCGCGGTCAAAGGATGATGCGCATGCTCGGGCCGAAGCTGCGCGGTGTCCGCCGCCTCCATGCCGGGGGGCAATCCGCGCTGCGTGACGTAACGCGTGGTGGGGCGCACGCGGGACGGATCGGGAACGTCGGGCAGATCGAAGGCGGAGGCGGGAGCGCGACGCACGGCGTCCGTTTCCACCAGCGTGACGCGGATGGCCTGCGTGGGACAGGCCTGCGCGCAGGCGGGCGCTTCTCCTTCACGGAGTCGTCCGATGCACAGGTCGCATTTGCGCACGATGCCGCGCTTCGCGTTGTATTGCGGCACATCGTAAGGACACTTGAGGATGCAGTACTGGCATCCGAAACACTGATCGTCCAGGTGGCGCACCACCCCGGTGTCCGAATCCTTTTCGTACGCCAGCGTGGGACAGCCTTGCGCGCACGCCGGGTCAGCGCAGTGGTGGCAGGCGGTCGTCACATGCTGGTGAACCGCCTTGTGGATCATGCCGTGAACCGCTCCGTGGGCGGGTTTCGGATTCTCTTGCGCAGACACGCGCTGCAGAAGACCGACCGATCGCCACGTTTCGTCCTCATCGAGGCCGTTGAGGCTGTGGCAGGCGGTGACGCAGGCTTTGCATCCCGTGCAACGATCCAGATCGACTTCGAACGCGTATTGCTCGCCCGGCCCGGGATCCCGCAACGGAATCAGGTCGCGATAAAAGGATTTGTTCTCGACCACGAAGGCGGTGTCCGGATCATCGTGCCGCCGCGAAAACCGTTCGACCGCCGTGAGGGATTGCTGGTCTTCGAGAAGCTGTGCGACGAGCTCATCGGGTGCGCTGTCCCACACGGGAGGCAGCGATGCGAGGGGAAGACGGTCGGGGGTTTTCATGAGGTGGCGGAACGCGCTTCACGCCCGGCAAGGTCCGGGCGGCAGCGCGGGGTTTGTGTGGTCGCGGTGCGGGTCATGCTCGTCTCCGGTAAGGTTTCAATACACGTCCCGCATGTAACGGCCGGATTTCTTCAGGGCGGCGACGTACTCGCGGGCCGCGTCCTCCGAAAGACCGCCATGCTGTGCGACGATGCGGTGGAGCGCGGCGTCGACATCCTTGGCCATGCGCTTGGCATCGCCGCATACCGCGAAGTGCGCGCCCTGCTCGAGCCATGCGAAGAGCTCGGCCCCGTGCTCCAGCATGCGGTCCTGCACGTACACCTTGTCCTCCTGGTCGCGCGAGAAGGCAAGGTCGAGACGCGTGAGGAAGCCGTCGCGTTGCATGTCGAGAATCTCGTCGGCATACAGGAAGTCGAGCTCACGTTTACGGTCTCCGAAGAGCAGCCAGTTTTTTCCGGTGTCGCCGCGTGCGCGCCGTTCCTCGAGGAAGGCGCGGAACGGCGCGATGCCCGTGCCCGGGCCGACCATGATCAGTGGCGTGCCCGGCGCTGCGGGAACGCCGAAGTGCGCCGAAGGCTGGATGTAAACGGGAACGGAAGTCCCCAAGGGCACGCGCTCCGCGAGGTGGGTGGAGGCGACGCCGCGGCGCAAACGTCCGCCCACCCGCGCGCGCACGATGCCGACGCACAGATGCACTTCTCCGGGGTGGGCCTTGGGCGACGAGGCGATGGAATAGAGGCGCGGCGTCAGTCGTCCCAGCGCCGCGATCACAGTTTGCGGATCCGGGTTCGACTTGGAGAAATCGTCGAGGACGTCGAGCGCGTCGCGACCGTTGAGATAGTCGGTCAACGCGGCGGTGTCGGGCGCGGCGAGCAGGCCTTCAAGGCGCGCGCGTTCACCGGGGTTGCGGGCGCCTTGAAGGATGGCCTCCAGAAGTTTTGCCGAGGCGCGCCGGAGGTCGAGGCGCGCGAGCAAAGCCGCGCGCAATGTGCTCTCCTCGCCCCAGGAAAGGGTCACGCGCTCGTTGCCGCCGCAGTTCAGGCGCAGGATGAGGCGGTCGGCAAGGTCGTAATCATTGCGCGGCAGGATGCCGAGCGCGTCGCCCGCCTTGTACTCCAGCCCGCTGCCGACCAGCGAAAAGGCGAGGTGACGGGTGTCCTTCGCCGAGGCGCGCGCGTTCAGTGGCCGGTTTTCCAGCAGGGGCGCGAGGAACGGGTTGGCCTTCGAGTGGGTGGGCGCGACCGGGGCGGCAGCGGATTCCGCATCGGGCAGGGTCGCAACATGCTGCGGCCCTACGGATGCGGAATCCGTGGCCCCGCTGTGAGGCAACTCCTTGTCCAGTTCGGCCAGCACCGTTTCGAGCCAGGTGTGCGCGGCCGCCTCGTAGTCGACGTCGCATTCGCACACCGGACGCAAGCGGCGCGCCCCCAGTGTGGCGAGGCGCTCGTCGAAGTTTTTCCCCGCCTGGCAAAAACGGCGGTAATTCCGGTCGCCGAGCGCCAGCACGGCATGGGCGGCGTGTCCGAGAGAAGGCGCTTCCGCGCCTTGCAGCCACTTCCAGAAGGTCGCCGCGTTGTCCGGCATCTCGCCGTCGCCCCAGGTGCTGGAGATGATGAGGATATGTTTCGCGGTGGCGAAATCGATGTCGCCGTATTGGTCCATGCTCACGACGCGCGGTGCCACGGGAGCACCACCTGCGCGCACGCGGGCCTTGGCCGCCAGATCGTGCGCGAGCCCTTCGGCGTTTCCGCTTTGGGAACCGTAAAGGATCAGCAGGGGTGTTCCCGCTGGTTCCGCAGGTTCAAGGGTGGGGATGGCGGCGGCACCTGCGGGTACCGTCGCGACGAGGGCATTCATGCTGTGCAAACCGGCGATGAATCCGTTGAGCCACTGGCGTTGCTCCGCGGTGAAGGGCGCTTCCGGAGGGATGGCGGAAAGTGTCGTGTCGTTGTTCATGCGGCCACCGCTTCCGGGAGTGTGTCCTGCCGCGGGGCGTCTGCGTGGGCTGCGGACGGCGTGTCGTCAGGGGAGGATTCGTCCCCAAAAAAGCGTGCCAGCTCGGCGTCGGTATGGCGTCCGGTGAATTCAGCGAAGGTTTCCCGGCCGCTGCGCGCGTCGAGGTACAGCCGCAGCATCGACTCGATCATGGCGGGCACCTCGTCGCAGCGCACCCCTTGGCGCGCGGGCACGGCGATGCGCGCCTGGTCCTGCGCGCCGCCGCCGACAAGGATGTGAAACGCCCCGTGCACGACGCCCGCGTGCTCCACGGTGGTGGCGATGAGGCCGATGTCCCCGATGAAATGCTGCGCGCAGGAATGGGGACATCCGGTGAGATGGATGTTCACGGGGCCGTCGAGCGCGAGGCGTCCGGACGTGCGGGCCTCGCGCAGATGCATTTCCACAGCGCGCGCCGTCGCTTTGGTCGGCGCCTGGCCGAACTTGCAGCCTTCCGCGCCGGTGCAGGCGACGAGGCCCGCCGCGACGGGATCCGCTTCGGCGGGGAGGCCCAGCGTCTGGAGGGCTAAGGCGCATTCATCCGTATGGCCTTGCGCCACTTCGGTGATGAGAAGGTTCTGCCACACGGTGAGACGGATGTTGCGCCGTGCGTCGTGGGTGAGCGGACGCGTCGTGGAACCGGTTCCGTAGCGTCGCGCCAGCGCGGCCACCGCGCGCATCTGGTCCACGTCCAGGCGTCCGCCCGGAACATGCGCGCCCACCCAGAACCGCTCCGCCTGTCGTTGCGCCTGAATGCCGACATGCGCGAGGCGTCCGGGGGCCGGTGCGAAGTGGCACGCCGCAAGCGGATGCCGTCGCAGTGCGGTTCCGAGCACCCGTTCGGTTTCCGCGAGAAACCAGTCGACGCCTTTGGCGTCCAGCACGTACTTGAGCCGCGCCTTGTTGCGGTTGCCGCGATCTCCCTGCGCGATGAACACCTTCACCATCGCGGCGGCCACGGCGATGCACTCCGCCGGCCTCAGCAGTAGTCCGCAGTCGCGGGCGAAATCCCGGTGGCCCGTGATCCCGCCCAGCGCCACGCGGAAATACACGCCGTCGGGAATCTCCGCGTCGGCGCGCTCCTCCCCCTGATCCTGTGCTCCCTTGACGCGCACGGCCCGGAACCCGATGTCGTTGGTGTCCTCCAGACAGCTGATGGAGCCGCCCCCATCGAAGGCGATGTTGAACTTGCGGGGCAAGCCGTACAGATCCCGGTTCATGAGGATGTGGTGGTGCATGGCGCGGCACAGGGGCAGCACGTCGTACAGTTCGTCGGGATCGATGCCGGCGGTGGGGTTGCCGGTGATGTTGCGGATGTTGTCGGCCCCCGAGCCGCGCGGGATGATGCCGGCGTCGTGCAGGGTGGTGAGCAGCGCGGGCATGTGGCGCGGTGCGATTTCGCGGATCTGCAGGTTGGCGCGCGTGGTGATGTCGGCGTATCCGCCGCCGTAGCT
>CAZKRC010000064.1:0-12096 GCA_964555105.1 uncultured Bifidobacterium sp. | reverse complement strand
GGGCTGGTTGCTTGCGGGGGGGGCGCGCGGGGCCCGGTCCACCCGGCCCCCACCGCGAACGTCCCCTCTAAATCAAAGTCCGTCGCGCCGGTGACGAACACCTTGCGGAAGGTTCCGGGGGTGGCGTCGGCGGGGCCGTGGATCAGCACGCGGCCGTCGACCTCGGGGGCGTCGCCCTCGGTGCGGCCGACGAAATGGTGCGACTCGCCTTCCGCCACGGCATCCACGATGACATCGACCGTCGTCCCGATGCGCGCCTGATTGTCTTCGGTGGCGATGTCGCGCTGCAGGTCCATGACGCGCCCAAGACGCTCTTCCATCACGTCGAGGGGCACCTTGGGCTGCAGGTCGAAGGCGTGCGTGCCTTCCTCATCGGAGTAGGTGAAGCCGCCGAGATGGCGGAAGCGGGTTTCCTCCATGAGCGCGAGCAGTTCCTCCACATCCTCTTCCGCTTCGCCGGGATAACCGAGCACCACGGTGGTGCGCAGGGCGATGCCGGGCACGGCCGCCCGCAACCCGGCGAGTTGCGTCCGCAGGCTTTCCCCCGTATAATTGCGGCGCATGGCCTTGAGCATGCGGTCGCTGGCATGCTGGATGGGCATGTCGAGGTATTTGCACACGCGTGATTCCGTGGCCATCACGTCGAGCAGGCCGTCGGTGAGGAAGGCCGGATACGCGTACATCATGCGGAACCAGGGAATGCCGGTCTCGCGGAGAAGAGTGCGCAGCAGTTCCTCGAGCGTTTCCTGCCCGTTCTTTTCGCGGCCGAAGTATGTGAGATCCTGCGCGATCAGGGAGACTTCCCGGATGCCCCACGACTCGAGCTGCTGCGCTTCGGCGACGAGGTCGGCGATGGAGCGGCTGCGCTGTTTGCCGCGCATGCCGGGAATGGCGCAGAAGCCGCAGATGCGGTTGCAGCCTTCGGCGATTTTCAAGAACGCATGATGCTCTTCTTCGCCCATGAGGGCGCGCGGTCCCGCACCGGCGACGCAGTCCGAAGGCAGCGTGGAGGTGAGCCCGAGGCGCTCGATGATTTCGCCGGGCTTGTAGGTGCCCACGAGCAGGTCGGCTTCGGGAATTTCCTTGTGGAGTTCGTCGAGGTAGCGCTGCGAGAGGCAACCCGCCACCACGACTTTTTCACCGTCCGCGCGTTGGTCGAGCGCCGCCAGAATCTCGTTCACCGACTCTTCCTTGGCGGCTTCGATGAATCCGCAGGTGTTGATGACGGTCACGGCGGAGCGGTCTCCGTCCGCGGCGAGGGCGAAGCCCGCGCGGCCGAACTCGCCGAGGATGTTTTCGCTGTCGACCTGGTTCTTGGAACAGCCGAGGTTGACGATGCGGACCTTACGATCCCGGGAGGGGATCGCGGTCGGCGAAGCCGAAGCGGCGGGGACGGACGGGGCGGAGTTTTTAGGCACGATGGATCCGGTTCTGGGGGCGTTCAAAGGTACCAAACAACGTCGGTCCCTGTCTGTCCGCCCCCAGGTTCTGGTCCGGTTTACCAGTCGGGAAGGGCGGGCGGGGCCTCTTCGGCCGGTGCCGGCGGGGATGCAGGCGCGGGCGCGGCGGCCGGCGGCGGTTCGGGGGCCGGGGGCGCCGCCGGTGCCGGCACGCTGGATTCCGAGGCCGCGGCGGGCGCGGGAGGAGCCTGGGGAGCCGGGGCGGGTGCCGGTGCCGGCACGGGTGCTGCCGGGCGGGGCTTGTAGACCGGGACGACGGGTTGCGTGTCGCGGCCCTTCAGGTCGGCCCAGTAATCGATGCCGGCCGGAGCGAGGTTGGCGGCGCCGTAGTGGCGCGCCGCGACCGTCGTGGCGAAGCTGCCGATGCGGACGCGATAGTACAAGCCGGGCATCTCGGGTTTGGGGTCACGCACATGTGAGACGTACGCGGGGTAGCCCTGGGCCTTCAGCGCATCCGCGCGCTTGCGGGCCACGGCCTCACTTTTGAAGATGCCGATTTGCAGGGTATAGGCACCGTTTTCCACGATTCCCTGGCGCGGATCGGCGGGCTTGGCCGGAGCCGTTTTCCGGGGTTGCGGGGCGGGTTCCACCGCGGGCTCAAGGTCGTCCTCGGCGAACGCATCCTCAAGGCTGTCCAGGCCGGGAGGTTCCGGAAGCACCACCGCGGTGTCCGCGATCGTCTCCGCCGGAACGGGCTCGGATTTTTTGCAACCGGCGACCATAATGGTCATCGCGGCGATCAGGGACGCGAACAGGACGGGTCCAGTCGGGGACGTCAGGGTTTTCCAGTGGCGCATGGGCGGCCTCCCGCATGGTAAAACGTTGATCAAGTCACTCACAAAAACACACGGTCTGCAATTTAGTCCAATCACCCCTTGTCCTGAACAAAAGGGGACGCATACAGGGTGTTTCCCCCCACGGACCGGCGGAAACGCCTTGAATCGACGGAATTCACTGTTTGTTGAGGAATATTTTACCATAAAAAGGTGCGTTCCGCCGGTTCGTGTTCACCCCCTCCCCCAAAATTCGCGTTTATTCATGGAAACCCTCGCGATTCGTCCGGAATTTCCGGGGGCGACGGGGAAATCGGGATTGACAGGGGAGAGCGCGACGAGATACCTTTCCTGACCCTGCAAACGAACCTCCAACATGTGGAAATGAGGTGACAACAATATGACAGGCGTCATCGTGCGTCCCGGCGAGTCCTTCGAAAAGGCTCTGCGCCGGTTCACCAAGACCTGCGAAAAGGCCGGAATCATTTCCGACGTGAAGAAAAAGCAGCGTCATGAAAAGCCTTCTGAAGAGAAGAAGCGCCGCATGAACACGGCCGTTCGCCGTGCTCTGAAGGAAAGAACGGAAGCCGCGCGTTAAGCGTGGACTTTCGTCTCATGAAATGGCTCCTTCCGGGAGCCATTTTTGTTTTCCTCCTTTTTTCCCTTGGGTCGCTATTTTTCGTCAAGACTCATCGGAGGGATTTCGTGATCACAGTCTGGCGCGTCATGCGCATCCTGGCTTTCATGGCTTATTGTCTGCGCGATTACGCGTGGGCGTCCTTGTTCGGGCGGGAGCGGCGCCAGGAGACCGTCGACCGTCTGTTCGTGGAGTGGGGGCATTATCTGCTGGGGGTTTTCAAGGTGGACCTCCGGGTGTCCGGCCGTGAACACCTCCCCTTCGAGCGGGACACGCCGCGCGTGTACCTGTGCAACCACAACAGCTGGCTCGACATTCCCGCCATGACGGCCGGTACGTCCGAAGGCGTGGGGTTCGTGGCGAAGAAGGAGTTGGGCCGGATTCCCCTTTTGGCCTTCTGGATGCGCGCCGTGGGCAGCGTGTTCATCGATCGCACCAACAGCACCAGCGCCCGCCGCACGCTCGAAGAGGCGGCGCGCACGCTGGGGGGCCGCCCGCTGGTGGTGTTCCCCGAGGGCACACGCAGCAAGACCGGGAAGCGATTGAAGTTGAAGATGGGCGGTATGCGCATGGCGCTGCTCGCCGGCGCGCGCATCATTCCCGTGCACATCAACAACTCGCGCGCGGCCTATGAAGCGTTCGATCCCAAGGCGCCCACGCCGTTGCCGGTCGACCTGCGGTTCTTCCCCGCGATGGAGACGAAGGGCATGCCCGACGAGAAGGCCTCGTGGAACGCGATGAAGGAGTATGTGGAGAAGTGCTGGGACGAGGCGGAGGCGGACTTGAGGCAGCACAACATCACAGCATCACAGCAGTAGAAGGGACCGCTTCGCGGACGATTTCGCGTTGAGCGGTTGTGGCGGCTTCATGGCATATCCGCGCTCAAGCCAGGAGCGTAATGACCCTTGCGTTCTATTGCTGTGATGCTGTGATGTTGTGATGACCGCCATCACTTCCCCGAAGATTACTCCCCGAAGATCGTCATCGCCGCTTCGTCGGCCTTGTAGGACGACCGCACCAGCGGTCCCGACTGGCACACGCGGATGCCCTGCGCCAGGGCGTAGTCGCGCAGTTCGTCGAATTCCTCCGGCGGCATGAAGCGCGACACCGGCAGGTGGTTCGCACCACCCGGGGACAAATACTGCCCGATGGTGAGGATGTCCACCTTCAACCCCGCGATGAGCCGGATGATGTCCTCAAGCTCATCGCGCGTCTCCCCCACACCCACCATCAGGCTGGTCTTGGTGATGAAGCCGCGCTCCTTGGCGCGCGCCAGCACCGCCGACGTGTCCGCGATGTTGCCGCGTCCGCGCACATGCTTTTGCAGGCGCTGCACGGTCTCGAAATTGTGGTTCAGCACGTCGGGACCGGCATCGAGGATGTGATCGACCAGATCGAGGCGTCCCTGCATGTCGGGGATCAGGATCTCCACGCGCGTGCCGGGATTCTCCAGGCGCGTGCGCAGGATGGTTTCGTGCCACACCTCCGCGCCCTGGTCCGCGAGATCGTCGCGCGCCACGGACGTGATCACCACGTACTTCAGGTTCATCAGGCGCACCGACTCAGCCACGCGCTCGGGCTCCTCGCCGTCGAGGCCGTCTGGCCGTCCCTTGGGCACGTCGCAGAACCTGCAACCGCGTGTGCAAGTATTGCCCAGGATCATCACTGTGGCCGTGCCGGCCGACCAGCACTCTCCCAGGTTGGGGCAGCTCGCGCTCTCGCACACCGTGTGGAGCTTGTGACCCCGGACGTTGTCGCGCAGGGCGGCGTAGTCGGGGCCCGAAGGAATCTTGGCTTTCAGCCAGAGGGGCTTGCGGAGGGCGGAGGCAGGCGAAATAGACATTATAAAGGGAAAGATAGCAGTCCGGGTCGGGGACGTCTTGAGGCAGGGGGGCAGGCCCGGGGGCCGGAGGATGGGGCACCGGGCGGTTTTTCACTGCGGAGACCTGTTTGGTTGTCGGGGGCGGCGGTCTTCCGGGTTTTCATCACCACGCACTGCCGGGAAAGCCGGGAAAGCCGGGAAAGCCGGGAACGAAAGTCGGGATGACGGTCTCAGGCGATGGCGGCCGCTGTCTTTGCCTCGCTCCGTGTCCACGCCTTGTAGGTCGACGCACCCAATCGTCCCGTGATCCGCCCCGTATAGACCCCTTGTGCGTACAACCGGCGCTGCAGCGCCTTCACCACCTCGCCTTCCGATCCGTATACGAGACGGGGGGCGGCGGACGGGGGGGATAAGGCGTCGTGGTTCTCCGGGGAGGCCAAGGCCTCCGCAGCCTCTTGCGCCGGCAGCAGCAGCAGGGGAAAGGTGTCCTGGGGCGCGGCGTAGATCAGGTCGTGAAAGGTCTTCCACGCGCCCTGGTTCGGCCGGGCGTCGGGAAGACGCGGGGAGTGGGGCCATCCCGCCACGACCAGGCACCCCGCGCTGCGGAAGCCGGGCCCATCCGGGTCGTTGTTCCAGGCGCAGTGAAGGTTGTCGTAGGGGTTTCCGAAAAACAGGGGGTCGCGCGCCGTGTAGAGAGCGTCGCGCGGGCCGTCGGGGCCGTTCGCGACGGTGCCATTGTCTGCCAGATGCCCCAGATGCGCGCGCCGGTAAAACCGGTAGCCTGTCTGACGCAGCGCGGCGTGACCTTGCGGCTTGCCTTGCAGGTGTTCACCCTTGGTCAGGTCGGTATAGTAACCGGGTTCGAGCTGGTTGGTGCCGCGTCCCTTCATCGCCCCCGTGCGCGCCGCGGCCTTGAGGACGTTGTCCCGGTGCGGCACGGTGGAGCCACGCGCGACGAACAGGTGGCGCGTCGCACGGTTCCAGATCCCCAGCGTGCAGCGCATGTGGATGTGGTCGGGACGCATGAGTTCCAGCGTCGCGCGGCGGCGCCACCCGTCCCCTTGTGCGTCCTCCTCTGCACCCTCTTTTGCGCCACTCTCTGCGCCTTCCTCTCCGTGTCCCGGAGACTCCAGGGGGACGGCGCCGCGCAGCGCGAAGAGAACGAGCCCCGTTGCGGGCAGCGGGATGTTCCAGAGCGTGAACAACCGCGTGAGGGCATCGTCGTCCAGCGTAAGGCGGGGAAGGGGCATGGATGCAACAATAGAACATCACAACATCACAACATCACAGCCGTAAACACGAAGGGCAGCATCAGATCGCCGCTCTACAGGGATCAGGGAGCGAGCATCAACGGGTCGTCCCCCTGTCGTGATACTTCAAGTCCGAAGGGCATGTAGCCTTTCGTCCACCGTTGTCCTGTTCAATGCTCATTGTTCATCGTTCACTTCCGCTTGGCGCTTTAACAAAAAACCCCGGCTCCTTGCGGAGGCCGGGGCTTTTTGTCGGGGATGGACGTCCTTACAACGTGATGCGGCGCGAGACGACGGCGTTGCCCTGCTTGACGTGCAGGACGTGCAGGCCGCGGTCGAGTGAACGCGTGTTGAACCGGAACGAACCGGCGGCACCGCTTTGGCGACCCTTCAGTTCGCCGGTCAGCGAGTAGATCGACACGGTGGTCCGGCCTTCCAGGCCGACCTGGATGTCGAGCGTGCCGCCCGCCGTGTTCACGGTGATGGCGTTCGCGAGACGGCCGGTCTCGGCGCGCACTGCGGGCGTCACGGAGACCGCGGCCGGGTCGAAGCTGCGGGCGGACTGGAAGTTCCAGCCGAGCCAGGCGATGTTGTAGAACAGCGGGGCGCCGGCGGCGGAGCGCACGGTATTGGCCAGCGTCACGCGCAGGGTGCGGTCCTGGTTGCCCGGGCCGCCCCACACGCCGGTCGGGTTGTTGCCCGTGCCGTAGGTGCCGAAGTGCGAGGCACCGATGCTGGTGTCCGGCGTCGCGATGGACACGAACGCGCGCATGTTGTTGTTCGAGAACGTGACGCTTTGGGCCGCGGGCGTTTTGGTCTGGCAAACGGTGCCGTTGCAGCCGTAGGCGGCGCCCATGGAGTAGTTGTACTGCGTGAGCGAGATGGCGGCCGGCGTCACCGTGGCCGGGTCCACGGGCTCGGAGAATTCGATCACCACGCCGTTGGCGTCACCCGCCGTGCTCTTGCTGGAACGCAGGGCCATGATCTCGAACAGGCTGGTGTCCTTGAAGGTGGCGCGCAGGACCGGCGCCGTCTCTCCCGCCGACCAGTTGCCGTCGCGACGGTAGATGCTGCCGATGTAGATCGCGCTGTCCGGGGAGGCCTGGATGCGATTGATGGCGCGGTGGGCGCGCTGGCCCGTGCCGGTGATGCCGAACTTGTTGAGGGCGCCGCCGCTGAACAGCATGGCGGACGCCTGGTAATGACCCGCACCGTCGACGTCTTCCACGTCCAGGCGCAATACGCCGTGACCGTTGACGTCACCGAGCAGCCACTGGCCCTTGTAGGGGCCGCTGGCCATGTAACCGGGCTGGCTGGTTGACCGGAACGGGGAGAAGGGGATCCAGATCACCGGGGGCATGTAGGGCAAATCTTCGGCCCAGTTGCGCAATGTGTTCGCCGGCGCGCTGCTCGATTGCTGGGGGTTGCAGTCCGCGACCGAGGCACCGCCGCGATTGTCGTTGGTGCACTGGCGATGCCCATAGGTCATCAGCGGCTGGCCGGGGCGGAAGAGGCGCACGGCGTTGCCGGGGTTGAAGCTGCCCTGGTTGTCGGTATGCAACATGTAGTGGCCGTTCGTACCCATGCCGTTGGGGGAACGCAGGCCCCCCGCCTCGCGGCGGTAGCCGCGGTTGTTGGTGGGGGAGGCCGTGGACGAATAGGGGGCGACCACGGTGTCGCGGGCCCAGGAGAGCACGCCCCCGGTCACGGTGTTGGTCGGGGGAGCCCCGGAGGTGGCCGGGCGGCGGATGGAACCCGAGTAGGCGGCATAGAAGCGGCCGTTGTGGTACTGGGGGGTGAACATCCACTGGTGGCCGCTGGGGCCCCGGTTCCAGGAGAAGTTGGAGTCGAGGGCGGGCACGTCGATCAGGCGGGTGGCGTTCTGCGACTTGGAGATGCCGCCGGTCGGATTCAGACTGTTGATGCGGTAGAACGCGGTGCGGTCCATCACGTACACGGTGTCGTTCACGACCACCACGCCCGGCGGCGGGCCGGTGAGTTGGTCGAGGATTTTGGTGGCGGTCACGCCGGTCAGGTCACCGGTGGCGCTCAGACCGCTGATGATCCAGACGGAGTAATCCTTGGTGGTGCTCCAGGGCTGAATGTCTCCACCGCCCAGATCACCCTGGGCGCCGAGTGCGGCGCTTCCGTTCGACAGCAGCACCATGCGGCCGTCGGAAAGGAAGTCGATGCCCATGTGGCCGAAGTTCGTGTTCGGGACATTGGTCAGAACGACGCGGGGATTGGGTAAATCCTGCGGGAGGTCCTGGGTCGCCGCGCTCCCGGCGGTGATCAGCAGGGCGGCTGCGGTAAGTTTAAGGGAATGTCTGAGGTTCACGTTCGGCTCCGGTTGCGGGTACACGGGTACAGAAAGGGTCACGGTTCCCGCCCCGCTCTCTTGCACTGAAGGATTGCACTGAATGAAACGACGGGAAGACGTTTTGTTAATCTATCACAAACGGGGTGTTTTCGCGTAGGAAAGTCGCGGTGGCGGACGCATTCGATCCTTTATTTACCGGATGAATATCAATTTCAAACGGCAAGCGTACGGAACCCCGGATCCGGGGTTTTTCGTCTACTCGTCAACGACTAAAAAAAGTGTTGACTCCGCAATAAACGCCCTCACGCGGAGAGACCCAAAAACGTGTCGCAAGAAAAAACGGAGTGTTGCAGGGCGGGTTCGAACTTGAAAGGGTGGGGGGAAGCGCCCCGGGCCTTGAAAAGGGGACCTCCGGGCGGGTTCCGCGGGATTTGACACCGGGGAAGGTGTTTTTTCGTCGCGAGAGAGGCTTTGAACCGGGAATCCGGCACAAAATCAGGGGAAAACGATCCTTCATGGAGTTGGCACGGGGGTTGCATTGAGAGAGGGCGAACGCCGGCGGAACCGGCCCCTCACTTTCACGAGGACCTTCAACCAGACTTCAAGGAGAGACATCATGACTTATCCCGCGACTTACACCCGTAGCAACAACTGGATCGATCAATTCTTCAACGACTTTGACCGTACCTTCGCCGTCACCGGCCGAACCGCAGCCGGCTTCGTGCCCGCCGTTGATGTCGTCGAGCAGAAGGATGCGCACGTGCTGCGTGCGGAACTTCCCGGTGTGGCGCGTGAGGACATCAACGTGGAGGTGAAGGACAATCATCTGGTGCTCAGCGGCAAGAAGAACGCCGTGGAGCGCGGTGAGGAAGGCCATTACCGCTACGTCGAGTCGCGCCACGGCACGTTCTCGCGCCGCTTCGCATTGCCGCGCAACGTCAAGGCCGATGCGATCGAGGCCTCCTTCAAGGATGGCACGTTGACGCTGCGCATTCCCAAGGCTGCCGACGCTTTGCCGAAGACGATCGCGATCCGCTAAAGGGATTAAAGGCCAAGGACGCGCGGTTCGTCCTTCTTGCGGCACCATGCACGGTTGCTTGCGAACCCCGGTTCCGTTCCTGGAGCCGGGGTTTTTGCGTTCCGGCGTCGCGATGCGACCCGGGAATGGGACATATGGCGACGGTGGAGGCGTACGTCGACCCGCCCGCGTGGCGAGGGGTGGGAAGCGTGCGACGGCTGTATTATCTAGGGACGAAAAACATCCGACCTCGGAGTCCGCATGCACCCGTCCCTCCCCCCGTTCGTTCCCGCCCTGCACCGTGCCTTCGTTCATGCCGCCCGTGCGCGCGCCGGGGCGGTCGTCGCCCTGTTGATCGCCGGCGCGCTCCCGGCCGCGGCGCAAAACCAGTGGGTCGCCACATGGGCCACCGCCCCCGAACCTTTGGTGAGTTCGCAAAGCGGTTTCAACCCCCCTTCCATCGGGCTCTCGAACAATTCGGTGCGCCAGGTCCTGCGTGTTTCGCTCGGCGGTGATACGTTGCGCATGCGCTTCACGAACGAGTACACGAACGTGCCGGTGAAGATCAACGCCGTGAGCATCGCCGTGTCGGCGGGTACCGGCATCATCGACACGAACACGCTGCGGTTCTTCACGTTCGAAGGCAAGGATTCGGTCACCATGTCCGCGAACGGTTCCGTGTGGTCCGACGCTTTGCCCTTCCCGCTGGAGGGTGGCGCCCAGATGCAGGTCACGCTTCATTTCGGGGCGGGTGTTCCCGCCGCCGGGACCTATCCCGGTGTGACCGTGCATCGTGGGTCGCGCACCGTGCCCCGTGTGCTTGCGGGGAACCAGACCGCCGCGCGCACGTTCGCGGGTTCGGTGACCACGCAGCAGGGCCAAGGCAGCTGGGTGATCAGCAGCATGGAAGTGCGCGCGGCACGGACTGCGGGCGCGGTGGCCATTCTCGGCAACTCCATCACTGACGGCTATGGCGTCACCAACGACGCGTTCACGCGCTGGACGGACGCCCTGACCACCCGCCTGCTGGCCCATGAAAGCACGCGGCATGTCGGCGTCCTCAATGGCGGCATCGGTGCCGGCGCCATGCTGGCGGGCGGTGTCAGTACGCCGGGCCTGCAGCGCTACAAGCGGGATCTGTTCGATCATGCGGGCGTGAAGTGGATCATCATCGCGCTGGGAGTCAATGACATCGGCAACGCCGGGTGCTCGGTGACGACGTCCGACAACATGATCAAGGCCTATACGGAGATCGCCGACTCGGCCCGCGCCCGGGGCATCAAGGTGTACGGTGCCACCATCACGCCGTTCAACGGCAACAACTACTACAGCGTGAACAGCGACGGCTGCCGCCAGCGCATCAACGCCTGGGTACGTTCCACTCCGAAGTACGACGCGGTGATCGATTTCGACCGCATCATCCGCAACCCGAACGACACGACGCGCATTCTGCCGGCGTACAACAACGACGGGTTGCACCCGAACATCGCGGGTTATGCCCATATGGGGAATTCGATCGATACGGCCCTGTTCATCGACACGGAGACGTCGCTGCGCCCCGGAGCCGGACGTGCGGCCCCGGGCTTCTCCCTTCATGAGGCGGCGCGACGCGGCGGCCACACCGTACTGCGCTTCACGTTGCCGCGGGAGACCCCGGTTTCCTTCACGGTGTATTCGGGGGAGGGACGCCGTGTCGCCGGGCAAGCCGTGCGCCGTTTCGGTGCCGGCACGCATGTGACGGAGCTGGAAACCGGCGCGCTTCCGCCGGGCGTGTACTGGTATGAAATGAGGGCCGGCGGGTTCTCCGCCACCCTCAAACCGGTGGTGCACGGGATGTGATCCGGGGCGTTTGTCCCGGGAAATTGGCCTTCTCCGCGCGGCCCGCGCGGAAAACTACCAGCGTGTTGGAGTTGTCGTGCCGCGCCTTCCCGCGCGGTGCGGTGACTTTGTTAGATAGTGCGCCTCAATCCGATTTCCCTTCAGGAGACATCACATGAAGCACTATGATATTGCGAACATCCCCGGCGACGGCGTCGGCGTGGAAGTGACCCGTGAGGCCGTGAAGGTCATGGACGCCGCGGCGACGAAGTTCGGGTTCAAGATCAGCTACGAGAACTTCGACTGGGGCTGTGATTACTTCCTGAAGCACGGCGAGATGAACCCGTCGAACATGCTCGAAACCCTGAAGGGTTCCGACGCCATCTTCCTGGGGTGCATCGGCGACGCCAACAAGGTGCCCGACCATGTTTCGCTCGGTCTCCTCCTCGGAATCCGCAAAGGCTTCGACCAGTATGTGAACCTCCGCCCCATCCAGCTGTACCCGGGCGTACATTCGCCCATCAGCACCGCCACCCCCGAATCGGTGGACTTCGTGGTGGTGCGCGAGAACACCGAGGGCGAATACTCCTCGATGGGCGGCTTCTTCAAGAAGGACACCAAGGACGCTTTCGCGATCCAGAACGCGATCTTCACCCACAAGGGTTGTGATCGCGTGATGCGCTATGCCTTCGAACTGGCGACCAAGCGCAAGGCTTCGGGCAAATACCCCGGCCAGGTCACGAACTGTTCCAAGGCGAACGCGCTGAACTACTCCATGGTGTTCTGGGATTCCGTGTACGCCGAGGTCGCGGCCGATTATCCCGACATCAAGCGCGACCATGCCCTGGTGGACGCCATCTGCATGTGGTTCGTGAAGAATCCGAACTTCTTCGACGTCGTCGTGGCCTCGAACCTGTTCGGCGACATCATCACCGACCTGGCGGCGATGCTGCAGGGCGGCATGGGCTTCGCGGCGGGCGGCAACATCAACCCCGAGC
>CAZKRC010000063.1:0-12156 GCA_964555105.1 uncultured Bifidobacterium sp. | reverse complement strand
GGGCGCGCCGCACCGGTAGCCGGCACCCCCCACTATGCCGCCCGGGTGCTCGCAACGCACCTGGACGCCCTCGTCACCGACGAAGCCTGGCTCGCGCTGGAAACCCCGCCGGATCTCGACGAAGCGCACACCGCATTGGCGGGCGTACTCGCTCATCTCGCGCATGCCGGTGCCGGGCAAAGGATCCTGTTGGCCGTTCCCGACACCTTCGCATGGAACACGCTGCGGAAGAACCTGCCCGCCTCCGGCGTGAAGGTGACCGCGCTGGCGGAACCGTCCGGGTATTTGTGCCGTTCCCGCCTGGCGGAACTGGTCGCCGCGCCCACGCGGGTGTCTCCGGGGGAGCGCGCCGCCCTGCTCCCGCTGGTCGCATGGGCCGACCGCGTCCCCGGCGGGGCGATGGGTCCCGTCGCCGATGGACGCGGCTTTTCCCCCGAACGGGCGCGCCTCACCTGGGCGCGCGTGCAGTGCGACACCTGGAGCGACGACCCCGCCGCACATGCCGCCTATGATGCCGCGGCCTCATCGGATTTGATCCTCGTGACGCATGCGACGTTGTGCGCGCACGTCGCCCGCGAAGGCGCGCTGCTGCCCCCCTGCGACGCCGTGGTCGTGACCGGCGCGCACCGTTACCCCGACGTGGCGCAGTCGCCCGCGGGCGCGGGGCGCGTGCTGTCGTTGTTCCGTTTGCGCGAGATCCTCGCGTTGACGGGCGCGCCCACCCGGGAAGACGATGCCGGCACGACCGGAAACGGCGGGGAGGCGGAGGAAGGCGGCCTGTGGAAGGATCTGTCCGCGGCACTGCGGTTCGCGCCCGACCGTGAACTGCAAAAGTTCCTGCAAAAGGCGGGCAAACAGGCGCTCAAAAGCGGCGGCAACGACTTCCGCGTGCGCTACCGGGAGCCGCTCGCCGTGGCGTGGGGCGCGGACCCCGAACCCGTACGCGACGCCCTGCGCGCCCATGAGGACTTCCTGGCCCGCGCGCTCTCCGCCCTGGAGACGCGCCCCGACGCGCTGGCGCTGACGGCGTCGCTCCGGCGCGTCGCCGCGCGTCTCCGCGCCTTCGGTACCGACTTCGCGTTCCTCACCGAGGCCGCCGAGCCCGAAAGCGTTTACTGGCTCGAGGACGGCGCGAACCCCTACAAGACCACGCTGCGCGCGGTGCCGCGCGACATGGAATCTTTCGGTGACACGTTGCGCGCGCTGTTCGGGGCGGGCCTCCTGCTCTCTCCCGTTGTGCTCGCCGGAGGAAGCACGGAGCGGGACGCCCGCCCCTTCCTGCGCATGGCGGGCCTCCAGGCCTCGCCGGATACGGGAGCCGGGGCGGTACCGGTGCGACGTTTCAGCGGGCCCGATGTGTCCGCCAACGGGGGCGACACCGAGCGCACGTCCGCCGCCCCGCCGCCGTTGTTTGTGATGGCGCCGTTCGCACCGGCGCCCCGTGCCGGTGAGGAAATGCAAGCCTACGCGCGCTTTCTGGTCGACGCCGCGTGGTCGTACCGCGACCACGGCGTGCTGGTCTTTTGCCCGTCGCAAACCGCGGTGCGCGCCTTGCACGCCGCCCTGCGAAGCCTTTTCGAGACCAGGGACAGCGCGGACGGCGCAGCGGCAAGCGAAGGCGTGGACAAGAGTGCGGACAAGGGTGCGGGCGAGAGTGCGGAGACCGCACCCCGCGTGTATGCCCAATGGATCGACGGCAACCGCGACGCCATCACGCGGCTGTACGCGGCGGGCCGGGGCGGGTTCGTGATCGCGTCGGAAGGCCTCCCGGGTCTCCGCGACGCGGACGGTCGCGCGCCGGCTCTCTGGCTGCTGACGCGCATGCCCCTTCCGCCCCCGCGCGACCCGATCCTGGAGGCACGCGGGGAACCGCTGCGCGAGGAAGGCCGCAACGTGCGCGCCGAGCTGTGGCAACCGGCCGCGGTGCTGAGGGTCAAGCGCGAGTGGGCCCTGCTGCACCGCGAAGGCGCGCAGGCCCCGCGCGCGATCTGGCTCCTGGATGCCCGCGCCTCCACCGAAGGCCTGGGGGCAAGGCTGGGCGAAGCGCTCGGGCTTGAGGCCCGCACCGCACCCGATGCGGAGGCCCTCAGGAACATGACGCAGGCCCACACGGGTTGACCCGCGGGGCCACCCCCGGGGGACAATACGGCCACGGTGATACGGTGCGACACGGCGGCTCGAAAATCGATACAACCGGACACATCGATCGTAGGGGCAACCCGCTCCATCGCCCACTCCCCGCCGTCCCCTCCCGTATGGACGCCCTATTTTACCGTTGCCCTGTTCTATTGTTGCATTGTTCTATTGTTGCATTGTTCCCGTGAGACCCTCATGCGCCATCATTTCCGCCTTCTGATCCTCCTCCTCGCCCCGGCATTGCTGCTTGTCGGCTGCTACAGCTTTTCCGGCAGCACGCTGCCGCCGCACCTGCGCACACTGCGCATTCATCCGATCGAAAACAGGACGCTGGAGGCCGCGCTTCCCGACCGCATTTACCTCGGCCTGCAGGACGGGTTCCGCAGCCGCAGCAGCCTGCGCCTCGTCAACGGCAATGCGGATGCGGAGCTGTATGCGACGCTGGTGCAGTACTCTCACCAGCCTTTGACCACATCCGGAAGCAACGTGACCCAATGGCGCGTGGACATCCTCCTGCGCGCGGCCTTCATCGACCGGGTGAAGGGCGACACGCTGTACGCCGACGACCGGATCCCGGGGTATGCCGCCTATTCGCCCGAGCAGGGGGAAACCGAGGAAACCGGACGCGCACGCGCCATCGAAAGCGTGGTCAAGGTCGTGCTGGACAATACGGTATTGGCGTGGTAGGGGCGAGCGGACAGCGGACAGCCGCGAGCATACAGGAGCACGTGAAAGGCGTCCCGGAATCGGAGCAACGCCATAGCGCGATATTCTCTTTAGAATGACGGTGAATCGAAGACAGTGTTTGCCTTCTGTCCGCTGTTCGCTGTCCGCTGTCCGCTAGTTCTTCAATCTCCCCAGGATCGCGTCCACGCTTTTGCGGAAGCTGTCATCCTTGTCCATCGCCTTCTCGATCGTCTTGATGGCGTGAACCACGGTGCTGTGGTCACGGCCGCCGAAGCGCTGGCCGATGGACTTGAGCGAAGCCGACGTCAGCTCCTTGACCAGGAACATCGCCACCTGGCGCGCTTGCGCCACTTCCTTGGTCCCGCGCCCCTGCTCCAGGATCTTGTCGATCTCCACCGCGAAGTAATCCGCCACCACGGTGGTGACGTCCTCCGCGGTGACGCGTTTGCCCGGGCGCTGCGCGCCCGTCCGCCGCACGATTTCCTCCGCCAGCTCCAGCGTGATGTCCGCGTGCTGGATCGACGCCTGCAGCAGCAGCTGCCGGATCGCGCCTTCAAGAATGCGGATGTTGGAATCGATGGCTTCGGCGAGGTAGGAAATGACCTCTTCGGAGATGTCGAGGTTGAGCGCGTTGGCCTTGCGGCGCAGGATCGCCTCGCGCGTCTCCCGGTCCGGAAGCTGGATGTCCACGAAAAGGCCCCACTGGAACCGGCTCACGAGACGGTCCTGAAGTCCCTTCAGTTCGCCCGGCGGCGCGTCGCTGGTGAGGACGATCTGTTTCTGGCTTTGATGCAGGAAGTTGAAGACGTGGAAGAACTCCTCCTGGGTGCGGTCCTTGCCGCTGAGGAATTGCACGTCGTCCATGAGCAGCACGTCCACCTCGTGGCGGTAGAACGCCGACATCTCGTTGATGCGGTTGTGCTGGATCGATTCCACGAATTCACGGTAGAACGCCTCGGAGGTGACGTAGCGGATCTTTTTTCCGGGCAATTCGCGGCGCACATGGTTGCCGATGGCCTGCAACAGGTGGGTTTTGCCCAGCCCCACGCCGCCGTAGATCAGCAGGGGGTTGAAGCGCGTGCCTCCGGGTTCCTTCGCGACCGCCAGGGACGCGGAGTAGGCGAACTGGGAGTTGCTGCCCACCACGAACTCTTCGAAGGTGTAACCCGGATTGAGGTCGATGGCCGGCATGCTGCTGAACGGCACCGCCGGCGCGTGGTTGAGCGGTTCCTGCGGCACCGACTGCCGGCGGAAGCGCGCCTTGAGGCGCCTGCCGGTGGCCTCGTAGAAACAGTGTTCGATCAATCCGGCATACACGAGGGTCAGGTGATCTATGTCCAGCGGGTCGGGAACACCGAGCACCAAGGTGGAATCCCCGACTTCCTGTACCTTGAGGTCCGCGATCCACTGGGAAAAGACGTCTTCCGAGAGTTTTTCACGCAAACAGGCCACACTGGCCTTCCACAGCCCGGCCCAGCTTCCCGAGCCGGGGCCGCCATCACCCGGCGTGCGTCCGGAGGCGGGAACTTCGGTATCGGGAATATCTGCTTCGTAAGGACTCACGGATGCCTCGGGGGAACCTTGATAAACGACGGGGCCGGGGCGGAATGATACAAAACCGGTGTTGACAACGGGTTGACAGAAGACGGCCCGGAGGCCGCCAGCCCCCCCCCACACCGTCAGGCCCGCAAGGGATCACCCGCCGGACGCAGTCCTTCAACCCCCTGCACCTCATCCCCCTTTTCCTACCTTATCAACCGCTCCGAAAGCCGGATTCCGGCGATCAATGCTCATTTTTCCCGGAGCGAGAGCGCACGAAGGCGGCGCGGTTCATGCAGCAGAACATGTCGGTGGTTTACGGTCTCTGGGGCGGGCTCGTCCTGTTTCTGGCGGCCCAACCACTTTGGAATCTTTTTTTCAGTTATCCTGCGGGGTTCGAGCGCATGCTGCGACGCGGACGCGGCTGGGTATACGTCCCCCTCCGCTGGAAGGGGATGCGCAAGGTGCAAATCCTGTTCGTGTCCCGCCTGATCGTCCTGGGCGCGGCAGGCATGGGCACGGCGCTGCTCGCGTACCATACCGGAAAACGCGATTCCTGGTGGCTGGTGGGGTTTTTCGTAATCTGCTACGCGGGAGCGGCCTGGTTGCAGGGATTCTGGGACAAGGTGCGCTACCGCCAGCAGGAAGACGCTTATTACCTGATCCATGACGAACTGCGCGACAAGCTGATGTATGAAACCACGGATTACACCGAGGCACAGATCCGCAGTCTGGCGGCCTATCAGCATCAACAGCGTCTGCGCAAAGCCGATGAGGACGGAACCTTTCTGGCGGTGCTGCAGGCGGAAGCCAAACGTTTTCGCGAGTCGCGCGCGCTCACCATTCCTCATCCCCCCCACACCGAGGGCTAGTCGATGAGCACGTCCCCCCGCCCGGATTCGCAAGACGCGGACTGGAGGGAACGTCTCCGCGGCGCCCCCCTGTCCCCGCTCCCGCACGCCGAAGCCCGCCGGTTCGCGGCCTTCGCGCTCGGCCGCGTCTCGCGCACCTTCGCCCTGAACATCCGCGTATTGCCGGAGCCCCTGCGCGACCAGGTGCTGCACGCCTATCTCTATTGCCGGATGGCGGACACCATCGAGGATGATCCGGCACTCCCCGCGGCGGACAAGGCGACCCTGCTGCAGGCCTTCGCCGCGCTCTTCGACCCCGACATGACCGCGGAGGCCCACGCGTCCGCCGCCCAAGCCTTTCCCGGTCTGCTGCCGCCTTCGTGGCGCGCGGCGGACGACTGGGAAAAAATCCTGCTCGCGCGCGCGCCCGTGGTGCTGGCGGCCTTTCCCCGTTTTCCCGCTCCGGCGCGCCGCGCCCTGGCCGACTGCGTGCGGACGATGTGCGGCGGCATGGGCGACTTCGCGCTCCGCCAGGAGCGCCTCGCGCAGGACGGACACGGCGAGGCGCTGATCGCCACGCTCGAGGATCTTGACCGCTACTGCTGGTTCGTGGCGGGCACGGTGGGGGTCATGCTGTGCGAACTGTTCATCGCCCACGCCCGCCTCGACGACGGCAAGGCCGCACGGGCCTCCCGCCTGCGCGCGCGCGCCGTGTCGTTCGGCAACGGCTTGCAACTGGTCAACATCCTCAAGGATCTCGCCGACGACCGCGCGCGGGGCGTCTCGTGGCTCCCGGGCGATCTGCTCGCGGCCGAGGATCTCACGGCGGAGGACTTCGGTGCCGCCGCCGCTACGCCCGAAGTCCGCGCGCGCGCGCGCCGCGTGCACGACGCCCTGTTCGCCAAAACCCTGCGTCATCTCGAAGAGGCGCTGGAATACACCCTCACCATTCCGCGCCTCGGCCGCGGCGCCCGGCGACTGCGCCTGTTCTGTCTGTGGCCGCTGCTCATGGCGACGGAGACGCTCGCCTTGCTGGCGGAGAACGCCGGGGCCCTGGCGGGCGGCGCGCGCCTCAAAATCACGCGGGCGCGCGTGCTCCGCATCGTGCGCATGACCAGCCTGATGTGGTGGTCCGACCGCTGGTTGCGCGCCGAGTTCGAACGTTCCGCCCGCCGCGTCCGTCTCGCCTTGCATGATCCCCCCCCCGGGCATACCTTTGGAAGCACCCCATGATCAAGTTACCGTCTTCGTTCCGGGCGCACGCCGCCCTCTTCCTGCTGACGCTGGTTGCGGACCAGATCACCAAGTGGTGGGCACGCGCGCGCTTCTCCCTGCCGAACGGGGAACCCGACTACGGCGAACACATCGCCGTGCTGGGAGACTGGTTCCATTTGCGCCTCGTGTACAACCACGGCGCGGCGTTCGGCCTCAAGCCCCACGAAATCCTTCCCTTCCTGCATCCCATGTCGTTCTACGTGGTGTTCTCACTGATCGCCATCGTGCTCTTGAGCATATACTACCGCCGCCTCGGACCCGGTGAGCGGGCCGGACGCCTGGGCATTGCGCTCATCCTCTCGGGTGCCGTCGGCAACAACCTGATCGACAGGCTGTGGATGCACAAGGTGACCGACCTCTTCGACGTCGGCATTCCCGGATTTTATCCCCGCTGGCCCGTGTTCAACATCGCCGACAGCGCCGTGTGCATCGGCCTCGCGCTGCTGGTCATTCCCCCGTTCTTCGCGTCGGACAAGCCGGACGACGCGACTGAAGGATCTACGCGGTCACCCGCCGCCGGATCCGCGGTCACGCCTCCGGACACGGAACGGACGTAAGCATGCCTGTGAAGAAAAACGCGAAGAAAGTGGTGAAGACGAAGAAGGTCGTAAAGAAGGTCGTGAAGAAGGCGGTCCCGAAAGTCGCCGCGAAAAAAGTCGTCAAGCAGGCCGCCGCGAAGGCGGCTACGAAGGCCACGAAGACCACGAAGCCTGCACAAGCCGCCGCGAAAAAAGTGGTGAAGAAAACTCTCAAGAAGGCGGCGACAAAGCCGGTCACAAAGACCAACGCAAAGGCAACGGCAGCCACGAAGCCGGGCGCGAAGCGGGTGGTGAAGGCGGCGCCCTCCGCTACGATCAAGGCCTCCGCTGCGATCAAGCCCTCCCTGAAGGGCGCCGCGGTTCGGAAAACCCTGGTCCCCGCTTCGGGTGCGAAGCGGGTCGCAACGACCGCGAAGGCCACCGGGAAAGCCGTCGCGCGCGCCCCGGAGCCCGTCCTGATCACCGTTGCGCTCGAAGACGCGGGCGCGCGCATCGACCGCTACCTCGGCGAGAAACTGGAGAACGCGTCGCGCACGCGCATTCAGAAATGGATGAACGAGGACGCGGTGCACGTCAACGGGGAACCGGTCCGTAAAAGCCGTACGCTCGAGCCCGGCGACCTGATCCAGGTGACGAAGCCGGTGGAGATCCCGCGGGGACACGTCGAGCCGGAGGACATCCCGCTCGAGATCGTCTACGAAGACAAATACCTCGTGGTGGTGAACAAGCCCAAGGGTCTGGTCACCCATCCGGGACATGGGGTTCCGGGGGGGACGCTCGCGAACGCCCTGCTTTACCACTACAAAACGTTGTCGAACTTCGGCGGGACCGACCGTCCGGGCATCGTTCATCGTCTCGACCGCGACACGTCGGGCCTGCTCGTCGCCGCACGCGACAATGTCACCCATGCCGCGCTCTCGACCATGCTCGCCGAGCGCAAGATCCACCGCACCTACCAGGCGCTGGTGTGGCGCGAGGCATCCCCCGCCGGAACGTTCGAGGCCCCGCTGGGCCGCCACCCCCGCGACCCCGTGAAGCGCGCGGTCATCGCCCCCACCTACCGCGGCACTCCGGGCAAACCGGCGGTCACCCATTACAAGGTGCTCGACTGGTACCAGTTCGCCTCCCATGTGGAGGTATCGCTGGACACCGGCCGGACTCACCAGATCCGCGTGCACTTCGCACACGCGGGACACCCCGTCGCGGGGGACGTCTTGTACGGAGGAGGCGAGTCCATGCTCGGGCGCGTACCGCCCCTGTTCCAGGCCTCCGCGGCCGCCCTGCTCAAGCGCCTGTCGTCGCAAGCGTTGCACGCGACGAACCTCTCCTTCGTCCACCCCCGCACCAAAAAGAAACTGTCCTTCCAGTCCCCGCTCCCCGCAGAGTTCCGGGAATCCCTGAAGTTCCTGGAGAAGTTCAAACGGGACGTCGTCGTGGAGGATGTGCAGACGCCGGACGAAGAGGATTTCTGACCCGGCGCCGGAGTGTCGCCATCCCGGTGCCGGGCCGGCGCCACCCTGTGCCCGATCGTGCGCCGCGCGGCCGTCGTGACGAGCGCACACTTCCGCGATACTATCTAGTTTGACGTGACGGAGCGCTCGTGCGCTCTCCGGCCGCGCCATGCCCCCCACCGCTTACGCTTCCGAGGCTTCATGAAAAAGAACTCCCCCCCCGACTTCGACTTCACCCGCGCGCTGTTGCGGGGGCACGTCTCCTACGACGCCACCGTCGGGAAGTGGTGGGAGTCGCGGGCCGCGGACAACGCACACAAGCGGGCCTACCGGCACGTGGCCGAATACACCCGCGACGCCGTCAATGCCGCCCTGAAAAAGACGAAGGCCAGGACCGCGTCCCCGTTGATCGTGGATTATGCCTGCGGGGGAGGCCATTATCTCCTGGAGCTCGCCCGCCTGATGCCCCATGCCCGTATTGTCGGGCTGGACGGCTCGAAAAAACTGCTCGCCCTGACCGCCGCCCGCTGCGAGGCCGCCGGCATCGACGCGGCGTTGATGACGGGCGACGAAGCGTTCGCAACCCGGGGACCGCGCGTGCGCCTGGTGCGCACCAACCTCCCCCACTTCAAACTGCCCCAGGGCAAGGCCGACGCGGTGGCGTTCGTGTTTCCCAACATCGCGCCCGGTCCCAACGACCAGTCGTTGTTCGACCGCAACGGGTATCTCAACCGGGCCGACACTGCCGTGGGCACCATGCTCGCACGCTTTCGCGAGATGGACCCCGAGGACGAGGTCTCCACGGAGGATCCCGAGTTGCGTCTCGACGGGTTCATGACGGATCGCGTGCTCGCCCGCAACATCCGGGGGCTTCTCAAACGGGGAGGCACGTGGATCAAGGTCGATTACGCCAACGCGCCGCGCCACGAACTCACGGAGCTGTCGCAGTGGCGGTGCCGCTTCGCGGAAGGGGCGCTGGAGGTTCCCATCAAGGGGAAGCACAGCGAGCTTTTGTTCAGGATCGGAGGCAACGAGTTCCGCCGCTCCACCGTGATCCTCGACGTGTACCACCAGACCAAGGACCCGTCCGACAAAAAGGGCGGTTACTTCATTACCGACTTCGAAGCGGTGTGACCCGGCGCGGCACGCGCTTCACCGCGGCGGGAGTGCAGGGGACAAAGACCATGGTGAAGATGAAGGCCCCGGGAAGCCGCGCTTCAAGCCCCGCCATGAAGTCCGGATACCTCACCGTAGAGTGAGACCGGCAATCGGGCTCACGCCTCGCCGTCCCCTTCGTCCTTCTTCTTCGCGAACCCGCCCTTGCCGCGGGGCTTGAACTCGCGGGGAGGGAACTCGAACTCCAGTTTTCCCGTTTTGCCCAACTTGAGATACGCGTCGAAAAAGCGACGCGTCTTGGACGACTGGAAACCCTGGATCAGATCCGACTTGCCCTCGGTCAGCATCTTCGCGATATGGTGTCGCTCAAGGGTTTTTCCAAGGATCGACTTCCCGATCCGGAAGCCCTTCTTCGTGTCGGGGGCTCCACCGGCGATGTCCAGCGCGCTTTGCGACATATAGGATGTCACGGTTTCATACACCGGCGCCCCGTCCACCGGAGAATTCCCCAGCGATTCGGGATTCACCACCTCGGGCGCCTCGCCGTCGCCGCCTTCGAACACGAACTCCACCTTGTTCTCCTCCGTGAGACGCAAGGCGGCGGCAAAGGGTTTGCCCGCCTTGCTGCGGAATCCCGTGAGCGGGCCGATGCGGCGGTTGGCCAGCAGTTCGACGATTTCCTCGGGAGCCATCTGGCGACCGCCCAACACCTTGCGGATGACGATCTTGCCGTCTTCGGACTGCCAGCGGCTCGGCGTCTCGCTCATGGGCTTGCCGTCGATCGGGTTCACGAAGCCGGCTTCCTTGCGGTCGTCCTCTTCGTTGTACCCCTTGATGCGCGATACGATCCGGCGCGTGAGCGTTTCCGTATCCCGCATGAAGTCCTCACGCGTCAACGCGCCCTTCTCGATGCGGTTCAGATTGAATTCCCATTCTCCGGTGAGCTCGGGCGAGGTCAACTCCTCGATCTTCATGGCCGAAAGCAGGCCCAGCAGTTCGATGCCCTTGGCCGTGGGAACCAGTTCCTTGCCTTCGCGCACGATGTACTTGTCCTGCAGCAGGCCTTCGATGGTGGCCGCACGCGTGGCCGGGGTTCCCAGGCCGCGCTCCTTCATGGCACCGGCCAGCTCCTCGTCCTCCACGTACTTGCCCGCGCTTTCCATGAAGGACAGCAGCGTCGATTCGGTGAGGCGCGGCGGGGGACGGGTGCGGTCGTTGCGCGATTCCACATCCCGGGCCGTGACCGGCGCACCGGGGATCAGGGCGGCCAGCACCGCCTCTTCCTCTCCCACCTCGGTCCCGTAGATGGCTTTCCACCCTGCGGATTCCAGCACCTTGCCTTCCGTACGGAAGGATTCCCCTTCCACCACCGAAATCCGTGTGGTTTGCAGGTAGCGGGCCGAAGGAAAAAACACCGCGAGGAAGCGCTGCGTCACCAGGTTGTAGATCTTGCGCTCGGGTTCACTGAGGCCGACCGGCAGCACCTGGGTGGGAATGATCGCAAAGTGGTCGGACACCTTCTTGTCGTCGAAGATGCGCTTGTCGGGGCGCACGTAGCTTTTCTCCAGCGCCTCGCCCGCGAACCGGCCGAACTCCCCTTCACGCAGGGTTCCCATCAGGTCCTTGACCACGGGAAGGTAATCCTGGGGCAGGTGGCGACTGTCGGTACGCGGATAGGTGAGGACCTTGTGACGCTCGTACAGCGCCTGCGCGATGCCGAGGGTATTCTTGGCGCTGAACCCGAAACGGCCGTTGGCCTCGCGCTGCAACGTGGTGAGGTCATACAGGCCGGGAGAGCTTTGCGTCACCGGTTTGGACGACTCCGTGACGTCGGCCACCTTGCCACGGCACTTGTCCGCGATGGCCTGCGCACGCGCCGCGTCCCAGATGCGCTCTGGCTTGAGCGCGTCGTCGGCCTCGTTCTTTTTGAACGCGGGGTCGAACCAGCGGCCGGGATATTCTCCGCCGCCCTTGATCCCGAACAACGCGTGCACCTCGGAATAGTCGCGCGGCACGAAGCGGTTGCGCTCCTCTTCGCGGCGCACGATCATCGACAACGTCGGCGTCTGCACGCGGCCGCAAGGCGTCAGGAAGAACCCGCCGCGCCGCGACTGGTAACCCGTAAGCGCCCGCGATCCGTTGATGCCCACCAGCCAGTCGGCCTCGGAGCGGCTTTGGGCCGCGGCCGCCAGATTGCGCATTTCCTCGTCATCGCGCAGGTTCGCGAGCCCCTCGGCGATCGCCGTGGCGGTCATGCTCTGCAGCCACAGGCGCTTGACCGGCACGGTGACCGGCTTCGAGGCGGACACATACTGCAGGATGTACCGGAAAATGAGCTCGCCTTCGCGCCCGGCGTCACAGGCGTTCACGATCCCCGTGACATCCTTGCGGCGCATCAACTTGCCGAGGGTCGCGAGTTGGCCTTTCGTCTTGGGCAAGGCGATGATCGAAAACTTCTCGGGAATGATCGGCAGATGCTCAAGCGACCAGCTTTTGTGCCGCTCGTCCATGTCCTTGGGCGTCGCCAGCGTCACCAGGTGACCGAGTGCGAAGGACACGAGA